>JAEINY010000002.1 GCA_016342595.1 Marinilabiliaceae bacterium
TCCCGATGGTTATAAACCGCACTGGCCTGCGCTGTAGGCATGACAAGTATTTCATTGATATTGACATGCGGCGGACGCGTCACCACAAATTCGATGGTGTCGGCAATGTCATTAGCAAAAAGAGGAGTAAGGCCTTTATAAACATTGTCGGCTTTTTCTTTATCCCCATGAAAGCGTACGATGGAAAATTCGGTTTCAACCATTCCCGGAGCTACGGAAGTGACTTTAATGCCATGTTTAAGCAGGTCAATGCGCATCCCTTTGGTAATGGCTTCAACAGCATGTTTTGTAGCGCAATAAACATTACCTCCTGCATAGACTTCTTTCCCGGCAACGGATGAAACATTGACAATGTGACCTTTTTTACGCTGTATCATCAATGGGATGATTTGTTTAGAAAGAAACAGTAAGCCTTTAATATTGGTGTCGATCATCTGCTCCCAGTCACTCCATAAACCATCCTGAATAGGATCAGCTCCCGCAGCTAACCCGGCATTATTCACTAAAATATCGATGTTTCTCCAGGTGGCATCCATTTTGTTAATGGCATTTTCGGTGGCCTCATTATTACGGATGTCAAAATTCAGACAAAGTACCTTTATGGTAAACTTATTTTCCAACTGCTGTTTTAATTCTTCCAAACGATCAGCCCGTCGGCCGGTAATGATTAAATGATAATTCAAACCTGCCAATTTCAGGGCTGTGGCTTTCCCAATGCCAGAAGTGGCTCCTGTTACGAATGCTATTTGTTTCATTGTTTAATTGCTTTATTTGATTAAGGCTGTTTGCAGTTTGGGTTATTTTTTCTACTTTCATGACTGAAACAGCTATACATTCAGCTTTCCTAATTGTGAAGTAAAAGTAGAAAAAAAACCTATATCACTTTTATTGAAATGCTCTAAACCTATGTGTTATGGATACATCTTTACCAACCATTGCAGAAGCCGAAAAATTGAATTTAACATCTGCTGAATTTGATCAAATTAAGGAGATTCTTGCCCGCAATCCCAATACCCTTGAGCTGGAGATCTTTTCTCAATTGTGGTCGGAGCATGCCAGTTATAAGAATTCCTTAAAATGGCTGAAACAGCTGCCGCGAACCGGTGATCAAGTGTTGGTTCAAGCGGGAAAGGAAAGTGCCGGAGCCATTGATGTAGGTAATGGTTTAGCCTGTGTTTTTAAAGTGGAATCACACAACCATCCATGTGCCATTCAGCCACGCTTAGGAGCAGCAACAGGATTAAGAGTCGTCACCCGTGATTTAACATCCATGGGAGCTAAACCGGTGGCTTTATTGAGCTCCTTAAGAATGGGGGACGGAAAACGCGATACGGCTAAATGGTTATTTGAAGAAGTCACAGAAGGAATTACTCAGTTTGAAAAACAGTTTGGCGTTCCAGTTGTTGGTGGTGAGGTTTCTTTTTCGAAAGGATATAATTCCGCACCGGTAGTCAATAATATGGCCATTGGGGTGGCGAAAATAGAAAATTTAGTGTCTGGTGTAGCCAAGGGGGTTGGTAATTTAGTCCTGATTTTAGGAGCCGCTACCGGAACGAATGGGGTAGATGTTGATATTTTTGATCCGGAGATGATTGCTGAAATAGAAACAAAAACCGTTTCATTGGATGTGATGATGGACGTCACTATCGAAAAGCATCTTCAATGTGCCATTCAGAAGCTTGTGGACGGTCAATTGGTCGTGGGGATGCAGGCCATTGTTAATCAGGGGATCATTGGAGCAATTGCTGCTATGACGGCTCGGGCCGATAGCGGTGTATTGTTGAATCTGGAAAAAGTACCACAGCGTGAAGATGCAATGACAGCCCGTGAAATATTGCTGTCGCAAACCTGGGGGCGCTTATTGGTGTGTATTGAACCTGATAAACTCTCAGCCATCGAAAAAGTGGCCCATGAATTAGAGTTGTCCGTTGGTGTCGTGGGACAGGTAACAGAAGGCGATCAGGTAGAATGCCGTTATAAGGAGAAGCATGTGGTTTGTATACCATCCAGGTACGTTGGATTAGGTGGGTTGGCACCCATATATGAGCCAGCCTATCATGAAAATCATCAGGAATACCCGGATATTAATTTGAATGTGTATAATGAGCCAGATCATTATCCCGATGTAGTTAAGGTGCTGATGAATAATATTAATGTGGCATCTAAGAAATGGTTGACGGATAAATTTGATCGTATTTTCAATAAGGAAGCAAATAATCATAAATACCCTTCCGATTCGGCATTTATTGATTTGGAAGGCACTGAAAAATCACTGGTGGCAACCATGGATTGTAATTCCATTTACATGAAATCGAATCCCTTTATTGGTGCTCAGATTGCCATTGCGGAAGCAGCCCGGAATATTGTCTGTGCAGGGGGGACTCCCATGGGTGTATCTGATTGTTTGAATTTTGGTAGCCCGCAAGATAAGGAAGTTTACACTTCGTTTGTTCAGTCTATTAAAGGGATTACCAAGGCTTGTAATGATTTTAATACACCGGTTATCAGTGGTAATGTCAGTTTTTATAATCAGCGCTCGGAAGAGGGGCAATTAAAAGCCATTATTCCGACTCCCGTGATTGGAATGGTAGGTGTGGTGGATGATAAAAAGCATCATACCACTTTATCTTTCCGACATAAAGGGGATATGATCTTTCTGATTGGGCAATCGCAAAACGATGTCAATTCATCCGAATATGCGGCCAGTATTTTGAATATCGATTATTCAGCACCTCCCTATTATGATGTGCAGGAAGAATTGGATGTACAGAGTGTTGTTACCGATGTGATTCGTAAAGGATTGGTCCGTTCAGTGCACGATGTTTCCAATGGAGGTTTGTTCTTTACTTTGTTAGAATGTGCCATTCCTTTGGAGTTTGGCTTTGATATAACCTCTGATGCAGAAGTAAGAAAAGAAGCCTTTTTATTTGGAGAGTCGCAAAGTCGGATTGTGGTTTCAGTATCACCTGAAAAGCAAGACGATTTTGTGGATTTGATGATGGAGAAAGGTGTTCCCTTCTCTATCTTAGGCCATGTGACAAAAGGAGAGATACGTATCGATGATGAATCGTACGGTTATATACAAGAATCAAAGAAAACATTTGAAAATCGACTCAAAAAGTGGGTGGAAGGAAAATAGTATAATTTTTGGAGAAGGAAGAGATGCGACAAGGAAAGATAGTTTTAGTGGTATTTATTTGTTTAGTGGTGGGTATGTTTACTATTACCAGAGCCGACGAGTCAGAAAAGATTAAAAAAGGAGATGCAGTTCCTGTGTTTAGTTTAAAAGGTGATGAAGCAGTCTTAAGTAGTGAAGATCTGAAAGGGAAAGTGGTGATGGTTAACTTTTTTGCCACCTGGTGTCCGCCCTGTGTAAAGGAGCTGCCACACCTTCAGAAAGATGTTTGGGAAAAATACAAAGATCATAAGGATTTTGTGCTGTTAGTAATTGGTCGCGAACATTCGGCTGAGGAATTGGATAAATTTCGTGTGGACAGAAAGTTAGATTTACCTTTTTATCCTGATCCGGAACGAGTGGTGTATGGCCAATTTGCGGCTAATACGATTCCACGTAATTATGTCATTGATAGGACTGGAAAAGTAGTTTATGCGAGTACGGGTTTTAATACGGATGATTTTGAAGACTTGAAAACGCTGTTGGCTGATCAGTTGAAATAGTACTTTTTTCAAAAAAAATAGGGAGGGAATAAGCCAAAAGTTGGTTTTTATTCCCTTTTTTATGTTTGGGATGTTATTTTTGCGCCTATCTAATTTTTAAAGAATGACGGTAAAACCTTATAAAGCCTCTGATGCTTCCAAGAAGAGTCAGGTGGCAGGAATGTTTAATAATATTGCGCCTAAGTACGATTTTCTAAATCATTTTTTATCACTGGGGATTGATAAAATCTGGCGAAAAAAGGCCATTAATTTACTTAAGGAAATTAATAAACCCGTCATTTTAGATGTGGCCACTGGTACTGGTGACCTGGCACTGGAAGCGCATCGTCGACTCCAGTGTAAAGTAGTGGGTGTGGATATTTCAACCGAGATGCTGAAAGTAGCCGATGAAAAAATAGCCAAACGTGAGTTGACTGAGTGGTTGACCGTTCAGGAAGGGGACTCGGAAAACCTGCCGTTTGAAAGCAATACCTTTGATGCAGTGATAGTGGCCTTTGGGGTGCGTAATTTTGAGAACCTGAATAAGGGATTAACGGATATGGGGCGTGTACTGAAGCCAGGTGGAAAAATGGTGGTGCTTGAGTTTTCTAAACCGGTGTATTTTCCGTTTAAGCAATTCTATCTTTTTTATTTCAAATACATCTTACCTGTTTTAGGAGGTCTGATATCCAGTGATAAGGCGGCGTATACCTATCTGCCCGAATCGGTGTTGACCTTTCCTGATGGCGAACGTTTTGATCAGGAGCTTGTGAAGGCAAAGCTGAAACCCATAAAACGGTTTAAGCAAACCATGGGCATTGCCACCATTTACCTGGCTGAAAAATTAAAACAATAAAATTCCGTTTTTTAGGTTTATATCATAGTACTAAAACAAGAAATCCGTTGAGAGCATCCATCTTATTATTGTGTCTTTTGTTTTCGTTCAATCTTTTTGCTCAAAGGGATAAAAAGAAGGTGGCGAATTTGCGCTCCTTTGATGAGCGACCCCTTCATTTCGGATTTCTCATTGGTTTTAATACCATGGATTTTAGGGTGTACAACAGCGGAGCCGGGGTTAAGCCTGATGGAAGCCCCATCTATGGTGAAGTAATACAGCTTAAGCCGGGTTTGAACATTGGTATTGTATCCAGTTATCGCTTACGAAAAGACTTAAACCTGAGGTTTCTGCCGGGTATTAGTTTTGGACAACGTGATATATCATTTATTGATGAAAATGGAGTAATAGAGGAGGAGCCATTAAAAATCAAATCAACCTTTCTGGAATTCCCCTTACTGTTAAAATACAATGCCTTACGAATGCACAATGCAAAGCCTTATATTATTGCTGGTGTGAATGCACGTTATGACCTGGCCAAGAATAAGCAAGACAGACTCTTGTTAAAATCGTTAGATGGTTATATAGAAGCGGGTGCAGGTGTGGATATGTATTTGGCTTATTTCCGTCTCTCCATCGAATTAAAGACTTCTATCGGACTATTAGATATGTTGGATCCAAAAGGAACCGGTGAGCCCGGTGATGAGATTTATACCAATGCCTTGGATGGATTAAAATCGCGATTGTTCTGTCTGACCTTTTACTTTGAATAAATTCCTGTACTTTTGTGGCGCTATAACAGATCGTTCTGGATGAAATGATCTGCTTGATTAAGCATTAATCTTTTTTTATATAGATGAAACTTGAAGTTGTTTTAAGGATTTCGCCTCGGGAGGCGTCTGATGAGAAATTTTACCGTCCCTTGGTGGCCAAGAAGATGAAAGTGGCACCTGAAAGTATCACCTATATGCAGGTGGTGAAAAGGTCCATCGATGCGCGAAAAGCTCCTGTGTTTGTGCAACTTCACATTGAAGCTTATGCAGATGTAAAGCCACCCGCGCCCCAGGCTATAAGTTTTGAGTACCCGGATGTATCCAATGCGCCTGAAGTGGTGGTGGTAGGTGCAGGCCCTGGTGGGTATTTTGCAGCCTTGCGATTAATTGAGTTAGGTTTAAAGCCCATTGTTTTAGAGCGTGGTAAGCCGGTGAGTGATCGCAAGCGGGACCTGGCACTTCTAAATCGGAATCAGGGTGTTAATCCGGAGTCCAATTATGCTTTTGGAGAAGGAGGTGCAGGTACTTTTTCGGATGGTAAACTCTATACACGAAGCACGAAGCGTGGTGATTTTAGAAAGGTATTGGAAGTTTTTCATTTTCATGGAGCCAGTGAAGAGATTTTGATTGATGCGCACCCACATATTGGAACCGATCGTTTACCTGGTGTTATTAAAGGGATGCGGGAATCCATTATCAAGGTGGGCGGTGAAGTGCATTTCGACACAAAAGTGACGGATGTCATCCTGGAAAACGATAAGATAACCGGGGTTGTTTTAGAAAATGGCGATAAAGTCGAAGGACGCGCTGTTGTACTGGCGACCGGTCATTCAGCTAAAGATGTCTATTATCTCTTAAACGATAAAAAGATTACTCTGGAGGCCAAGACGTGGGCCATGGGTGTTCGGGTAGAGCATCCGCAGGAAATGATTGATCAGATTCAGTACCATTCAGCCAAGGGACGCGGTGACTACCTTCCGGCGGCTTCTTATAGTCTGTCCTGTCAACAGGTTGATCGGGGCGTTTACTCTTTTTGTATGTGTCCGGGCGGATTTATTGTACCGGCCATGACCAATGAGAATGAGATGGTGGTGAATGGGATGTCGCCGGCCAGGCGCAATTCACCATTTGCCAATTCGGGAATGGTGGTGGAGATTCGGCCTGAGGATATTGGTGAACATCAAAATAAAGGCGTGTTGGGCGGTCTTGAATTTCAACAGGAATTGGAGCGTTTAGCATTTGTGAATGGAGGAAGAGGAGTGGTGGCGCCGGCTCAGGGATTGGCCGACTTTGTGGATGGTAAACTGTCCTTTGATTTGCCGGAGTGCTCGTATATACCCGGTTTAATTGCTTCGCCCATGCACTTTTGGTTACCGGAACACATTGGTAAACGCCTGCAAAAGGGATTCAGCTATTTTGATAAGCGGGCCCGCGGGTTTGTGACCAACGAAGCCTTAGTAGTGGGAGTAGAAAGCCGGACATCCTCACCGGTACGTATCCCGCGTGATAAATTCAGTTTGCAGCACCTTCAGATAAGTGGCCTCTTCCCGTGTGGAGAGGGGGCTGGTTATGCCGGTGGAATTGCATCATCAGCCATTGATGGTGAGCGCTGTGCTGAAAAAGCTTATGAATACATTAGCGGTAAGGCGTTAACACAGTAAATGATTAAGGCTGGTACAAAAAGGTTTCTGATGCCTTAACACTTTAAGATGCGCATCCCGAAGAAATATGATGCGCATCTAAATGGATTTTCCCGAGTATCATAAATGATTATCCCCAGCGACAAAACAAATTATCCCGGGCAGCATAATTAATTATCCCCAGCGGCAAAATTAATTATCCCGCGTATCTCAATTGTTGATCGCTGATAGCTCACTGTTATGTATTGCCATTTTACCACAGCTTGCCCCTATTTTTCGGGGAATGTGGACGTATTGACTTTGGTGTAATGCCGATGTAATGATGAATGGCATTATCAAATGAAATGCAGATAAGGCCAGCTTCAGTATACAATCGGTATAAGGGCTTATTACAGGTTGTTTAAGATGAAGCGAGGCTTCGTCGTCTGAATTCCGCACAAACGATAGCCGTTGCGATAGAGACATTAAGCGATTCTGACGTGTCCGCTCCGGCCGGATAATTAGGGATGAAAAGTTTTTTCGAAACATACGGCGCTATGGCCGGGCCAATACCTTTCCCTTCGTTACCCATAACAAGGATACCAGTGTTCGTAAGTGATTCTGAATAGATGTTTTCCCCTTCAAGGAAAGTCCCGTAAACAGGTATTTCTGTTTTCTTAGCCAGTTCAAAAAACTCAATGGGATCAATGTAGTGAATAGTAACACGGGCAATAGCTCCCATTGTCGATTGGATGGTTTTGTGATTGTACACATCCGCACAGTCTTTGGAGCACACTACATGATGGATGCCAAACCAATCGGCCAATCGGATGATGGTACCCAAATTCCCGGGATCTTGCACCTCGTCAAGGAAGAGCACAAGTTGTTCGTCGAGTGGGATGGACGTAGAGGTATTCTTTTTTTGTTCGAATATGCCAATAACGGGCGGAGGACTCTTTAATTGAGAAACCTTTTTTAGTTGACTTTCATCGGTAATGATCACTTCCTGGCACTGCGTCAGCTCCTGATGACAGTTGTTGTGCCACTGCTCTGTGCATACAATGAGTGTACAGGAGAGGTGATTTGAAATAAGATCAGTCACCAATTTATCTCCTTCTGCAATGAAAAGGTGGTGACTGTCGCGGTATTTTTTTTTCGCTAAAGAAGTAATAAGCTTCTGTTTGTTTTTGCTCAGCATGTGAAAATCCATTATAATTGAATGCAAAGTTATAGCATATCATCCGATTTAGATATCTTTATCGAAATTTTGCAGGAATTTATCAATAATATTGTTTTCCGGGAGCACCGGTCCTTATCTTTAGGCCTAATAACCAATAATGATAGTGACATTTCGATTTTTACTGGCAGGGATAATTGTAATAGGTGGTTTGGTGGGCTGTAGTACTACCAGGTATGTACCCGATGATGCTTACCTGCTAAATAAAATTGAAATACAGAACAACGCCAAAGATATCTCTAAAGATGAGTTGAAGTTTTATCTGCGGCAAAAAGAAAATGTTAAGATTATTGGTTTTTGGCGTTTCCACTTAGGCTTATATAATTTATCCGGTCGGGATGAATCCAATGGATTTAATCAATGGCTAAGACGTATTGGTGAAGAGCCGGTGCTGTACGATGAATTGTTGAAGCAGAAATCCAATGAACAACTTACTTTGTTTCTTAAAAACAAAGGGTATTTCAATGCGCAGGTCACGGATTCCGTCATTCAAACCGGTAATAAGAAAGTCAAAGTCCGCTATTCCATTGAGCCTGGAAAAAGGTACCGCATAAATAATGTACACTATCGAATAGATGATAATCATCTGGGTAAATTGGTGTATGCCGATACTTTGCAATCATTATTAAAGAAAGGCCAGCCCTTTGATGCGGAAGTGCATGATAAGGAGCGTGAGCGCTTAACGCGGTTGATGCGCAATAATGGGTATTATAATTTCAGTAAGGAGTATATCTATTATTTGGCTGATAGTGCTCTGGGAAATTACCAGGTGAATGATTCATTGATTCTGGTGAAAGAGCGTAAAAGTATTTCTAAGGAAGTGGATACGTTAGTAGCTCATCAAAAGTCACGTATCAAAGATGTGTATTTTCTGGTGGGATTTGACCCTCAGGAAGCGTTACAGAATGATTCAGGATACTTAAGTCGATTTGATACCTTGATGTACGAAGGGTGTCATATTCTTTATGGCGATAACTTGAATTTTCGTGCCGATGTACTGATTAATTCGAACTATATTTTTCCGGGGCAGTTTTATAGTACTGACTTGGTGGATAAAACCCAGTCGTTGTTGTCCGACTTACAATTGTTTCGTTTTATCGATATTCGTTTTCGGGAACTCCCCGGACAAAAAGATGCTGAAGGGAATAAGTTGTTGCAGTGTTTTATTCAGCTTTCCTCATCCCGTATTCAATCCTATGCATTTGAATTGGAAGGGACCAACTCTTCCGGAAATCTGGGGGCTGCCGGTATTGTTAAGTACAAGCATAAAAACCTGCTCAGAGGGGCCGAGGTGTTCGATATGCGTTTTCGGACAGCTTCCGAAAATCAGGCAAATAGTGATGGTGAGAATCGGTTTAATACCCTTGAGGTTGGGGTGGATGCCGGGTTAACACTGCCAAAGTTTGTAGTGCCGTTTAGAGTAGAGAGTTTTCGAAAAAGGTTTAACCCCAGAACCAATATAAAGGTGGCTTACAATTATCAGAGACGCCCTGATTATACACGAACGATTGGTAATGCACGATTAAGTTATAATTGGAAATCTTCAAATTTTGTGAGTCATTCTTTTTCGCCAATAGAGTTTAGTTTGGTAAATATTCCGGTGAAAGATTCGGCCTTCTGGAGTCGGATTGAGAATACGACTTTGAAGCATAGTTATACTGATCACTTAATTATGAATAGTTCTTATACCTATTTGTATAATGAACAGATTCTTCCCAAAGAAAAACAGTATTGGTACTTTAGGGCTAATGCAGAGGCTGCCGGTAATTTTCTAAATGGTTTAGTGAGTTTGTGGGATGGTAATTCCGATTCCGAGTTTCGGGAAATAATGGGCATTCGCTATGCGCAGTATGTGAAAGCGGATTTTGATGTACGCTATCATCATATTGTTAACGAGGTGAATTCCATGGCCTATCGTTTTTTTGCCGGAGTGGGGTATCCCTATGGAAATATGAATACACTTCCTTTCGAAAAGCGTTATTTTGTGGGAGGAGCAAATAGTATACGGGCCTGGCCGGTGAGGGGGCTTGGCCCCGGGGGATTTAAAGATACTGAAAGTGGCTACTATAATCAGATTGGTGATATTCGATTGGAACTGAATGCCGAATATCGGTTTAAGCTGTTTTGGCGTTTAGAGGGTGCCTTGTTTGCCGATATTGGTAATATCTGGAATATTCGTGAAACGGGAAATGAGAAACAGGATGAAGAGGGTTTGTTTAAATTCAACCAGTTTTATAAGCAGATTGCTGTAGGAATTGGTACCGGAGCGCGACTGGATTTTGGTTATTTTGTATTTCGGATGGATATGGGAGTTAAAGCGCGTGACCCGTCTTTGCCGGCCGGAAAGAGATGGGTGTTTGGGGCAGATGCTTTTAATGTAAATAATATGGCTTTTAATTTTGCTATTGGTTATCCATTCTAGTATTGCGTTCAAAAATAAGTTACACAAAGGAGCACGAAGAAAGCAAAGAGGGATACGGAGAGGATATCTTGTGTTAAAATAAGGTATCTGGCAGTCGGTTATCATCTGCTAGCAAGGTTCGCATTTAAGAAATAAGGTCTTTTGTTTATCATTTAAACCTTAGGGAGCGGATAGAGATAGCTTTTAATTATAGAAAAGAGTTTCGTTGAGAATGGATCTTAATTTCGGTAAGGCTGAAGGCCTTTAACAATAAAGCTTGGGGCAACGCCCCAAGTATAATTTAAGTGGTGGGGTCATTACCCTGAATGGGTGAGACAATACGATTTATTTGTTGTTTGTCTCAGGCTTTCAGCCTGTTTTTTTATTTTTTTTTCAATTACTCACAAATTAGGAAAGAGCTTAAAATATTAATTTGTGACTTGAATGTAAGCATAAAAAAAAGGACGAACCGTTGAGTTCGTCCTTTTTAGTATGTGATATTAGGTGATTAAGCTTTTTGAGCAGATCCTAATACGTTTTCATTTTTGTGCATGTAAAGCTCTTTCAATGATTCGCGGGCAGGACCTAAGTATTTTCTTGGGTCGAATTCACCTGGATTCTCGTTGAAAGTTTTTCTAATTGCAGCAGTCATTGCTAAACGACCATCTGAGTCAATGTTGATTTTACAGACAGCTGATTTGGCAGCTTTACGCAATTGCTCTTCAGGAATACCTACGGCAGCTTTCAAAGCACCACCGTTAGCGTTGATTATTGCAACCTGATCTTGTGGTACAGAAGAAGATCCGTGCAATACAATAGGGAAACCAGGAATACGTTTCTCAATTTCTTCCAAAATTTCAAATTGCAATGGAGGAGGAATTAATATTCCATCTTCGTTTTTAGTACACTGCTCAGGAGTAAATTTGTGAGCACCGTGAGAAGTACCAATTGAGATGGCCAATGAATCAACACCGGTTCTCTTTACAAAGTCTTCTACTTCTTCTGGTCTGGTGTAAGTAGACTCTTCTGCTACTACGTCATCTTCAACACCTGCTAATACGCCAAGTTCACCCTCAACAGTTACGCCATGGGCATGTGCGTATTCTACTACTTTTTTTGTTAAAGCAACGTTTTCTTCATACGAATGGTGAGATCCGTCAATCATTACGGAAGAAAAACCGTTATCAATACAGTCTTTACACAATTCAAATGTATCACCGTGGTCAAGGTGTAAAACAACCGGAATTTCATAGCCTAACTCTTTTACATACTCAACAGCTCCACGAGCCATGTTGCGAAGTAAAGTAGCGTTAGCATATTTTCTTGCACCTGAAGAAACTTGCAAAATCACCGGTGATTTGGTTTCAACACATGCCAAAAGAATAGCTTGCATTTGCTCCAGGTTGTTGAAATTGTAAGCAGGGATAGCGTATCCGCCTGCTACTGCTTTTTCGAATAGCTCTTTCGTGTTAACAAGTCCGAGGTCTTTGTAACTGATTGCCATTTTGTTAATTGATTTATGTTAATAACTAGAATGAGGTCTTGAAATTGTACATTTAAGGTTGTAAATTATACCCTTGTATCCTGCTGTTTTAGGACGGGCAAAAATATAAAAAGACGCTGATTAATACAATATTTACTAGTACTAATAAAAGTTAAAGATGGTGGCGTGGTTGGTCTTGATTTTCAAATGATTTTTAAAAAATACACGTAATTATCTCATGGAAAATGAAAAGAGCATTGTAAAATCGTAGGCTGAAATTGTTTTAAAGCGTTAAACTAATAGTGATTATTTCTGTTTCATATTATTTAGAACTATAAATTAAAAGTTATGAATCGAGTATTAGAAGTCATTAAACCAGGAGTTGTTGTGGGTGAGGATGTGGCAAAGCTGTTCCAATTAGCAAAGGATCAAGGGTTTGCTTTGCCGGCCGTGAATGTGGTTGGTACGAACTCTATAAATGCTGTAATTGAGGCAGCTAAAGTGGTAAATTCTCCCGTGATTGTGCAATTGTCACATGGTGGTGCGGGGTTTTACGCAGGCAAAGGAATTGGTCTGGAAGGTAATAAGGCGGCCGCATTGGGCGCTATTTCCGCAGCTAAGCATGTTCATTTGGTAGCCGAAGCGTATGGTGTACCTGTAATTCTTCATACTGATCATGCGGCTAAAAAATTACTTCCATGGATCGATGTACTTTTGGATGCTGGTGAAAAGCATTTTGAAGAAACGGGAAAGCCTTTGTTTAGCTCTCACATGCTCGATTTGTCTGAAGAATCGATGGAAGAGAACATTGATATTTGTAAAAAGTACCTCGCCCGCATGAGTAAAATTGGCATGACGCTGGAGATTGAGTTAGGTATTACCGGTGGGGAAGAAGATGGTGTGGATAATACCAATGTGGATCACTCCATGTTATATACTCAGCCCGAAGATGTTTATTATGCATTCGATGAATTGAGTAAAGTTTCGCCTAATTTCACCGTTGCAGCATCTTTTGGTAATGTGCATGGGGTTTATAAACCTGGTAATGTGGTGTTGCGTCCGGATATTTTGAAGTCTTCTCAGGAGTATATTGTGGGTAAAATTGGAGGTGATGCGAAGCCTGTTAATTTTGTCTTTCATGGTGGATCCGGTTCTTCTTTGGAAGAAATTCGTGAGGCGATTGGGTATGGCGTGATTAAGATGAATATTGATACCGATACACAATGGGCCTTTTGGGATGGTATCCGTGCTTATGAAGCTAAAAACAGGGATTACTTGCAAAAGCAGATTGGTAATCCGGACGGTGACGATAAGCCCAATAAAAAGTATTACGATCCGCGCAAGTGGCTTCGTGAAGGTGAAGCTGGTATTATTAGTCGTTTGAAGCAAGCTTTTGAGGATTTGAATTGCATTGATAAGCTGTAGTTTGATCTAAAAAAAGCAATGTGAAGAGGCCATTGTCTGATGCAGTGTGCCTCTTTTTTATATTTTTGAGGCGAACAATTAAAATTTTACGTTTATGGATGCACCATCAAGAGATAGTTTTTCAGGTAAATTTGGCGTTATAGCAGCAGCAGCAGGATCAGCTGTAGGGCTAGGCAATATATGGCGATTTCCGTATGTGGCTGGCGAAAATGGGGGTGGTGCTTTTTTGTTAGTATACCTTGGGTTTATATTGGCCATTGGTTTGCCGGTGATGTTATCTGAACTATTGATAGGACGTAAATCTCAGAAAAATGTGTTTGGCGCATTTAAAACGTTAGCACCTGATAAACCTATTTTTATGAGTGTGGGTATCATGGGCGTAGGGGCTGCATTTATGATTTTAGCCTTTTATGCTGTTGTGGCCGGGTGGACCCTGGAATATACCTGGTTAGCAGTTCAGGATGGTTTGGCTGGAAAAACATCTGCTGAATTAAGTACCTTGTTTAAGAGCTTCTCGTCATCAACAGTTGGACCAATGGTGTGGATGGTGGTATTTATGGTTATGACGGCCGGGATTGTTATGGGAGGTGTTAAAAATGGTATTGAAAAGTATACTAAAATCTTGATGCCGATGTTGTTGGTTATTATTATTGTTTTGTGTATTAAAGCGATTACATTGGATGGAGCTGAAAAGGGATTGTTATTTTTGTTTCAGCCCGATTTTTCAAAGGTTACCGGAAGCGTTATTTTGGAGGCTTTAGGTCAGGCATTTTTTTCGCTTAGTATCGGAATGGGGGTAATTGCAACTTATGGTTCATATATCCAGAAAAAGGAGAATTTGCTTGCGACAGCATTTTCTGTGTCTGTGGCTGATACTTTGATTGCTGTTTTAGCCGGGATAGCTATATTTCCAGCTGTTTTTGCGTTTGGAATAAAACCAGATGCGGGTCCGGGACTTGTGTTCGAAACCTTGCCCAACGTATTTAATCAGATGGTTGGTGGTTATCTGTTTTCAATAGCATTTTTCGTGTTGTTGGTTATTGCTGCTTTAACATCTTCTGTTTCTTTATTGGAAGTAGTAGTTGCTTATTTTTGTGAAGAGTTGAAAATGAAGCGTAAAGCTGCTACTGCTTTGGCTGCTGGTTTAATAACACTTTTAGGAGCTTTATGTGTCGTGTCTCAAGATGTATTTGATGTGTTTGATAAGACGTCATCCACTATTTTATTGCCATTGGGTGGAATTTTAATTGCTGTATTTGCAGGATGGGTACTGGGTAAAAATAAAGTGAAAGAAGAATTGGAAGCACATGGTGGTAAAGCAAATTATGTGAGTGTTCTGATTTTTGTTGTAAAGATTGTGGCACCGATTGCAATTGGTTTTGTGTTTCTTAAAGGCTTAGGCGTGCTAGAGTTGATTTTTTAAAAAGAAAGTCAAGATTATATTTCAGAAGATCGTTTATATAACGATCTTTTTTTGTTGAAGTTTTCCTTCAGTATAGCTAACTTGAATGAAAAAGGAATCATGTGGCGTGATCTTTTCAAAATGTCGAGAGTTGAACAGTTAGGCTTTGCTACGATGTTTTTGATTATTATTGGTTCGTTACTACTCTATCATTTTTTCTCTTTAGAAGCTTCGCTTCCAAATAAAGAGATTTGCATAGAATGGCTGGAGCAAGTACGTGTTTTAGAAAAGGAAACTGTTGCTAATAAGAATAAAGCACAGCAAAAGAAGTTGTTTCGTTTCGATCCCAATCGTGTTTCGATTAAGGAGATGGAGTTATTGGGATTGAAGTCGTATGTTATTCTGAATATTCTTAAATACCGTGAAGCAGGAGGTGGTTTTTGGTCTGTTGGAGACTTTAAAAGTGTGTATGGTTTGGATTCCGTTACTTTTGTAATGCTCCAGCCTTTTGTTGCAATTGGTGATGAAAAGAAAATAAATAAATACCGAACCAAGAAACGAAGTTATTTAGTGGATCTTAATCGAGTAGATCAGGCTTGGTTAAGTGAAGAGGGGGTGAATTCTGAGGTAATAAATGAAATCATCACGAAGCAAAGTGATTACTACTTTTCACGGCGTGTGGATAAAGATTCACTAGTAGAGTTCTCTATTGATGAATGGAAATTGTTTTCGGCATCCGTCCTTAGTGTGAAGTATGATAAAAAGAAGGAAGAGTTTGAGCATTTTGAGATTGAACTTAATAGGGCAGATACTTCAGAGCTTTGTTTATTAAAAGGAATAGGTCCTTATTATGCCAGGCGGATTATTTATTATCGCAATCAAGTTGGAGGTTTTTATTCAATTGATCAACTTCTGGAGGTAGAAGGGATATCACCAATAGTCTTGTCAGATAATGAAGAAAAAATAGTTGTTGATCCTAATTTGATTCAATCACTAAATGTACATACAGCCAGTCTTTGGAAGATGAAAGCGCATCCTTATTTGAATTTTTACATGGCGAAAGATATTTATGAGTACAGAAGGGTTAATGGAAATTTTAAGGTGTTATCTGAAGTTTTTAGTCTGCCGGCATTCGAGGGGCAGGATACGATTCGATTGAGCAGATACCTTACTTTATAGGCGTTTATCGTTAAGGTAATTAAATGGTATCTTTGCTTTAAACTTAATTTGTCAGTAAAAATTAGCCCGAAAATTTGTTGCAATCATGAATCTTCTGTTTCTTTGCAGCTGCAAAAAAGTAGGGGTGAAATCATTTTTTGGCCCCAATGGTATTGATTTTTTGTTGTTTAATGGTTAATTTTGCGGCCTAAATAAAATTATAAGCTATGATAGTAATTCCTATTAAAGAAGGCGAAAACATTGAGAGAGCCTTAAAGAAGTTTAAAAGAAAATTTGAAAAAACAGGTGCGATGCGCGAGTTGCGTTCTCGTCAAGCTTTTTCAAAGCCTTCTGTTATTAGAAGAGAAGAAGTGAAGAAGGCGATATACATCGAGCAGCTACAACGCGAAGAGGATTAAAAAAAAATGCTGCGGGTGTCTGTTTTTATGCTATTTTTCGTATATTCGTAATTAGCATAAAAACGACACCCTTAGTAAATGCAGTATATAACCTCATTTTTAAAATATTTAGAGTTTGAGCGGCGGAATTCGCAGCATACGATTACCTCTTATCGATGTGATCTAAAGCAGTTTTGTGAGTTTCTGAGTGAAGAAAGGATAGTATCCTGGAATAAAGTCACTTCAAAAGTCATCCGGTCCTGGATGGTTAAAATGCTTGGTCAGGGAATTTCTGCCCGATCGGTCAATCGGAAAATTGCTACCTTAAAAACATTCTACAAGTTTATCATGCGGGAGGGAATTATTGAGGATAATCCACTTGATAAAGTGATTACCCCAAGAATACCAAAAAAACTACCTGTCTTTATTAAAGAAAACGACATGGATTTGTTGTTGGATGAAATATCGTTTGGAGAAGGGTATGAGGCCTGCCGGGATAAATTAATTATTGATATTTTTTACTTTACCGGAATGCGCTTATCTGAGCTGGTCGGTCTGAAGATTTCGCAGATTGATATGTCGGGGGGTGTGATTAAGGTTTTGGGAAAACGCAATAAGGAACGTATAGTGCCCATTACCAGGGAGCTTAAAATGTCTATTGAGAGGTATCTTGAGGTGAGAGGCGAAACTTTTCCTGTAGCTACTGGTGAAGTATTGTTTTTGACTGAAAAAGGATTGCCGGCATACTCTAAACTTGTTTATCGGATTGTCAATAAATATCTGAAACTTGTTTCTACAGTTAATAAAAAAAGCCCTCATGTCTTAAGGCATACATTTGCTACGGCACTATTAAATCGAGGTGCTGATTTGAATGCGATAAAAGAGATTTTAGGGCATTCGAGTCTGGCTGCAACGGAGGTGTATACGCATAATACTTTTGAAAAATTAAATACTATTTATAAACAAGCTCATCCGAGAGCTTAAAAGATGGAGGAATGCATATGAATATTACGATTCAATCTGTGCGCTTTACTGCTTCTGAACAATTGGAGCAATTTATACAGCAAAAAATGAGTAAGCTAGATCAGTTTTTTGATGGTATCGTATCGGCAGAGGTAATTTTGAAGTTGGATAAGTCGGACTCCACTGAAAATAAAGTAGCTGAAATTAGTTTGAATATACCTGGTGGTGATTTGTTTGCGAAGAAACAAACAAAGTCCTTTGAAGAATCTGTGGATTCATCAGTGGATGCCTTGCGTAAACAACTTATTAAATGGAAGGAGAAAGTGCGTGCAAAATAATCAAAAAAAAAACTGTTTTTTTTGTGTTGTTGAAAATTAATTATACATTTGCACACCGTTTTTAGCGTAGTGTTACTGCGCTGGAAAGTAAGATTAATAGGCTGATTGGCTAAGGCGATCGGCCTATTGAAATGAAAAGGCGAAAAGTTTGCCTTTGAAAAAAAGATTGATTTTTTTTATTTTGGGGAGATACCAAAGTGGCCAACTGGGGCGGACTGTAACTCCGCTGACTTATGTCTTCGTAGGTTCGAATCCTGCTCTCCCCACTATTTTTTTTAAACGGTCTCAGGTTTTTTTGTTTTAATGGTGACATTGAAATGGGAATATTGTAACTTTGTGAGCCTGTTGAAAAAATGCGGGAGTAGCTCAGTTGATAGAGCATCAGCCTTCCAAGCTGAGGGTCGCGGGTTTGAGCCCCGTCTCCCGCTCTAACGAGTTTAAAAAAATTAAGGTAATTTACCTTGGTTGGAGTTGATTAAGCTGTATTTGGGAAAAATTGCAATTTGGTCAGCATAAATAAATGAGTTAATTTGAGATTCAATTTATATCTAATTGTCTAATATTTCGAGTTATGGCTAAAGAAACATTTCAAAGGACGAAGCCTCACGTTAATATCGGTACCATTGGTCACGTTGACCACGGTAAAACTACTTTGACTGCTGCAATTACAACTGTATTGTCGTCAAAAGGTTTTTGTGAAGTGAAATCATTTGATCAAATCGACAATGCTCCTGAAGAGAAAGAAAGGGGTATTACAATTAACACTGCTCACGTAGAGTACGAAACAGCAAAACGTCACTATGCTCACGTTGACTGTCCAGGTCACGCCGATTATGTGAAGAACATGATTACTGGTGCTGCCCAGATGGATGGAGCTATTTTGGTATGTGCTGCAACTGATGGTCCTATGCCTCAGACTCGCGAGCACATCTTGTTAGCGCGTCAGGTAAACGTTCCTCGTATCGTTGTTTTCTTGAATAAAGTTGACATGGTTGATGACGAGGAATTATTAGAGCTGGTTGAGATGGAAGTTCGTGATTTGTTGAGCTTCTATGAATTTGACGGTGACAACACTCCTGTTATTATGGGTTCTGCTCTTGGTGGATTGAATAATGATCCTCAGTGGGTTGAGAAGATTATGGAATTGATGGATGCAGTTGATGAGTGGATTCCACTTCCTCCTCGTGATGTTGAAAAACCATTCTTGATGCCTGTTGAGGATGTATTCTCTATTACTGGTCGTGGTACTGTTGCTACAGGTCGTATTGAAACTGGTATTATTCACACTGGTGATGAAATGCAGTTGATCGGTCTTGGAGCTGAAGGTAGAAAGACTGTATGTACTGGTGTTGAGATGTTCCGTAAGATTTTGGACGAAGGACAAGCTGGTGATAACGTTGGTTTGTTGATGCGTGGTATCGACAAGAATGAAATCAAACGTGGTATGGTATTGGCAATCCCTGGTTCAATTACACCTCACACTAACTTTAAAGGTGAGATCTATGTGTTGAAGAAAGAAGAAGGTGGTCGTCACACTCCTTTCCATAATAAATATCGTCCTCAGTTTTACCTGCGTACACTTGATGTAACAGGTGAGATTACACTTCCAGAAGGAACTGAAATGGTAATGCCTGGTGATAACGTAACAATTAGTGTAGAGTTGATCTACCCTGTTGCTTTGAACCAAGGTCTACGTTTCGCTATCCGTGAAGGTGGTAGGACTGTAGGTGCTGGTCAGGTTACTGAAATTCTTGACTAATTTCAATGATATATTAAGCCGGGAATAACTTCCCGGTTTTTAAATTACGGGTGTAGCTCAGTTGGTAGAGCACTGGTCTCCAAAACCAGGTGTCGGGCGTTCGAGTCGCTCCTCCCGTGCAAAAATGGCGGTTTTGATATGTTTAACGATGTTAGAATTGGCCTGTTAACGAAATACTATTATGAATAAAATAACAGCATATTTTTCTGATGTTCATAACGAATTAGTTAATAAAACATCTTGGCCAACATGGTCTGAATTGACTAACAGTGCTATTGTTGTAATGGTAGCGTCAGTTATTATTGCAGGATTAATCTTTGCAATGGATGCAACATTCGACTTTGGGTTGGATAAGATTTATGATAGCCTTTACTAATATAGAGAAGACCTAAAGATGGCGGAAGTCGATAGAAAATGGTATGTTCTCCGGGCGATTGGAGGTAAAGAAAAGAAGGTTAAAGAGTACGTAGAGTTTGAAATTTCCCGCTTGGAATTGAGCGACTATGTAAGTCAGGTGTTAATCCCTACTGAAAAAGTTTATCAAATACGTAACGGGAAGAAGGTCAGTAAAGAGCGTCCTTATTTGCCTGGTTATGTATTGGTAGAAGCTGCAATGGTAGGTGAAATCCCGCACATCTTAAGAAGTATTCCTAACGTGATAGGTTTCTTAGGTGACAATGCTGAAACACCTACTCCATTGCGTCAATCGGAAGTAAATCGAATCCTTGGTAAGGTCGATGAATTGAATAGTTCCGATGAGGAAATCAATATACCTTACTTTGTAGGTGAAACGGTTAAAGTAGTTGATGGTCCATTTAATGGGTTCAGTGGCTTAGTCGAAGAAGTGAACGAAGAGAAGAAGAAATTAAAAGTAATGGTGAAAATTTTCGGAAGAAAAACACCACTTGAGTTGAGTTTTATGCAGGTAGAAAAAGAGTAGCTAGCTTAGTAGAAAAGCTTCCAGAGGTAGATCTTGAATTTATCCCTACAAGCAAAGCATTTTTATCTATCACATATCTAATATTAATAAATACGAATTGCTACAATGGCTAAAGAAGTAGAAAATTTCATCAAACTTCAGATCAAAGGTGGTGCAGCAAATCCTTCACCTCCGGTTGGACCTGCTTTAGGTGCAAAGGGAGTGAATATCATGGAATTCTGCAAGCAATTCAATGCCAGAACTCAGGAGAAAGCCGGTAAGGTTTTACCTGTGGTGATTTCGGTATACAAAGACAAATCATTTGACTTTGTTATCAAAACACCTCCTGCAGCAGTACAGATTTTTGAAGCCGCCAAATTAAAAGGTGGTTCTGCAGAACCTAACCGTAAGAAGGTAGGAGCTGTGACATGGGATCAATTAAAAGTAATTGCTGAGGATAAGATGGCTGACTTGAATTGTTTTGAGATTGAATCCGGAATGAGGATGATGGCCGGTACCGCCAGAAGTATGGGAGTAACCGTTTCAGGTGAATTTCCAGGTAGTAACTAATTAATACCAAATTGCGAAATGACAAAACTAACAAAGAATCAAAAGTTAGCGTTAGAAAAGATCGACACCTCGAAACAATACACTATCGAAGAGGCAGCAAAGTTGGTAAAGGAAATTACTACTACCAAATTTGACGCTTCGGTTGACGTCGACGTTCGCCTGGGTGTAGACCCGCGTAAAGCGAACCAGATGGTCAGAGGTGTTGTAACTTTGCCTCATGGAACAGGAAAAATAACACGCGTATTGGTGTTATGTTCGCCTGACAAGGAAGAAGAGGCTAAGACAGCAGGTGCCGACTATGTTGGGCTGGAAGAATACATTGAGAAAATCAAAGGTGGTTGGACTGATGTAGACGTAATTATTACCATGCCTAGTGTGATGGCTAAAGTAGGTGCGTTAGGACGTATTTTAGGTCCTCGTGGCTTGATGCCAAATCCAAAGAGTGGTACTGTAACTATGGATATTGCCAAAGCGGTTGCGGAAGTGAAAGCTGGTAAAATCGACTTTAAAGTAGACCGTTACGGTATTGTTCATACTTCTATAGGTAAAGTTTCGTTTGACGAGAATAAAATCGTTGATAACGTTAGAGAATTTATCGGAACTATCATGAAGTTGAAACCTTCTGCCGCTAAAGGAACTTACGTTAAAAGTATTAGTGTTTCAAGTACCATGAGTCCTGGTATTCGTATTGAACCCAAGTCGGTAGAGGCTTAATGTTTAATGTTTAAAACGTAAAGGAAACATGAGAAAAGAAGATAAAAGTACACTTATCAACGAGCTGGTTGAAAACATTAACAACCACGGCCACTTTTACGTAACGGAGGCTGGCGGTTTAAATGCAGAAACAACTAGTAACCTGCGTAGAGAATGCTTTAATAAAGAAGTGAAAATGGTGATGGTTAAGAACACCATTTTACGAAAAGCATTAGAGCAATTAGAAGGCAACTATGAGGAGATGTTTGAGACCTTCAAAGGTACTTCAGCTGTTATGTTTTCTAACACTGGTAACATACCTGCGAAATTGATTAAAGCATTTGCTAAAAAGAATGGTAAACCAACAATAAAGAGTGCTTTTGTAGAAGCATCTGTTTATGTTGGCGAAAATCAACTTGAAGTACTTTGCAACATCAAATCTAAGGAAGAACTTCTGGGAGACGTTATTGGTCTTCTACAGTCGCCAATGAAAAATGTTGTATCAGCCCTTCAATCAGGTGGATCAACTATTCATGGCATCTTAACAACATTGGCAGAAAAAGAATAAAAAAAGTACAAACAATATTTAATAAATAGAAAAATGGCAGATATCAAGAAACTTGCAGAAGAATTAGTAAATTTGACTGTTAAAGAAGTTAACGAACTTGCTGAAATTTTAAAAGAAGAGTACGGTATTGAGCCTGCAGCTGCTGCTGTTGCTATTGCTGGACCTGCTGCTGATGGTGAAGAAGCTGCTGCTGAGCAAACTGAGTTTGACGTGATTTTGAAGTCACCAGGTGGTTCTAAATTAGCTATCGTGAAATTAGTGAAAGAGATGACAGGTGTTGGTCTTAAAGAAGCTAAAGAATTAGTGGACAAAGCGCCAGCTCCATTGAAGGAGAAAATCACTAAAGAAGAAGCTGAAGCTTTGAAAACTCAATTAGAAGAAGCAGGAGCTGAAGTTGAACTTAAGTAATTTAAATCCTATATAAGGATATCCGGTTTAGGAACCCTCACCAGGGCTCCTAAACCTTTTTGTGCTTTTATATTGTTAGGTTCAATTAATTTGTTGATAGATGACTCCAAATACTACCGAAAGGATTAGTTTTGCTTCCATTCAGAATCGGTTAAGTTACCCCGATTTACTGGAGGTGCAATTAAAATCTTTCCGCGAATTTTTTCAGATGGGTACAACCCCTGAAGAGCGGAAGACAGAGGGGTTGTATCAGGTTTTCAGTGAAAATTTCCCCATTACGGATACAAGAAATAATTTCGTTCTTGAATTTTTGGATTTTTCCATTGATCCCCCTAGATATAGCATTCCAGAATGTATTGAAAGAGGATTAACTTTCAGTGTACCACTTAAAGCCAAATTGAAACTGTACTGTACCGATCCTGAACATGAGGATTTCGATACGGTTGTACAGGATGTATATTTGGGTACTATTCCTTACATGACCGATAAAGGTAGCTTTATCATCAATGGCGCCGAAAGGGTTGTTGTTAGTCAGTTACACCGTTCTCCTGGTGTCTTCTTCGGTCAAAGTGTACACGCTAACGGTACTAAACTTTATTCAGCCCGTATTATTCCATTTAAGGGATCATGGATTGAGTTTGCTACCGACATTAACAGTGTGATGTATGCCTATATTGACAGGAAGAAAAAATTACCTGTTACGACACTGTTAAGAGCCATCGGTTACGAAGGCGATAAAAATATACTTGAAATCTTCGACCTTGCAGATGAAGTTAAGGTCAATAAAGCCAGTTTGAAAAAAGTGGTGGGTCGTAAATTAGCGGCTCGGGTGTTGAAATCATGGATCGAGGATTTTGTTGATGAAGATACAGGTGAGGTAGTTTCTATTGAACGTAATGAGGTTATTATTGATCGTGAGACAACGATTACGGATGAACACGTTGAAGAAATTATCGACTCTGGATCGAAAACGATTCTATTGCATAAGGAAGATCAGAATTTAACTGATTTTGCAATCATCTACAATACATTACAAAAAGACCCTTGCAACTCCGAGAAGGAGGCAGTGGTTCACATCTATCGACAATTAAGAAATGCGGAGCCACCTGATGAAGCAACTGCACGTGATGTAATTGACAAATTATTCTTCTCTGACAAACGTTATGATTTAGGAGAAGTGGGTCGTTACAGAATTAATAAAAAACTCAATCAAAGTACGGATTGGGAAACTAAAGTGCTGACCCGGGAGGATATTATTGCCATCATTAAGCATTTGATTGAATTGGTTAATTCAAAAACAGATGTAGATGACATCGATCACTTGAGTAACCGTCGTGTTAGAACTGTTGGTGAGCAAATGGCTAATCAATTTGGTGTTGGATTGGCGCGTATGGCACGTACTATTCGTGAGCGGATGAATGTTCGTGATAACGAGGTGTTTACGCCAATTGATCTGATTAATAGCAAGACTTTATCTTCTGTTATTAATAGTTTCTTTGGAACCAATGCATTGTCTCAGTTTATGGATCAAACCAATCCATTGGCCGAGATTACTCACAAGCGTCGTATGTCAGCATTGGGACCGGGTGGTTTATCCCGTGAACGTGCAGGCTTTGAGGTGCGTGATGTTCACTATACACACTATGGTCGTTTGTGTCCGATTGAAACACCGGAAGGACCAAACATTGGTTTGATTTCTTCGCTATGTGTTTATGCGAAAATCAATGACCTTGGATTTATTGAAACGCCTTATCGGTCAGTTAAGGAAGGAAAAGTTGATCTTTCTGATGACGGTTACTCTTATCTGACTGCTGAAGAGGAAGAGTCAAAAATTATTGCCCAGGCTAATGCACCTCTTACTGAAGATGGTTTCTTCAGAAATGAACGTGTGAAGGCCCGTGAAGAAGGTGATTTTCCCGTCGTGGAAAAGACCGAAGTGCACATGATGGATGTGGCACCAAACCAAATCGCATCTGTAGCTGCTTCTTTGATTCCTTTCCTTGAGCATGATGATGCTAACCGTGCATTGATGGGATCTAACATGATGCGTCAGGCTGTTCCGTTATTGAAGCCTGAAGCTCCTATTGTAGGAACAGGATTAGAGGGACGATTGGTTCAGGATTCGCGTACTCATGTCGTGGCTGAAGGTGATGGTGTGGTTGAGTATGTGGATGCGGATGAGATTGTAATTCGTTACGATCAAACGGAAGATGATCGTTTTGTAAGTTTTGAGACGGAAACAAAACGTTATCCATTATTTAAATATCAAAAAACCAACCAGAATACCAGTATTGATCTGAAGCCATTGGTAAATCCCGGACAGCGTGTAACTAAAGATCAGATTTTGACGGATGGTTATTCGACTGAAAAAGGTGAACTTGGTTTAGGACGGAACTTGAAAGTGGCCTTTATGCCATGGAAAGGGTACAACTTTGAGGATGCGATTGTGATTTCTGAAAAAGTAGTACGTGATGATATTTTCACCTCTGTTCATATCGATGAGTATTCATTGGAAGTGCGTGATACTAAGCGTGGTCTGGAGGAATTGACATCTGATATTCCTAATGTCAGCGAAGAAGCGACTAAGGAATTAGATGAAAACGGTTTGATTCGCATTGGTGCACATGTTAAGCCGGGAGATATTCTGATTGGTAAAATAACACCTAAAGGAGAAAGTGATCCTACTCCTGAAGAGAAGCTGTTAAGAGCTATCTTTGGTGAAAAAGCGGGTGATGTGAAAGATGCATCATTGAAAGCTTCTCCATCATTGAAAGGTGTGGTTATTGATAAAAAATTATTCTCTCGCGTCGTTAAAGATCGTAAATCCAGAACTTCCGAGAAGTCATTGGTGACGAAAATTGATGAAGAGTTTATAAGAAATACTGAAGAGGTTAAAGGTCGTTTAGTTGATAAATTATTCTCTCTGATTAATGGTAAAACATCGCAAGGTGTAAAAGATTATTTTGGAGTAGATATCGTATCAAAAGGAACTAAATTTACTCAGAAGATTCTGAATGATATTGATTATCATAATGTGAATCCTAATAAATGGACAACCGATAAGGACAAAAATGAACTTATCGCCAAAGTGGTTCACAATTACCGTATGAAGCACAAAGAGCTGGAATCAAAAGAGAAACGCCAAAAGTACAATGTGATGATTGGTGATGAGCTTCCAGCAGGTATCATACAGTTGGCTAAAGTCTATATTGCTAAAAAAAGGAAGATTACCGTTGGTGATAAAATGGCTGGTCGACATGGTAACAAAGGTATTGTATCACGTATCGTACGTCAGGAGGATATGCCATTCCTGGAAGATGGGACAACAGTAGATATCGTATTGAACCCATTGGGTGTACCTTCAAGGATGAACCTTGGACAGATTTACGAAACTGTATTGGCTTGGGCTGGAAAAGAATTAGGTGTGAAATTTGCCACCCCTATTTTTGACGGTGCTTCCATGGATGACTTAAACGGATGGACAGATAAAGCTGGTATCCCAAGATATGGTAGAACTTACTTGTATGATGGTGGGTCAGGTGAGCGTTTCCACCAGCCAGCTACAGTAGGAATCATCTACATGCTTAAGCTGGGACACATGGTTGAGGATAAAATGCATGCCAGATCTATCGGACCTTATTCTCTTATTACGCAGCAACCATTGGGTGGAAAAGCACAGTTTGGTGGTCAGCGTTTTGGAGAGATGGAAGTTTGGGCTCTTGAAGCATTTGGTGCTGCCAACATTCTTCAGGAAATACTGACTGTCAAATCTGATGACGTATTAGGACGCGCTAAAGCCTATGAAGCAATCGTAAAAGGTGAACCAATGCCACAAGCTGGTATTCCGGAATCACTGAACGTATTGCTACATGAGATGCGTGGTCTTGGACTAAGTGTGAACTTGGAATAGTCTGATCGTAGTGAATATTGCTTCGGCGATATTCACTTTATACTTATTTATATAAAATATAATAATACTCTACGCTCTATGGCATTCAGAAGAGATCAGAAAACAAAGAGTAATTTTAAAAAAATCACCATTGGATTGGCTTCTCCGGAAGAAATTCTGGAAATGTCAAGTGGTGAGGTGCTTAAGCCTGAGACCATCAACTACCGTACTTATAAACCGGAGCGGGACGGATTATTCTGTGAGAGAATATTCGGACCTGTTAAGGATTATGAGTGTCATTGTGGTAAATATAAGCGGATCAGGTACCGTGGTATTGTGTGTGACCGATGTGGTGTCGAAGTGACTGAGAAGAAGGTCCGTCGTGAGCGCATGGGGCATATATCATTGGTCGTGCCTGTTGCCCATATTTGGTACTTTAAATCGTTACCTAATAAAATCGGTTATTTGTTAGGATTGCCAACCAAAAAGTTAGATACCATTATTTACTACGAACGTTATGTTGTAATTAATGCAGGTATCAAAGCTGAGGATGGTATTAATAAAATGGACTTTCTAACGGAAGAAGAATATCTGGATATTCTGGATACTCTTCCTAAAGAAAATCAGCATTTAGATGATGATGATCCAAATAAGTTTATTGCCAAAATGGGAGCTGAAGCATTACATATGTTGTTAGCCCGCATTGAGTTGGATTCATTGTCGTATAACTTGCGCCATAAAGCAAATACAGAAACTTCACAGCAGCGTAAGAATGAAGCTTTGAAGCGTTTGCAAGTGGTTGGATCGTTTCGTGATTCACAAGGTATCAATCGTCCGGAATGGATGATTGTTAAAGTGGTGCCTGTAATTCCACCTGAATTACGTCCATTGGTACCTTTGGATGGTGGTCGTTTTGCAACTTCTGACTTGAATGACTTATATCGTCGTGTTATTATCCGTAATAACCGATTGAAACGATTGATTGAAATCAAAGCACCTGAAGTAATTTTACGTAACGAAAAACGTATGCTTCAGGAAGCCGTTGATTCATTATTTGATAACTCCAGAAAGTCCAATGCCGTTAAAACGGATTCCAACCGTCCTTTGAAATCTTTAAGCGATAGCTTAAAAGGTAAACAAGGTCGTTTCCGTCAAAACTTATTGGGTAAGCGTGTGGATTATTCAGCGCGTTCCGTAATTGTTGTAGGTCCTGAGTTAGGGCTGCACGAGTGTGGTATCCCTAAGGATATGGCAGCTGAGCTGTTCAAACCATTTGTGATTCGTAAACTTATTGAGCGCGGTGTTGTAAAAACGGTTAAGTCAGCCAAAAAGATTGTTGATCGTAAAGATCCGGTTGTTTGGGATATTTTGGAGAATGTAATGAAAGGTCATCCGGTGATGTTAAACCGGGCCCCAACACTTCACCGTCTGGGTATTCAGGCGTTCCAACCAAAAATGATCGAAGGTAAAGCAATCCAGTTACACCCATTGGCATGTTCGGCATTTAATGCGGATTTTGATGGTGACCAGATGGCGGTTCACTTGCCTTTAGGAAATGCTGCAATTCTGGAAGCTCAGATGTTGATGTTAGGTTCTCAGAACATTTTGAACCCAGCCAATGGAGCGCCTATTACTGTACCTTCGCAGGATATGGTGTTGGGTCTGTATTACATGACCAAACCACGTGAAGGTGCTAAAGGTGAAGGACTGCTTTTTTATTCGCCAGAAGAAACAAAAATTGCTTTTAATGAGAAACGTGTTGAATTACATGCCATTGTTAAAGTAAAAACATTTGATCTTAACGCTGAAGGTGTAGTAGAGGAAACAATTCTTGAAACCACCGTAGGACGAATTCTATTTAATGAATTTGTACCTCGTGAAGCGGGTTACATTAATGAATTGTTGACTAAAAAGGCACTTCGTGATATTATTGGGAAAGTACATAAAACATGTGGTACGCCACGTACGGCTAATTTCCTTGATGATATTAAAAATCTGGGTTATCGCATGGCCTTTGAAGGGGGACTTTCGTTCAACCTGGGTGATGTAATTATTCCGGCTGAGAAGGAGACTTTGGTACAAGAAGGTTATGACGAAGTTGAAGAGGTAAAGAATAACTATAACATGGGATTCATTACCAACAACGAACGTTACAACCAGATTATTGATATTTGGACGCATGTGAATGCCCGTTTGACGCAAATATTAATGACTCAGTTGAGTTCTGATAGACAAGGATTTAACTCAGTGTACATGATGCTTGATTCTGGTGCGAGGGGGTCTAAAGAGCAGATTCGTCAGTTGTCCGGTATGAGGGGATTGATGGCTAAGCCGCAAAAATCAGGTGCTGAAGGTGGTCAGATTATCGAAAACCCGATTCTTTCCAACTTTAAAGAAGGTCTTTCGGTTCTGGAGTACTTTATCTCGACTCACGGTGCTCGTAAAGGTTTGGCGGATACCGCTCTTAAAACTGCGGATGCCGGATATTTGACACGACGATTGGTGGATGTATCTCAGGATGTAGTTATTCTTGAAAATGATTGTGGAACCTTAAGAGGTTTAACCGCAACTCCTATTAAGAATAATGAAGAGATTGTGGCTTCTCTATTCGAGCGTATCATTGGACGTGTATCTGTTCATGATGTGTATCATCCAAGTACCGGTGAGTTAATTTTAAAAACCGGTGAGGAGATATCTGATAAACAAGCTCAATTAATTGAAGATTCTCCGATCGAGCGTATTGAGATCCGTTCCGTATTGACCTGTGAATCTAAAAAAGGTGTGTGTGCCAAGTGTTATGGCCGTAACCTGGCTACGGGTAGAATGGTACAAAAAGGTGAGTCGGTTGGTGTTATTGCTGCTCAATCAATTGGGGAGCCGGGAACACAGCTAACACTACGTACCTTCCACGTTGGGGGTACAGCCGGAAACATCACGTCAGAAAATAATATTATAGCTAAGTATGACGGTTTTGTGGAAATTGAGGAATTACGTACTGTACCAAGTACCTCTGAAGAAGGTAAAGAAGTAGATATTGTAATTGGTCGATTGGCAGAATTGCGTATTGTAGATAAAAATACAAACATTGCTTTAACAACTCACCTAATTCCTTATGGTGCCAAACTGTTTATCAAAAACGGTGCTGATATTAAAAAAGGAGATGTGATTTGTGAATGGGATCCGTATAATGCTCTGATAATTACCGAGAAAGCTGGTAAGGTATCATTTGATAACATGCTTGAAGGTGTAACCTTTAAAGAAGAGTCAGATGAGCAAACAGGTTTCCGTGAGAAAATAATTATTGAGACACGTGATAAGACAAAGAATCCGTCATTACGTATCCTGAATGATGCTGGTGAAGTGATGAAAACCTACAACTTACCTGTAGGAGCTCACTTGGCAGTGGAAGAAGGTGATACTGTGTCGCAAGGTCAAATATTATCTAAGATTCCTAGAGCAGTTGGTAAAGCAGGTGATATCACGGGTGGTCTGCCAAGGGTAACGGAGTTATTCGAGGCACGTAACCCAAGTAACCCAGCTGTTGTATCTGAAATCGATGGTGAGGTGACGTTTGGAAAAATCAAGCGTGGTAATCGCGAAATCATCGTTACTTCTAAGAATGGCGAAATAAAGAAATACTTAGTATCTCTTTCTAAGCAGATTCTGGTTCAGGAGAATGATTATGTGAGAGCTGGTACACCGCTTTCCGATGGAGCGACTACACCAAACGATATTCTGAGCATTAAAGGCCCTACTGCCGTTCAGGAATACATTGTAAACGAAGTACAAGATGTGTATCGTTTACAGGGTGTGAAAATCAACGATAAACACTTTGAGATCATCGTACGTCAGATGATGCGTAAAGTGGATATTGCAGATCCGGGTGATACTAAATTCCTGGAGAAACAAATCGTTGATAAGATTGAGTTCATGGAAGAGAACGACAATATCTGGGGACAAAAAGTAGTTGAAGATGCTGGTGATTCACAAGCATTAACTTTGGGTATGATTGTCACTGCACGTCGTTTACGTGATGAAAATTCTCAGTTGAAGCGTCGTGATTTGAAATTGGTTCAGGCACGTGAGGCGGTACCGGCAACATCTAGCCAGGTGTTACAGGGTATTACGCGTGCGGCCTTGCAAACCAAGAGTTTCATGTCGGCTGCATCATTCCAGGAAACCACTAAAGTACTGAACGAAGCTGCTATTCAAGGAAAAGTTGACAAATTAGACGGATTGAAAGAAAACGTTATTTGTGGGCACTTGATTCCTGCTGGTACAGGTATGCGTCATCATTCAAAAATCATTGTTGGTTCACAGGATGAGTACGAAAAACTGTTAAGCAAAGAAAAAGCTTCTGACGACTAAACAAATTTTCTGTAGACGAATATAGGATAGAGGGGAAGCACATTTGGTGACTTCCCCTTTTTTTGAAAAAAATAAGATCATGGAAGACAAAAAGAATCAGAATCAACTGAATATTGAATTGAGTGAAGAAGTGGCTCAAGGGACGTATTCAAATTTAGCGATCATTACACATTCTCCTTCTGAATTTGTGGTGGACTTTGTGCGCATTATGCCAGGTGTTCCTAAAGCGCCTGTTAAGTCACGGATTGTATTGACACCAGAGCATGCCAAACGATTGATGATGGCTTTAAAAGAGAATATCAATCGGTATGAATCCATGCATGGCCCCATTAAAAACACAGAAGGCAATGGACAGGGACCAATGATGCCACCAATTAATTTTGGTCCCACCGGTCAGGCTTAAAAAGAAATAGGAACGAAGCATTAATGCTTCGTTTTTTTTACATTTACAAAAAAAAGTATGATAACATACAAATTGAGATGGTTTGGTTTATTGCTCGCTATTTTAATTTTGTCGAGCTGTCACTCACAAGTTAAAGTTGAAAGGGATATTGAATTGGGCTGTCAGCAGATGGATTTGTATTTACCTCTTATACAAGATAAAAATGTAGGACTGCTGGTTAATCATACTTCATTAATTGGCGATACACATTTGGTAGACTCACTCATCTCAAGAGGGACTCAAATTCAAAGCATATTTTCACCAGAGCATGGTTTTAGAGGTGCTGCAGATGCTGGAGAGCATGTGAAAACCGGAATAGATGCCAAAACTGGTATATCGATTATTTCGCTGTATGGAAAGAATAAAAAGCCACTTCCAGAACAGGTTCAGGATTTAGATGTAATCATCTTTGATATTCAGGATGTAGGGGTACGTTTCTATACTTACATTTCATCCATGCATTATATGATGGAGGCGTGTGCCGAGAATGGAATTAAATTTATCGTACTTGATCGCCCTAATCCCAATGGCGATTATTTTGATGGCCCTGTTTTAGAAGAGAAATTCAAATCTTTTGTGGGGATGCATCCTATTCCAATCGTCCATGGGTTAACAGTGGGGGAACTTGCCAGGATGATTAATGAGGAAGGATGGTTATCTGGAAATGAGAAATGTGATTTAACGGTTATTCCGGTGAATAACTATTCACACCAGAGACCTTATTCACTTCCGGTAAAACCATCTCCTAATTTACCCAATGACCTTTCCATACGGCTGTATCCTTCGCTCTGTTTTTTTGAAGCTACCGAAGTAAGCGTTGGGCGGGGGACTTATATGCCCTTTCAAATTATTGGCTATCCCGATTCTATTTTTGGCTCATTTGCCTTTATACCAAAGAGTATTGATGGTATGTCTAAAAATCCAATGCAAATGGAGCGAGAATGTTTTGGCATTGATCTGCGCGAAACGGAGTCACTGGACCATCAATTTACCTTGAAGTATTTTCTTGATTTTTACAACAAACCAGGTTATAATGATAGTATCATCACGCGTGAAAGGTGGTTTAATTTGTTGGCCGGAACCGATCGTTTATTGAAGCAATTAAAATCGGGTACTTCTTGGTCAGACATAAAAGCGAGTTGGGAAACAGAACTTAAGGCCTATAAGATGTTAAGAGATAATTATTTACTCTATCCTTTAGATTGATTCTATATGAGATTATTCTTGTCTTTTATAGTATGGATCATGCCTGTATTAGCTGCTTTTGGCCAAATTCATTCAACTGATTCTGATCATTTACCGGTAGCAGACTCTTCAGCGCAGTCTTCAGAATTAGATCAATGGTACGATGTCATTTCGAAATTAGTTCTCTTAAGAAATGAACATTCAATGATTCCATTTCGTGATTTGTCGGGAAAGACAACAGTGGCTGTTGCTTTTAATGACGTTCTGGAGTGGCGAAAATTTCTATGGCGATATCAACAAATAACAGTTTTTCCTGCTGATCAAGTAGTAGGGGATTCCATTAGTGAAAAATTGATGGAGGCCGATCGTTTAATCATAGTATTGGATGATTTAAGGCAAATAACAAGGGATTCCCTTTGTGAGGTATGGTTTAGAAAACTTAATGAGACAAAGAAATGCTGTGTTATTTTTACTGGCCATACTCAAAATATGGATCAGCTTACAGAATTGAAGGAAGTTGAAAGTTTGATTATCACACAGGAGAATGGTTCGCTTTCACGTGATCTGGCTACCCAACTAATATTTGGTGCCATTCACTCTTCTGGCAAGCTTGTGGCTGATATTAACAACAATTGGCGCAAAGGGGATGGTATTGAGGTGGCATCAATAGGGCGCCTCTCTTATTCAATTCCTGAAGTGGCAGGAATGAATCATGACTCCATTGAATCAAAAATTGATTCAATAGTGAACTTCGCTTTAAAAGAAAAAGCATTTCCTGGTTGTAGAGTTTTAGTGTCTGTAAAAGGAAATGTCATTTTTAATAAATGCTATGGGTTCCATTCCTATGAATCCATTCAGCACGTTCAGGAGCACGATATATATGATTTAGCTTCAGTTACGAAAATTATCGGTCCCTTGCCCTTAATCATGAAGGCCAGAGATGATCGATTATTGGATTTGGATCAGCCATTCGCAACTTATTGGAAGGATTGGCAAAAGTCATTTATTAAACGAAGTAATAAAGAAAAAATCACTGTTCGGGAAGTCTTGACACATCAAGCTGGATTACAACCCTACATTAAATATTATCCGCTTACTTTGAAGAATGGTTCTTTCCACCTCAAATGGTATCGTTTGACATCTGATTCAAAGCACACTTTACAGATTGGTGATCATCTCTATTTAGCCGATAAATTTAAAAAGGTAATCTATCAAAAGATTCGTAAATCGTCAGTTACAGAGGATAAAACATATAAATATAGTGGCCTCTCATTCATGATATACCCCGAGCTTATTGAACAATTATATAATCAAGACTACCAGCAGCTTTTGATCCATAATTTTTATAAACCATTGGGAGCATCATCGTTAGTGTATAATCCATTGCAAAAACTTCCTTATAACCGCATTATACCCACGGAGTTGGATACTAATTATCGACACCAACAGATACATGGTTTTGTGCATGATGAGGCAGCTGCTGTGATGGGGGGAGTATCTGGGAATGCTGGCTTATTCGGATCAGTACACGACGTGGCTAAAATGATGCAGATGTATCTTCAATTTGGTCAATATGGCGGAAAGCGGTATATAGAGGAACAGACCTTGCGTGAATTTTCCAGGGTTCAGTATCCGGAGAATAATAATAGAAGAGGTATTGGGTTTGATAAACCTTTATTTGGGAATGATACGCTGAGTATTGAGAAGAGCTACCCGGCACCAGGAGTGAGTTCATCGAGTTTTGGTCACAGTGGTTTTACCGGAACGTTTGTATGGATGGATCCTGAATATGAATTGATGTATATTTTCTTGTCTAATCGGGTATACCCAACGCGTAATAATCCTAAAATATATCGATTGAACATTCGTCCTTCGATCCAACAGGTATTTTATGATGCACTGCCAAAAAAGAATTAAATCCTCTTTTGGCAGTGATTACTATTTTTTAGAAGTCGAAAGTTTGATCAGGATCGTTTGGTGTTGGTCTGTCCGGAACAGGATTCATGATATAGAATACTTGAGATTCTGTGAAAACCATTTTTATGACTTTCATGTACACCAAATTAATCAATATTTTTTCTGCTTTTCGTGGGCTGATATTGGCCATTCCACAAAACTTAGAAAATGTGATCTGGTGATGCAGATTTAAATAGTTCAGAAGTTTGTTTTCGTTGTACCTGATTTTTAACAGTCCACTTCCGCCTTGTCTTTCTTTTTTCCATACTTCAATTAAGATATGGTTAGCTAACAAGTTTTGATGTTTTTCGCGGATATAAAATCGTTGATCACCGTCACTATCCGGAGCTGAATGAGGTTTTCTTGTGCTTTTCGGGATGGTGATTTCAACAACTGTTTTTTCTTCCGATTCTAACTGGCGTGTTTTAAAAGGTAATTTGGGGTTGCAGTGAATTTTTGCTGCGGTTTCTGCCAGTTTAATTTCTTCCTCGGATTGGATTCCAGCTATGGTTCCATCCTTCATGACGCCTAGTAAAATTCTTCCTCCATCCGTATTGGCAAATGCGGAGAAAGTCTGAGCTATCTTTATCGAGTCGCTTATCGCATACTCAAAGTCCTGGGTTTGGTGTTTACCTTCCAGGATCATATTTTGTAATTCTTTGTTAATCACTTTCCTATTTTTCCTTGTTAAGCTGCAAAGATCGTAAAAAAGATCCTTTCCACGAAAAATCTGTCTATCCTTTATTTGCTGGGAGTTTCGAAATTGTAAATACTGAAAGGACAATTAAATTTATAGATATGAGTCTATTAAGAATAATTCCGAATAAGTCTACTTTTTTAAAACATGACATTAGTCATAAGTATCGGATTTTGTAAAGGCGTAACTTTTATCAGAGAGTTAATTCTCAACACCCAAAATTAGTTGTAACCCTATAAATCAGCTATTATGTCAGAAGTAAAACAATTGGTGAAAGATTTAGCCGAGGAGCACGGTCGCGAAATGGAAAGTCTTTTACCTATTCTTCAGGGAATTGAAACCAGAGAGCAACACATTTCCCAGGAAGCGATGGTGGAAGTAGCCAGAGAACTTAACATTTCTGCCGCTCAAGTGTACGGAACGGCTACTTTTTATTCCTTTTTGCATACCAAGCCTCTAGGCAAGTATGTGATTCGTGTTTGTAAAACGATTACCTGCATGATGCATGGTAAAAATCAGATTATTAAGGAGCTTGAAAATGTTTTAAAGGTGGAATTGGGAGCTACAACCCATGATGGTGAATTCACCTTGATGGAAACGAATTGTTTGGGGCAATGCCATAAAGGGCCTGCCATGTTAATTAACGATACACCGTATACAGAGCTCACACCTGAAAAAGTACGGGAAATTATTATGCAGTATCGAAACGAAGAAATTCATGCGAACTAACCAAACAAAATCATTTCATTATGAATAAAAAACATCTTCAAAGGCTCGATTTGATTTTCAAAAACGAGCATGATACCGAACAGATATTAGAAAAAGCTCTGGCACGTCCAGATGATGATTTAATTAATGATTTAATTAGCTCAGGGCTGAAAGGTCGCGGTGGGGCTGGTTTTCCTACTGGATTAAAGTGGAAGCTTACATCTGAGGTTGAATCAGATGAAAAGTACGTGATTTGTAATGCCGACGAGGGAGAACCTGGCACTTTTAAAGATCGTGAAATACTGTCGAGTGTGCCTCACAAAGTATTGACTGGCATGGCTGTTTGTGCGCGAATCATAGGTTCCAAAAAGGGATACATCTATCTGCGAGGTGAGTACAAGTTTTTAAAACCACAGCTATTAAAAATCATTGACAATTTCCATAAGTTATTGGATCAGTTAAACCTTAACTTCAGAGTTGAAATCTTTATGGGTAGCGGAGCCTACATTTGTGGTGAGGAGAGTGCACTGTTTGAAAGCATGGAAGGTAAACGTGGCGAACCACGTAATAAACCACCGTTTCCAACTAATAGCGGCTATCGTGGTAAGCCAACGGTTATTAATAATGTTGAAACTCTGGCACATACTTATTCAATTTTTAAGTATGGGCCTGAAAAATTTCGTGACTTAGGAGTGCAGGATTCCAGAGGTTCTAAAGTTTTTTCTGTTTCCGGAGATACACCGATCCCAGGTATTTATGAACTGGAGTTTGGAATGACCTTACAAAAATTTGTGGAAGACTTTGGAGATGGTGATGCCAAAGCGGTTCAAGTAGGAGGAGCTTCAGGTTTTTGTGTGCCGCGTAAAAAGTTTGATAAAACAGTCATTGGTTATCAAGGTAAATTAACGGGTGCTTCTTTACCAACCGGGGGATCGATGATGATTTTCAATTCATCCAGATCCATGTACAATGTGTTACATAATTACCTCGATTTCTTCGTGGAAGAATCCTGCGGACAGTGTACCCCTTGCCGGGTTGGAACGCAGCAGTTACTGTTAGGAATACAGGCTGTTAAGAAAGGTGAACAGTCTTCTTCTTACCTCGATAAATTGATGGAATTAGCTGAGGCCATGCGGGTGACTGCCAAGTGTGGATTGGGCCAATCAGTGGCGAATTCATTTTCGTCAATTGTCGAGAATTTCAAAGAGGAGATGATTTATTAATTCCAAAAATCGAATTACGATGGCTGAAAAAATTAATTTACGTATAGATAATATAGCAGTTAGTGTGGATGAAGGATCCACCATTTTAGAAGCTGCTAAGAAAATAAATATTCGCATCCCAACATTATGTCATCACGAGGATCTGTGTGTGGCAGGTAATTGCCGTGTTTGTGTTGTAGAACAGGCAGGTAGTGACCGTTTATTACCTTCTTGTGCCATGCCTGTTTCGGAAGGGATGGAAATTATGACTAACAGCTTAAAAGTGCGTAAAGCGCGTAAAGAAGTGATTGAATTGTTGGTGAGTGAGCACAGGGCTGAATGCACCCGTTGTTATAAAAATGGATCCTGTGAACTTCAGGAATTGTCTTCTGAGTACATTGTAGGCGAAAACGGTTACATTGATCTGATTCCATTTAAAAATCTAACAATTGACCATTTCTCACCTTCTATTATAAAAGATGACAGCAAATGTATCCGTTGTCAAAGATGTGTACGTACCTGTTCGCAGTTACAAAACATTAGTGCCTTAACAGTGGCATATAAAGGGGAGGAGATGAAAATTTCTACCTTTTTTGAACGCCCCATGTACGAAGTGGTCTGTACTAACTGTGGTCAGTGCGTAAGTCGCTGCCCAACAGGAGCGTTGACTGAAAAGACATACCTTAATGAAGTGTGGTCGGCCATTCATGCCGAAGGTAAACATGTGGTTGTGCAAACAGCTCCTGCCGTGCGTATAGCGTTGGGGGAAGCCCTGGGTATGCCTCCGGGCGAAATTGTAACGGGTAAGCTGGTTTCTGCTTTACGTCGTTTAGGATTTGATTCTGTTTTGGATACTGATTTTACGGCCGATTTAACCATCATTGAAGAAGGTAATGAGTTACTTCAGCGCTTGAAGAAGGCTTTGGTTGATAAAGATCCAACGGTCAAGTTGCCCATGACAACATCTTGTTCTCCTGGATGGGTGAAGTTTATAGAACATGCTTTTCCAGAGTTTTTGGGTAATGTATCCACTGCTAAATCACCACAGCAAATGTTTGGGGCACTTGCAAAAACATTTTATGCCAATAAGTTGGATATTGATCCGGAAACGATGGTCAGTGTGTCAATTATGCCTTGTACAGCAAAAAAATATGAAGCCGCACGCCCGGAGATGCGAAGTAGTGGCTATCAGGATGTGGATTATGTATTAACAACCAGAGAGCTCGCTCTTATGATTAAACAAGCCGGTATTGATTTCTTCTCCTTGCCAGATGATGAATACGATAGTATTATGGGTGAATCTTCAGGTGCTGCTGTTATATTTGGTGCTACAGGAGGGGTGATGGAAGCTGCTCTGCGTACTGCTTATGAAGTAGTGACTGGACGCGAAGTTCCGTTTGAGGGATTGAATATTACGCCGGTTCGGGGCATGGAGTATATTCGCGAAGCAGCAGTTAAAATTGATAATGTATTGCCTGAATGGAGTTTTCTGGAAGGTGTAGAATTGAAAACATGCGTCACTCACGGGTTAAGTAACGCCAAAAAAGTGATGGAGGCGGTTCGCGATGGAAAAGCAGATTATCATTTTATTGAGGTAATGGCTTGTCCAGGTGGATGCTTAGGTGGCGGAGGTCAGCCAATTCCTACTTCTGCAGAAATACGGAAACGGCGTAGTGAAGCCATTTATCAGGAAGACTCCCTTAAGCCGATTCGCAAATCACATGAGAATCCTGAAGTTATCCATATTTATAAAGAATACCTGAAAGAACCGTTAGGTCATAAGTCGCATGAACTATTACATACGACTTATAAAGAGCGTAACCGTTATTAAAGTTAATCACATAAAATGTATAAATCCTTTCTTGGATTGACGCAAAATACCGGGACTTGTTCCCGGTTTTTTATGACTTTTAATTCAGGAGGGCCAATTATTTCTTCTTCCGGACCGTAGTGTTTAGTGGTACAGATCATAACAATGCCTTTTTTATCGCCGTGAGCCAATTGCAAGGCTTCTTTGGTAATACCAAAACTATTTTTTGAGGAATTCAAAACTTCATAATCAAGATTAAACTGGTCAAAAAGTTTCTTTGTAAACAAAATATGTGCCATCACACGTGCGCACGCCGTCGAATCCGATTCCCTGGCTTTGATCACTTTTATCCTTGAATTATTAAATCGACCAAAGTAGCTGGCCCAAATCAGTTTTTCCTTTTCTTCTTTTCTGAAACCAATTGGTAAATAAATGACATTTGATTGTTCAGGGTGTGGTTCCTGAGAGTGAACCATTAAAAAGGGCATTTTAAACTGTTTGGTTTCTTTCATGAATTGAACATCCTTATAAAAGCGAAGCCTGGAGTTCTTTTCCATCGCAATTATAATGCTGGCAGCTTCAATTTCATCCGATGTTTTCTTGAGGATTGGCATGAGTATCCCCTGTTCAACTATACAAAAAATGCGAGGTGTTTGCGCTGATGAAAAGGATTGTTTGATCTTTTCTAGTCTGATGTTTGTGCTGTTTATATGCTCATCAGTGATGTTATCAGTAACAACAGCCAGCAAGGTGATGTCCTTATTGAAAGCTTTTGCTATTAGTTTTCCGTGTTCAATAGCAATTTTATCCTTATCAGAAAATGTGATAGGGATAAGAATGTTTTGTCTATGGTGATTCATAGATATGATTTAGTTACAGGTTGTTCGATTTAAAAATATCTGAATAACAGGATGTATACAAATGTATTATAATTGGCGTTCGAAACGTAATGTTTCGAAACTAAAGATAACGATATGTTAGGTATTGAAGAGGGAAATAAACTGATAAATATCTTTTGTTTTTTTGTTAAAAAAAATTAATTTACGAAAACCAATTGATGCAAATACCGACGATTTATGGAAACCAAACATGATATCACAATTTGTCTTGGAAGTTCTTGTTTTTCAAGAGGTAATAAGACTATATTAGAAATAGTGAAGAATTTTTTGAAGGAGCATGATTTGAATGGTGAAGTTTTTTTTCACGGTGATTTATGTGGGGGCCACTGTGATGAAGGACCTGTATTGATGATTGATAAGCAGATGTATAAGCAGGTTAGCAGTGATAATATTTATGATATATTAAATGAATTTTTCGAAATTAGTGTGTAATTAATTTGTCTTGCTATTATGGGTCAGCTAATTGTATCAGATAAGGAGAAGTGTAATTTAAGTTATACTTGCGTGAGAGTATGCCCGGCAAAAGCTATTAAAATTGCTGATAAGCATGCACAAATTATACCGGACCGGTGCATCGGTTGTGGGCATTGTGTTACCATGTGTTCGCAGCATGCCATTCATTACAGAGATGAAAAAAGTAAGACCAAAGGTTTTTTAGAGGGGAGTGAACGCGTGGCAGCAATTTGCGATCCTGCCATTTCCGGAGAGTTTTCAGATATTACGGATTACCGCAAGTTTGTAGCCATGATTAGGGCACTAGGCTTTGATTTGGTCACTGAGATGGCTTTTGGGGTTGATCTGGTGGCTATCAAATACAAGGAGTTGTTGGATTCTTTTCAAGGAAAATATTTTATCTCCTCTAAGTGCCCACCTGTTATTAAATATATTGAGAAGATGCATCCGGATATGGTTGAAAATCTGGCACCCATTGTGCCACCTTTTATTGCCATGTCTAAAGTAATTCGAAAAAAATATGGACACGATCAAAAGGTCGTTTACATTACTGCCTGTACAGCTTCTAAGGATGATGTAAAGGCTTTTACGCAAACGGATGGACAAATAGATTCTGTTATAACGTTTGTTGAATTGCGTGAATTATTTGCAGAACATGGCATTAAAGAGAGTTCTGTTGAATTTAGCGATTTCGATCCTCCTTTAGGCCGAAAAGGAGGACTTTTTCCCATTAGTCATGGCCTTTTTCAGGCGGTGGATGTGAATCAGGATTTATTGGAAGCAGATATCCTGATTACCGAAGGGCGCACTAATTTTTTACAATCCATTAAAGAGTTTCGAAGTGAAGTGGAGTTGAAGCAACACCTGGATCTGTTTTATTGCAAGGGTTGTATTATGGGACCCGGAGCTTCCAAAGGTGGAAAAAAATTCATGCGGCGCTCGCAAGTCATTAAATATGTGAGCAAGCGGATGAAAGACATTGATTGTGATCAGTGGCGAGACGATATTGATAGATATAAAGACCTGGACTTAACACGTGCTTTTCGATCAATGGATCAACGTTTGCCATATCCGCCCGAAGATCAGATTCAACAAGTGCTGGTTGATATGGGTAAAACGAAAGAGGAAGATATGTTAGGTTGCGGAGCTTGTGGATATCCTACTTGTAAAGAGTTTGCTGTGGCCCATTTACAGGGGCTGACTGAATATGAGCAGTGCTATACCTACACAATAAAAAAAATGCACACTTACATTAGCAAAGTAAATGCGGCCAATGATAAATTGAAAAGAACGCAGGAGGCTCTGCAAAACAGTGAAGAAAAGGCTCGAATAGAGGAGTTGGCAGCTCGTGAAGCGGCAGAAACCACTACTTCAATGCTTAATAAAATTCGGGCTGGAGTGGTGATAGTGGATAAGGATTTAAAGGTATTAGAATCCAATAACCATTTTATTGATATGTTGGGTGAAGATGCCCGGGAAATCGCCGAATTAGTACCTGGCTTAAAAGGTGCTGAACTAACCAGTTTGTTGCCTTTTCATCGGTTGTTCTCATCAGTATTAAAATCAGGGCAGGATGTTTTGAACCGCGATTCACCCTACGGTAATTCCATTTTAAATGTCTCTGTATTTACTATAAAAAAGAACCAGGTGGTAGGTGGTATTATTCGGGATTTGATTACTCCTGAGGTGCGTCGTGAGGAGGTCATTACGCGTGCACGTAATGTAATACGTGAGAATCTGGAAACCGTTCAACAGATCGCATTTCTTCTGGGTGAAAGCGCTTCTAAAACGGAGAAAACCTTGAATAGTATTATTCAGGCTCAAAAATTAGGTTTAGACGATGAATCCTGATAATAAGTTTTTTATAGATATCGAATGTCGCCAGAATAATCATGTGGGAGAACTCATTTGTGGTGATGTCTTTTTATCCCGCCGTATAAAGGAAGAGGGGCGAACAGTAGTAGTACTTTCAGATGGGATGGGCAGTGGTGTGAAAGCGAATGTTTTAGCTACATTAACAGCTTCCATGGCCATTAATTTTACGGAGGAACATCGGGAAGTTCAGAAGATAGCTGAGATTATTATGAATACACTACCAGTGTGTAGTGTACGGAAGATGAGCTACAGTACCTTTACGATAATAGATATTGAGGACGATGGGACCACCACCATTGTCGAATATGATAATCCCTCATGCTCAGTGATGCGTGGTAATCAAATATTTGATCCAGGCTGGGAAGAGATTGAAATGGAAAGTGATAGTAATAAAGGAAAGAAATTACATACCTGTAAATTTAAGGCACTTAAAGAAGATCGAATATTCTTTTGGACAGATGGGATTGCACAATCTGGAATGGGATCTAAAGCATTACCATTTGGTTGGGGGCGTGAAGAAATGGAAAATTACGTTCAGAAAATAGTTAAATACACCCCATTTGCTTCGTCTGGAAAATTAGCTCAGAAGGTTGTCAATATTGCCTGTTTGCACGATGGTGATAAGCCCAAAGACGACTCTTCTTGTGGTGTTATTTATTTTAGAGAACCGCGTAAGTTATTGTTGGTTTCCGGCCCCCCCTTTGAGGATAAAAATGATTTTGATTTTTCACTAAAAGTCAGTCGATTTAAAGGGAAGCGGATTATTGCCGGTGGAACGACTGCTGAAATTATTGCACGGGAGCTAGCTTTGAGATTTGATGCTGGTATGGATTCAGAAGACCCTGATCTACCTCCCGTATCATATGTAGAAGGGATGACTCTGGTCACAGAAGGAATTTTGACTTTAGGGAAAGTGTCTAAATTGTTAGAACATTATCATAAGGACACACGACTAGGCAATGGTCCTGCTGATCAAATTATTAAGTTGTTGTTGGAAAGTGATAAGATTCATGTGTTGAATGGTACCAGAATTAATGTTGCGCATCAAGATCCGAATTTGCCAATTGAGTTGGAAATTAGACGGACTGTTATTAAACGTATTGTAAAATTATTGGAGGAAAAATTTCTCAAGGAGGTGGATGTAGAGTACATGTAGTAATAATTTGTTAGTAGTATGATAAAAATCATCACCCTCAACTTTCTTATGGATTGAAGTAAAGGTGTTAAGTATTCCTTATAAATTGAAAGAAGCCCCTTTTTTATTATCGCAATGTGTAGCCTGTTAATTTAGATTTGATATATATTAACAAAAAGAAACAAACGTGCTTTTTTTTTTCGCCTGAATACTATTCATTTGTAATGAATTCGGGAAAATTTTCTTTAATACTTGAGTTAAAAAGTGTTGAAAATTTTAAAGAAACTAAGTAATCGTTAATGGAAATAAGAAAAATTACTGAAGTTCTGGATGCCAAGGTGATTTGTGGTGAGGAATATCTGGATCGTGGCATTGAATGTGGTTTTGCCAGTGACCTGATGAGTGACGTTTTAACACTCGATTCAGAGCATTTGGTGCTCATCACTGGATTAGCCAATATGCAAGTAGTGCGAACGGCTGAAATGGCTGATATATCTTGTGTTCTATTTGTACGTGATAAAACAGCCACTCCTGAGATGATAAACATAGCCAGCGAAAATAATATGGTTTTGCTGGAATGTCGCTATTCAATGTTTAAAACGATTGGGATGTTGCACGATGCTGGTTTACAACCAGTATATTGATGACCGGGCGCGATGGAATTTAAATACGAAGTAGAAGGTGGCAACTTTACCAAAGCAGGTAATGCAGCTAGCGCAGTTAAGAAAGTATTGAAGCAGCTCAACGTAGATCCCAAAGTGGTGAAACGTGTAGTTGTTGCTCTTTATGAAGGTGAGGTTAATGTGGTGGCACATGCCTACAAAGGTCAAATATTGGTCGACATTGATCCATCGCGTATTGTGATTCGCATAGAGGATCAGGGACCTGGTATTCCTGATATTGACCTGGCCATGCAGGTTGGATATTCAACTGCTTCGGCCATGGTGCGTGAAATGGGATTTGGTGCTGGTATGGGGTTGCCTAATATGAAGCGAAACGCCGATTCTTTAACTGTTTCAAGTAAAGTGGGCGAAGGTACCACTGTTGAACTTATTACCAATTTAACTACTTAAATCGCTGAATCAGGAATGGATAAAGAGCAATTTTATCATGCATTGGAAGTGGACAAAGAGCTATGTTATGGGTGTACCCATTGTATGACAGTTTGTCCGACCAACGCCATTCGCATCCATGACGGTGTGGCCTCCATACGCAAAAACTGGTGTGTGGATTGTGGGGAGTGCATGAAAGCTTGTCCGGTAGATGCCATCTATGTAGAGCAGGATGACTTTGCCAAAATATTCAACTACGATGAGCGTGTAGCTATTCTACCTTCTGTATTTATAGGCCAGTTTTCAAAACAGATTGCTGAGTCCGAAATAATTGATGTTCTTCAGGAGCTTGGGTTTACGCATGTTATTCCGGCCGAGGCAGCTGTGGAGGTGATCAATGAATCCATGTTGGAGGAATTTAATGACGATCGGGAGAAACCATTAATAAGTCCGTTTTGTCCAGCTATTGTTCGATTGATTCAAGTGAAATTTCCAGGCTTGGTTAATAACATCATTCCAATAAAACCACCTATCGATACTTCAGCAGTATATTTCCGTCAACGACTGATTGATGAAGGGAAAGACCCTGAAAAAATAGGAATTTTTTACGTCACACCATGTGCTGCTAAAATTGCAACAGTTAAAAATCCGGTTGGTGAAGACACGTCTTATGTTGATGGCGTTATTAATATGGATTTTCTTTATAATAAAGTGTACCACGTATTAAAAACCAAGGATTTAGTAAAAGCCCAAGAGACAGATGAGAACATGAACTTATCGTCTAAAGGTTTAATATGGAGTTTAACAGAAGGAGAAGCTGATCATATGAAAGGGCGCTGTCTGGCCATTGATGAAATTCACAATGTGATTTCTTTTCTTGAGAAAGTGGAGAATGATGAAATTGTAAATGTCGATTTCCTGGAATTGAGGGCTTGTGATCAGAGTTGTGCAGGTGGTGTATTGTTGTCGGAGAACCGTTTTCTAACGGTTGAGCGACTTAAAACTCGAGCACGTCGTTTGGAAGAGGCTGGTAAAAAAGCACCGGTTATTGAAAAGAAATATCAATCTTATATCAAAAAGCAGTTAAAAGTAGGGAAAGTTGAGCCCCGTTCAATGATGGTTTTGGATGAGGATATGGGCGTAGCTTTGAAGAAAATGGAACGGGTACGTCGTATTATGAGTTTTCTTCCGGGGATTGACTGTGGAGCCTGTGGAGCTCCCAACTGTGAAAGTTTAGCTGAAGATATTGTACGCAAAGAAGCCCATTTATCTAATTGTGTTTTTTTGCAGCGGATGATGGAGAAAAAACGCAAAATAAGTCCAGAGCGTTCCATTCGAATTATTGAAGAAACGTGGGGAAAGGATCGATTGGATAACGATTATAACAAAAAGAACCCTAACAATGAAAGTTAACGATATAGTTGAAAAACTAAACCTAAAAGTATTTAGTGGTAAAGAAGGTCTTGATAGGGAGGTGACTGGTGGATATACTTCTGACCTATTAAGTGATGTGATGGGGAATGCCGATGAAAGTCAGCTTTGGGTCACCCTGCAAACACATCGTAATGTGATGGCTGTTGCTTCGTTAAAAGAGGTCGCAGCGGTGATTATTGTAAAAGGATTAGAGCCCGAAGAAAATACCATGAGTCAAAGTAATGATGAGGGTATTCCTTTGTTGGGTACTGATCTGGAAACTTTTGAAATATCTGGTAAGCTATACGAGCTTTTGAAATAATGGGATGAACCGGTATAAAGCTGATTTGCATATTCACTCTGTATTGTCACCATGCGGGAGCTTGGAGATGAGTCCTCAGATGATTGTTGATGCGGCCCGGACAAAAGGATTGGATGTGATTGCCATTACTGATCACAATTCAACTCGACAATGTAAAGTGGTGGCTCAGTTAGCTAAAAAGGAAGGGATAATGGTTCTTTGCGGTGCTGAAGTAACTACACGAGAGGAAGTGCATTGCGTGACGCTCTTTGAAAGTTTTGAAAAATTGGATGCCTTTCAAGTTTATCTGGATCAACATCTTCCTGAAGTGAAAAACAATCCCGATGTATTCGGACATCAGGTTTGGGTCAATGCAAAGGAAGAGATTATGGGCCAGGAGGACCGCTTGTTAATCAGTGGTTTGAATCAAACTATCGAGGAGGTGCAGGCTAAGGTACATGAGCTCAACGGGTTATTTGTTTTGGCTCATGTGGATAAAAAACGGTTTAGTATTTATAGTCAATTAGGGTTTTTGCCTTTTGATTTATCTATAGATGCAATGGAAATCAGTCCTTTGGCAAAGGTAGGTGAGTTGGTGAAAAAACATCCCGAAATTAAAAACTACGTGCTGTTGCGTTCGTCAGATGCACATATGCCGGATCAAATTGGTCAACGGTATACTGAGTTTCTGATGGAGGAGCTTTCTTTTGATGAGATTAAACTAGCGCTGCGACAAGAAAACGGCAGAAAAACAGAAATCGGAAATTAATAGAATAATGAAGGATTTGTCGATGCACATTATGGATATTGTTCAAAACTCAGTGCGAGGGAAAGCGCATTTGGTGCAAGTGACAATAGTTGAAAAAGGCGAAGATTTGATCATTCATGTGGAAGATGATGGAACGGGAATGGATGCGGAAACGCTAGCGAAAGTAACCGACCCGTTTTTTACATCGCGTACCACTCGAAAAGTTGGATTAGGCATTCCGCTAATTAAACAGAATGCAGAGCAAACGGATGGGAAGTTAGATCTTACTTCAGAGTTGGGGAAAGGTACCATATTGAGAGCGATATTCGGACGCTATCATATTGACCGACCACCAATGGGTGATATTCCTGGTACAATGGCTCAGTTAATCTCTGGAAATTCGGAACTGGACTTTGTGTTTAGCTATGAGAAAGATGGGGAAACCTATCGTTTAGATAGTCGCGAAGTGAAAGAGATTTTAGGGGATGTGGACATTCGTCTGCCCAAAGTGGCCAATTTTTTAAAACAAATGATTGACGAGAATTTAAAGGAAATTAAAGTAGAGTATAACTAATTAAGAAAGTTAATAATTAACTAATAACCAATCGCTATGACAAAAGTAAAATCGCTTAACGACCTCAAGAAGATGAGGGAGGAGCTGCAAGCTAAGGTGACGTTGCGCGAAAAAAGTGACCATCCTGATAAGTTGGTTCAGGTGAAGGTTTCGATGGCTACCTGCGGAATTGCATCAGGTGCTAAAGAAATCATGAACTACTTTATTGAGGAGTTGGATCATCGTGCCGTTGAAGCCATCGTAACTCAAACGGGTTGTATGGGTTTCTGTCATGCTGAACCAACCATTGAAGTTATTTTGCCGGGTGAGGCATCTGTTGTTTTTGGTCATGTTGACATTAAAAGGGCTGATGAAATCATTGAAAAATACATCAAAGGTGGTGAGCTGGTGGATGGAATCATCCCGGTAAATTATGAAACCGTTAAAGAGAACAAAAACGAATAGTTTTTTTACGCTATGGCTAAATATAAAAATCATATCCTGGTATGTGGTGGCACGGGGTGTCGTGCGTCGCAAGGAGAAGAGATTGTGCAAAACCTGAACCAGACCATCGAGGATAATGGATTGGAAAGTGAAGTTCAGGTCGTAAGAACCGGTTGTTTCGGTTTTTGTGAAAAAGGTCCTGTCGTGAAGATGGTACCTGATAACACATTTTATGTGCACGTAACACCTGAAGATGCTGGTGAAATTGTGGCTGAGCACTTGATTAAGGGGCGCCAGGTTGAGCGTCTGTTATATATTGATCCGGAAACCAACCAGGTTGTTTCGGAATCAAAAGACATGGGTTTTTACAAAAAGCAAATTCGGATTGCTTTGCGTAATTGTGGATTCATCAATCCTGAAAATATTGATGAGTACATTGCCCGTGAGGGTTATGCTGCCCTTGGTAAAGCATTAACAGAGATGTCTCCTGAAGAAGTGATCAAAGTGATCATGGACTCCGGCTTGCGTGGTCGTGGGGGAGGTGGATTCCCAACTGGGTTGAAATGGGAATTGACACGTAAGGAAACAGCAGATCAAAAATATGTAGTCTGTAATGCTGATGAGGGTGACCCGGGTGCATTTATGGATCGTTCCATCCTGGAAGGTGATCCGCATGCTGTATTAGAAGCCATGGCGATCAATGGTTACTGTACAGGTGCTGATAAAGGGGTGATCTACATTCGTGCAGAGTATCCTTTGGCCATAACGCGTTTGAAAATTGCCATTGAACAAGCGCGTGAATATGATTTGTTAGGCGAAAATATCTTCGGTTCTGGTTTTAGCTTTGACGTGGAGATTCGTTATGGTGCCGGTGCTTTTGTTTGTGGTGAAGAAACAGCCTTGATTCACTCCATGGAAGGGTTGCGTGGCGAACCGACTGTGAAACCTCCATTCCCCTCAGTAAGCGGTTACAAAGAAAAACCAACCAATGTAAATAACGTTGAGACCTATGCTAACATTCCGGTGATCTTATTGCAAGGTGCCGAATGGTTCAGTTCTATCGGTACTGAGAAAAGTAAAGGAACCAAAGTGTTCGCTTTGGCCGGTAAAGTAAATAATGTTGGTTTGATTGAAGTGCCTATGGGTACCACACTGCGCGAAGTTATTTTTGACATCGGTGGTGGTATCAAAGATGGTAAGAAATTCAAATCTGTTCAAACAGGTGGTCCCTCAGGTGGATGTTTGACTGAGAAACACCTGGATATTCCAATTGATTACGATAGTCTGTTGGCCTGTGGTTCCATGATGGGATCAGGTGGTATGATTGTGATGGACGAAGATGATTGCATGGTATCAATGGCCAAATTCTACCTCGACTTTACAGTTGAAGAGTCCTGTGGAAAATGTGCCCCTTGTCGGATCGGTAATAAGCGTTTGTATGAGATGCTGGAAAAAATAACCGAAGGAAAAGGTACCATCGAAGATTTAGCTCGCTTAAGAAACTTGAGTGGTGTGATTAAAGACACTTCTCTTTGTGGTTTGGGACAAACATCTCCTAACCCGGTGTTGTCAACCATGGACAATTTTTGGGAAGAGTATGAAGCTCACGTGAAGGATGGTCAGTGTCCGGCTGGTCAGTGTAAAGCATTAATGCAATACACCATTAGTGATGAGAAATGTGTCGGTTGTACTCTGTGTTCACGCGTTTGTCCGGTAGATGCCATCACTGGTGATAAAAAAGCAGCTCATGTGATTGATCAGGCTATCTGTATCAAGTGTGGCGCTTGTATGGAGAAATGTAAATTTGGCGCCATCACAGTGCAGTAATCACTTAGAACTAGTTTTGAACAGTAAATTGATAAGAGAATGGAAATCGTTCAAATAACCATAGATAATAAACCGGTAGTTGTCGAAAAAGAAACTACCATTCTGGAAGCAGCCAAGTCTATTGGGATTAATATTCCCAGCTTGTGCTACATGAAGCTGGAGGATACCAATTTCGAGAACAAACCAGGCGGTTGTCGGGTGTGTGTTGTGGAGGTGGAAGGGCGTCGTAATCTGGCACCGGCTTGTAAGCAAAAGTGTGAAGAGGGTATGGTCGTGAATACGCATTCGGTGCGTGTGATCAATGCCCGTCGTACGGTGATGGAGCTGATTTTGTCAGATCATCCCTTCGACTGTTTAATTTGTGCTAAATCGGGTGAGTGTGAGCTTCAAACACTGGCTCAGGATTTAGGAATACGTGATGTTCATTATAGAGGAGAGCAGTCACATTACAAAGGCGATGAGTCACCGGCTATAATCCGTGATATGGATAAGTGTATCATGTGTCGTCGCTGTGAAACAGCTTGTAACGAGGTACAGACCGTTGGTGTGCTTTCTGCCATCAATCGTGGATTTGAATCTGTTGTGGCTCCGGCCTTCGAAATGGATCTGGATCACTCTACCTGTACTTTCTGTGGTCAGTGTGTGGCTGTTTGTCCAACAGGTGCTTTAACCGAGCGTGACAGTACCTGGAAAGTGATGGATGCCATCGTTGATCCAACTAAAACAGTGATCGTTCAGACTGCCCCTGCCGTGCGTGCCGCTTTAGGTGAATCATTTGGTATGGAAGCTGGTTCATTGGTAACCGGTAAAATGGTGTCTGCTTTGCGTAAATTAGGTTTCGATCATGTATTCGATACTGACTTTGCTGCCGATTTAACCATCATGGAGGAGGGTACTGAATTGTTAGGTCGTTTAGGTAAATTCCTGGCCGGTGATAAAGATGCTAACTTACCAATCCTGACCTCTTGTTGTCCGGCATGGGTGAATTTCTTTGAGTACAACTTCCCTGAGATGAAAGATGTGCCATCTACCGCTAAGTCGCCTCAACAGATGTTTGGTGCCATTGCTAAAACATACCTGGCTGATAAATTGGGTAAAAAACGTGAAGATGTAGTGGTTGTTTCGGTAATGCCTTGTTTGGCTAAGAAATACGAGTGTTCACGTGATGAATTCAAAACAGATGGTGATCCGGAAGTTAACTTGTCGATCTCAACACGTGAGTTGGCGCAGATGATCCGTAATGCTAACTTGAATTTCGCGTCATTAGCTGATGAGGATTTCGATCAGCCAATGGGTGAGTCAACAGGTGCATCTGTGATCTTTGGTACAACAGGTGGTGTAATTGAAGCTGCTGTGCGTACGGCTTACGAAGTGCATACTCAAAAAACATTGGAAAGAGTGGATTTTGAAGAGCTGCGTGGTATGGAAGGTATTCGCCAGGCGACCATCGACTTTGATGGTTTGCCAATTAAAATTGGTATCGCTCACGGCTTAGGAAATGCCCGTAAGTTACTGGAAGACATTAAAGCTGGTAAATCAGAATTTCATGCTATTGAAATCATGGCATGTCCTGGTGGATGTATTGGTGGTGGCGGTCAGCCTTATCACCACGGAAATGTTGAGGTCTTGAAAAAACGTCAGCGTGCCATCTACGAAGAGGACCGTAATAAAGTGTTGCGTAAGTCGCATGAGAATCCCTTCATTACAAAACTATATGAAGAGTTCCTGGGCGAGCCTTGTGGACACAAATCACATGAATTATTACACACGCATTATTTCGATAAGAAAAAGAAGATTGAAATTTAATTTAAAGTATCAAGATCCAAGTCTCAAGACTCAAGATCCAAATTCTAAGACCATTTGGGTACCTGAAGCTTGAAGCTTGATCTCTTGGAGCTTGGAATAGAGCTTGATATTTGAATCTTTTGTCTTAAAATGATAACAAAATGGCAGATATAAAATTACCCGCAATTAAGGTAGATGAGCTGAAAGAGGTCTGTAAAAAGTTCAACCACGAAGGTGGTGAGCTGATCAATGTCCTTCATGCGGCTCAGGAATTGTTTGGTTACTTGCCTGCTGAAGTGCAGGAATTGGTAGCTGATCAATTGAACGTTTCCATTGCTCATGTATATGGTGTCGTTACATTCTATTCATTCTTCTCCATGATTCCCAAAGGCGAGCATCCTATCTCTGTTTGTATGGGAACCGCTTGTTATGTACGTGGAGCCGAAAACGTATTGGACGAGTTCAAGCGTTTGTTGAAAGTGAAAACCGGTGAAACAACTCCTGACGGCAAGTTTTCTGTGAGTAGCCTGCGTTGTGTAGGTGCTTGTGGATTGGCCCCCGTGGTAACCGTTGGCGAAAAAGTTTATGGCCGTGTAGCTCCTGAGGATGTAAAAGGTATTCTCGAAGAGTATTAATAAATTCCTATACATAGTCATTAAACCGCTTCATTTTATGGAGCGGTTTTTTTTTATGATTTTTTATGAATCTCAGATGTAACAAAGTAGCATTCCCTTTGTAAAAGGGCCTTATGGGAACAGTTATAACGAGATACATTGAAAAAGTCAACATGAAAAATTTCACTTTAAAACAGCGATTCATATTATTATTGGCCATATTATTGGTGGCATTTACGGCCATTGGATCGTTTACCTATCTATCGTTTCAAAAAATTGCATACATTAATCAAGTAGGAGATTGGGTGCAGGATCTGGAGACTAATATGTTGGAGCTACGGCAAAGCGAAAAAGATTTTGTTGCCAGAACAATTACTGATCCTGATTTTTATATAACGGGGGAAAGCCAATATACTACAAGCTTTAAAGATGGTATTCTGGAGGCCGGTAATGTTTGTATGCAGCTTCTGGCGTCTGGAACCATCAGTGAAGAAGAGGCCAGAGAGGTGGCACTTATTCAATCTTATTTGACCGAATATGAGGAGAAATTCTTAAGTATTCAGCAAGTTTATAAAGCACTGGGTTATAAAAATTGGGGTTTGATCGGAGAGATGAGAACTTTCATTCATGAGGTGGAGTCTGAGGTAAAGGCTCTGGGTTTAGATAGGGCTCAGGTGCATATGTTAGCCTTGCGTCGTAGCGAAAAAGATTTTCTTTTAAGAAAGGATTTGGTCTACAAAGAGAATTTTACCACTGAGCTGAATCGTTTTTATCAGACCTTGAGCCGGCTTCGGCTTTCTTCTATTCAAAAAGAAAGTATTAAAAACTCATTAGAAAATTATAGTAATGGCTTTTACAATCTTATTGATGGTAAGATCCGAATTGGACTGACTGAGGATACCGGTTTGATGGGGGAAATGAGAGCGGTTATACATCAGGTTGAACCCTTGGTGATGCATGTTCACGATCAGGTAAAAATGATGGCATCGGATGCTCGTCGAAGAGCTATGATAACGTTATTCACTTTTTTTGTACTGGGTTCTATACTGGTGATGGGCATTGTTATATTGATTGTACGACAGGTGTTCAAGCAACTGGGGGGCGACCCAAGGGACGTAGCCAGACTGGCTGAAGAAATTGCGCAGGGTAATTTAGCGATGGATAGGGTAACGGATAAAAATCATCTGGGGGTTATGAAGTCGATGGTGGAGATGAGCAATAAGTTGAAGGAGATGATTTCGTTAATTTTGAGTAGTTCTGATGAAATTGTGGCAGCAGGTAAACAGTTGAACCGAACTTCGGAGCAAATATCTCAGAGTGCCACTGAACAGGCTTCCGGGGTGGAGGAAATTTCTTCTACCGTGGAGGAAATAAATAGCAATATTCATCAGAACAATCAAAATGCAAAGCAAACGCATGGTATTGCTCAATCCGCAAGTGATGGCATCAATCGGGTGAATACCCAATCGATACAGGCATTAGACGCTAATCGTTTAATTGTGGAAAAAATTCAGGTGATTAATGACATTGCTATGCAAACCAATATTTTGGCTTTGAACGCAGCTGTGGAAGCGGCCCGGGCTGGAGAACAAGGCAAAGGATTTGCAGTAGTCGCCGGTGAGGTTCGAAAACTGGCAGAGCGGAGCAAGGCCGCCGCAGATGACATAGTAGAGTCGGCCAATAACTCCCTGATATTGGCTGAAAATTCCAATGGGGAGTTGACCATAATGTTGCCCCAAATCGAAAGAACCACACAGTTGGTAATGGAGATAACGGTGGCTTCTCAGGAACAGCAGAGTGGGGTGGAGCAAGTGAACAATGCCATTCAGCAACTGAACATGGCCACCCAGGAAAATGCATCCGTATCCGAAGAGATGGCCGCCAGTTCGAAGGAGCTGGAAGAGCAGGCCATTCGCTTAAAAGAGCTGGTGTCTTACTTTAAAATTGAGGATTGATAACTAATTTTGCTTTTAAACGAATAATTATAGAGGGTGCCATTTTTATGCATCCTCTTTTTGTTTTATGTTCTTACAAAGCAAAGCTCTTTTATGATTATTTTAACTGTTAGCGACTAAGCTAAAATCATCAGTAGCCCGATGCTTTGAATGAATAAATAATGAAGGATTGAAAGCAAATGTTTTCGTTTCTGAAACGATTGGGTTTTCATCTTTTTTTTGAGGGCCCTTTCATGATGAAACTCATCTGTAATTATTTAGGTATTTTGATGCCTTAATTGAGTAAATTATTCTAAATTTGAGGTGGCAATGGGAGTCAACCATTGAGAAGAAAGTCTAAAAAATCAAAGTATGTCCATAATCTATCATCCAGAGCAGTACAAAATTCCGGATAAACCCAAGGAGAGTTTCATCGATCCCGATGAAATATGGGACATCCTGAATGCGCATCAAGAGCCAACACGTGAACAAGTGCGTGCTGTTATTGCCAAAGCATTAGATAAACATCGATTAAGCCTTCAGGAAACGGCTGTTCTTGTTAACGCCAATGATCCTGAGTTAGTGCAGGAAATAAAGGATGCTGCACGGGAACTGAAAGAGCGTATATACGGGCGGCGAATTGTGTTATTTGCACCTTTGTACATCGGTAATCTCTGTATTAACGATTGTGCGTATTGTGGCTTCCGCTCCACCAATAAAAAGCAGGAGCGCCTGACGCTTGGTAAAAATGATATCATCGATCAGGTAGAAGCGCTGGAAGATGCAGGTCATAAACGTTTGATCCTCGTCTATGGCGAGCATCCCCGTTATGATGCCAGGTTCATTGCCGAATCAGTAAAGATCGTGTATGGCGTGAAGAAAGGCAATGGTGAGATTCGTCGGGTCAATATTAATGCTGCTCCCTTAGATGTTGAAGATTTTAAAACGGTGAAAGAAGCGGGTATTGGCACCTACCAAATATTCCAGGAGACCTATCATAAGGAAACCTACGAAAAAGTACACCTGGGCGGTGTGAAGAAACATTTTGACTGGCGTTTGACCGGTTTAGACCGGGCACAGGAAGCGGGAATCGACGATGTGGGGATTGGTGCGTTATTAGGCCTGTACGACTGGCGTTTTGAAATGCTTGGATTGATACGTCATGTGAATCATTTTGAAGCGGTTTATAATGTTGGGCCTCATACGATCTCATTCCCACGCATTAAGTCGGCTTCAGGTTTTGAAGTGGATGAGAAATACGATGTGAGTGATGAAGATTTTACCAAGTTGGTGGCCATTCTGCGTTTGGCAGTGCCTTATACGGGATTGATTTTGACCGCTCGTGAACCAGAACATATTCGTGACGAGGTTTTACAGTATGGTGTTTCCCAAATTGATGGGGGTACCAACATTGAGCTGAAAGGGTATACGTCTGATAAAGAAGAGCAGGACCTGAATCAGGAGCAGTTTGAAATCAATGATAACCGGTCACTAAACGAAGTGATGGAAGACCTAGTCGGAAAAGGTTATATTCCGTCTTTCTGTACGGCTTGTTATCGTTTGAATCGTACGGGCGAACATTTCATGGAATTCTCGGTACCAGGTTTTATCAAACGATTTTGCCAGCCAAATGCCATGTTAACATTGGCCGAGTATTTGGAGGATTATGCACCGGTTACCACCAAAGAAAAGGGTTATCAATTGATTGATGATAATTTGAAAACCTATGAAGATCCTAAGTTTAAAGATAAATTAGTCGACCGTTTAGAGCGCATCAAACAAGGTGAACGCGACCTCTATTTCTAAGGATTACTATTCAGCGGGTGACGAAAAATGTTATTCCTTAGTCACCGGCTAAATATTTGAGATATAAACCTGACTGGTAGTGATACCGGTCAGGTTTTTTTATGGAACTTACCTTATCGGATATTAAATTTTCACTTGATCCGCGCTTTTTATTTTTACTTTAACCTGTTTCATTTCATAGGCAATGAAACAAGTATGCTGATGGGCAAATTCAATTATCCCGATAGGGAAAAATAATTATCACCACGGTGAAAGTAAAATATCCCCAAGGGGATAATTTAAAATGCCCTGCATCTCTAGCTCAAATCCCCATGGGGAAAAATCATAATCCCCCGCATCTCTGGCGCAAGTCCTCCCGCAGGAAATGATAAATACCTTTGGTGATTAGGGGTTTCATATTGAACCGGTTCGCTTGGTGGATCGCATTAATAAAGAAATAAATACTATAAAATCCGCTATTAATTAAAACTTATCCCAACAACTGTTGTTAGTATAGCTTAACACGGAATGTTGTGAAATCGTTTTTTAGATTCTGTTTCTGCGCTTTCCAGATAAAACCAGTTAAAGAATGTTTGAGCAAGGAACTGAAGTAAAGACCCAAAGAGCAAAAGAAAACAGTGAATCGGCATTTGATACCATTTTAAAATCTCTGAAGCAAAAGATGCGCAGTGTCTATTACGAACGTAGCGATGTGGATCAGTTGGCCATTAAACGAGGCTTACCGCCCTTTGCCATGCGCGAGATTATGTCGGTGAATCCCTTTTTAGCCATTATACCTAAGGAATATGGCGGATTAGGGGGTGATGTAAAAGAAAGCATCGCCCTAATGAGTGCCGCCTCTTATGAGTCGCTGGCTTTGTCATTAACCTTTGGCATTAACATGGCACTATTTCTGCAACCAGTGATTAAATCCGGACAGGAAGAAGCGAAAGCCAATGTGATGCGCCGATTCTTGCAGCAGCAAAATATGGGTGGTTTAATGATCACGGAACCTGATTTTGGGAGTGATGCCCTTAATATGCGAACAGCACATACGCAAGCCAATGGTCAATATCACTTGAAAGGAACCAAACATTGGGCGGGTTTGACCGGATGGGCCGACTTTTGGTTACTAACCGCGCGTAAAGATATCGGTGAAGGAAAATTAGCACGAGACATCGACTTTTTTATCTGTGATGTGACGCAATCCGGTCAAGGTATTGTGGTGGAAGAGTTCTTTGAAAACCTTGGATTGTACCAGATACCTTATGGGCGTAATCGCATTCATGTAACCATTCCGGAAGTGCAAAAGTTGGTGCCTGAAAAATCAGGAGTGAAAATGATGTTGGATCTGTTACACCGCAGCCGCATGTCGTTCCCGGGGATGGCCATGGGGTTTATTCAACGTATGTTGGATGAAGCCATCACACATTGCCAGCAGCGTTTTGTGGGCGGAAAGAGCTTATTGAAATACGACCAGGTACAACAACGTTTAGCCGAATTACAATCTTATTTCACCATCTGTACTGCCATGTGTGTCAACAGTAGTGAGAAAGCCGGATTGAGCAAAGACTTGTCAGCCATTGGGATTGAAGCCAATGCGGTGAAGAGTTTAGCTACCGACATGATGCAATCGGCTTCACAAACCTTATTGCAGTTAGTAGGTGCTAAAGGCTATAAGTTGAATCATATTGCCGGGCGCTCCACGGTAGATAGCCGTCCTTTCCAAATTTTTGAAGGCTCCAATGACATGTTGTATTCACAAATATCCGAAGGAGTAATTAAGCTGATGAAGAAGGCCAAACAAACCAATCTGTTTGATTTCTTAAGTACTTTTGATATCACCCAACGGGCCAGTCATCAAGTAAAAGATCTGCTTCGTTTTAATCTGAACATGGAAATGCCACAGCGTAAGTTGGTAGACTTGGGCCAAATCATTAGCCGGGTCATTTCCCTGGATCAACTATTGAACTTAAGCGATAAAGGTTTTTCCAATGAATTAATCTCCAATGCCACCACTTATCTGCGTCAGGAGATCAGTCAATTGAAGTCGTCATTTGGTTTTGGGAATACTGTTCAGGTCATTGAGGAGTATCAAGCCAATACCAGTTGGTTGGGCTTTGTAGGAAAGTAAATTTCTTCCTAATTTAAGAAGTCCGGGTACGATTTACCACTGTATGGTAATAATCGCACCCGGACTTTGTATTTTATCCCTTTGCTTGTGCCGTTCGTCGGAAAGTTGTTTGATGACTGAAGTGTTTAACCTTTTAGAAGTATTAAAACAATCGTTTCATCCTCATCATGAATGATGAAAACCAAACCCGCCTTACAACGGGGCGTGCATTTGTGGAGGCGGTGAAGGGCTTGATGGTGGTTTAGTTAGTCAGGGGGTGACTATGACCATCATACGATAGTCACCCCCTGACAAGACTAAATAGCAGCCTGCTGATACTCCAGCCAGTCCAGCCAGGGCTTTAGCCCTTCCCCTGTTTGGGTCGATAGTTCAAACACCTCCAGGTGGTGATTCACTTGTTTGATGTTTTCACGTAACTGGTCTATGTCGAAAGAAAGATGAGGGAGCAGGTCGGTTTTATTAATGATACAGATATGAGCTGAAGCAAACATATGGGGGTATTTCAATGGTTTATCTTCACCCTCCGTCACACTGACCATGACCATTCGGTAGGCTTCGCCCAGGTCAAACAGAGCCGGACAAACCAGATTACCCACATTTTCAATCATCACCATGGCTTGGTCCGGCGGATTTAGTTTTTTAAGGGCGTTGTGCACCATGTTGGCATCTAAATGGCAACCGGTCCCGGTGTTGACTTGCATCACCTGAGCTCCCGTTTGTTGAATGCGGTTAGCGTCATTACTGGTTTGCTGATCACCTGCAATCACATAAAAACTCAATTCTTTGTTTAGGGCTGATATCGTTTTCTCCAAAAGTGTGGTTTTACCTGATCCGGGAGAGCTTACTAAATTGATGGCCAATATGTTTTTAGCTTCGAAATAACCGCGGTTTCGTTCGGCCATTAAATCATTATCGTGTAACAGGTTCTTATTGACTTCTACTACATGTTGGTGGGGATGATCATGGGGGTGATGATGTATTGGTTCGCCTGACTTCCCGGTAGTAGCTTCCTGTTCTGATCCGCATCCGCAAGTATCGCACATAATATCTGAATTATTAGTTGTTAATGATTAATGGGGAGAAATGGGTGATTTCAGAAGTAAAGAATAGTCAAACAGTTAATTGAACCCCCGTAGGGTTCCTTGTTTACATGATTTTTTAATTTCCCCGCATTCTATGCGGGGTTATTCACATTGAATCCCTTCTGGATTCCGGCTTTCTCTGTCTACTAATCTATAACTTTCTTTAATCATATCATTTTAATAACCACGAAGTGGTAAAATTTGAATAGCCACGGGTGAAACCCGTGGAATAAAGCGTTGAATAAAAGAAGGAACCCTGGAAGGGTTCAACTCTTGATTGTCATTATTAATGGATTTACTCAAATGTAATCGATTTGACAAAGAGCTCTTTCCCTTGCATAATATCCAGATGCATATTATGGCATTGGGGGCATTGGCTGTATAAAGTCTCCATATTTACTTTTGCACTGCAATTGGTACATTCGGCGATTGCCTTTACTTCCGTTAGATTAAATAGGGTGTTCTCATAGTTTGTACCTTTTATCACTGCTTGAAGAGCCGCCTTCAATGCTTCAATCATCACGCCGGACAATTCTCCAACGACCACTTCCACCTCCCGGACGCAACCATCGTTTTGCAGGGTAGCTTGTTGATTAATGATCTGCAGGATATTATTGGCCAACGTAAGTTCGTGCATATTGACAACTATTGATGATGGATAACACCTGGTCAGCAGCATTTTTTACTTCAACAGTTAGTCCTTCTCCAAACAATAGGTTTTTGGGTTGAATGCCCAATACGTACACCGGCATTTGAAAAAACTGACCCAACTTATTAAGTGATATATTGTGCGTGTGGGTGGTGCGATCCATTAACTCGTTAAGAGGAATGAGCTTGGTATAGCCGGGTTCGCGGTTGTATTCAACGGCATCTACCAAAATCAGTACATCAGGTTGTAATTCGTTGATTTTACCGATGTAATTTTCAATGCTCAACTCCACTGTTAAGGGCATGATGGTAGAGATGGTTTCAATATTCCGGGTGATGTAAACGCCTATACCATCATCTCGTTTCAAAACATTACCGATGCCGGCAATAAGCACTTTATTGGAATTTTTTACGAGTTCTTGAAGTTGCTTCATAGTCTTGTATTTAATCTCTCGCAGAGCCGCGGAGTCGCAAAGTTTTTGTTAATTCTCCACGTCTTTGCACCTCTGCGAGAGGATTTCTTTTAGAAAGTTAAATATATTTCACTAATACCCGTCGCAAACAATTTGGACATAAAGTATTAAACAGGTCTTTCCGTTTCAGTTCATCACGAACCGGCACTTCCACCTCTTCTTTTTTTGCTAATTGCAATTTCTCATTTATTAAATTAAGATTCAAGATGGATGCATAAGCTTTGGGCCCCAGTTTTGATTGTAGGAATTGAGCATGTTCTTTGGTGGTGATGACCACCCCGCAACTTTCACAGATCAACAGTTCTTTTTCCTGGGTTTCTACCAATTGTGAACGGTCAAAGGTGGATAAGTCATAAATCTGATCCGATAATTTCACCCCATTCCCGGTAATACAATGTTCTTCACATTGTCCGCAAAAGATACATTTGCCATAATCGCGCGTAATGATTCGGATTTTTCGTTCTTTGTCATCCCTAAAAGTAATGGCTTGTGGCGGACACACATTGGCACAGGTTTCGCAGCCCACGCAGTTGGCATCATCAACCACTGGTTTGCCACGGTATCCTTCTTCCGGTATATGCGGTTCCACCGGAAATTTCGTGGTGTAAGCTTTGGAGAACAGTGATACCACAGCCTCTTTAAGCTCCCTCATCTTCGGATAACGCATTCTCTTCTCCTCCCGTTTCTTTTTTTATCGATTGAGCGACTTCTTTATAATCATCTACAACTGTTTTGTCAGTCATTTGGACTCCAAACAGGTAGGCTCCTCTCACTAAAGCATGGGCTGCCACAGTGGCCGAAAAAAATAACAATGGAATAGCCAGCAATGCCTTTATACCGATCGTAATGAATCCATAATGAATCAGTACCGCCAATAGTATACTACAAGTCCCCAGGGTGACACATTTAGTGGCCGACTGTAAGCGGTTATATACATCGGGTAAGCGCAGGAGCCCAATGCAGCCAAAGAAGTTGAACAGCACTCCGGTTACTAAAAACAATATGGTGAACGTTTCATTCATTGAGTTTTTTCCCTCCCAGGTATTTTGCTAATGTTAAGGTACCAATAAAACTCAGGATTATCCAGGCAATACCAATATCGATGATAAAAGGACGATGGGTCATAATGGCCAGTATGGCACATATTCCGACCACCAGGATGCCAAAGATGTCGATCCCTACCATCCGGTCGGCAATGGTAGGCCCTTTGATAATGCGATAGAGGCAAAAGAAGGCTAATCCTATTTGAGTATACAGCAATATGTGTAAGAATTGATCCATGATTATTCAAATATGCGTTGTATGTATTTTTCAAATCGTCCGGAAATCTTTTCAGTGTATTGGATTGGATCTGTTGAACTCACGTAAATCCAATGTACATATATAAAGTCATCAACGATGTCAACAGTAATGGTACCGGGTGTCATGGTGATGGAATTGGCCAGTGTGGTGCGGGCAATATCCGTTTTTAACCGCGTTTTTACCTTCACAATCCCGGGTTTAATGGGTAAGTCGGGATGAAGTACCCGATAGGCCACATCCAGATTAGCTTTCAGGCATTCCCATGCAAAGATGAAAAGGTAAATCGCAAACCAATAATACCGTATGGGTTGAAACAATTTAGCAACATCCCATACCAAATACCGATGAAAGGAGAGGACTGTAATCACTGAAACGATCAAGCCAATGACCAGGCTGCTAATGGATAGGTTTCCGGAGAAAAGTAACCAAAGGGCTAATGCCACCAGTATGTATAATACCTGTTTCATAAACCAAGAGTTGTGGCGTAATTGGAAGTTTGCATTAAGCATTCAACAGCAGGCATAAGTACCACATCGCGAATGGACGGTATGATCAGCATGCTCAAAGCCAGACAGAGTGAAGCGAGGATAATCATCGGTACCAGCATCGTTACCGGTGCTTCGTGCACTTTACTCATGTCACTTTCTGGAAGTCCATAAAAGATCCCTTTTTGAAGTTTCAGGAAATAAGCTAAGGTGATGATGCTGGTCAATGCTGCCAGGATGGCTAAGAGATAATAATTAGCTTGAACCGCCGCTAAAATGATAATCACCTTACTGAAGAACCCGCTGAAGGGAGGTAATCCCGAAATGGCCATGGACCCGATAAAGGACGTGCCGGAAGTAACGGGCATAATACGGCCTAATCCACCCAATTGGTTGAGGTTTCGTAATCCGGTAGCATGTTCAACCGAACCAGCCGTCATAAATAATAAGCCTTTAAATACAGCGTGATTGACCATGTGAAACAGACCTCCGAGAATGGCAAGGGCGGCCAGGTCTTTGTCTCCTCCATTAGACAGGATGACCAACCCTAATCCGATGCCCAAAGCAATATATCCTACTTGACTGATGCTGGAGTAAGCCAGTAAACGTTTGTAATCGCTCTGACCAATGGCTAATAAGCCCCCAATCACCATGGATAGTACACCTAATATTAAAATGGTGAGTGATATTTCGTAGGTGATGACGAAGACATTAAATAATAATCGGAATAATACATACAGTCCGATGGCTTTGATTAAAACTCCTGAAAGCATGGCAGAGATGGGCGAAGGGGCGGAGGAGTGTGCATCGGGTAACCAGGCATGGAAAGGTACCATTGCTGCTTTCATTCCAAAGCCAGCTATGAGCAGCACCTGAATGAAGGTAATGGTGGTGGGGAATGATTGGGTTCGGATGAGGTTGGATATGTCGGCCATATTTAAAGTGCCGGTCATCCAATACGTCAGACTGATGGCCAATAATATCAATAACGAAGCCATACCACCTAATACCTGATACTTAAAGGAAGCTTCCAGCTCTGCTTTCTCCACACCAAAGGCAACTAAAGCATAGGAGGCAATGGAGGCAATCTCCAGGAAAACATAGAGGTTAAATAAATCACCGGTTAGTACCACCCCATTCATGCCGGCAATCATCAGGCAAAACAGTGCGTAAAATTTATGCGTCGTCGTGTATTTATTCATGTAGGAGCCGGCATAAATAGCAGTCAGCAAAGCAATGCTATTGATCACAACCAGCATGATTCCACTGAAACCATCCTTAATCAGGCTGATCCCAATGGGGATACCATCTACCGGAGTCCATCCTCCAACGCTATAGATGACAGGGATATCGTGTATCATTGTAAGTACGGCCATCACGACCAGAATTACTAAAATAAAAGAGGTGATTAGTTTGGCAAAGGAATCCCACAATCGGCCAATTACAGGAATGATAAATGCTGCAGCCAACGGAATGAGGATATATAGTAATAGCAGTGCTTCCATTTTTAGCCTTTCAGTTGATTGATTTTTCGGATATCAAATGTTTTATATTTTTTATAAAGCCGGATGGCAATGGCCATCAACATGGCATAAGTGGCCAAGCCAATCACAATGGCTGTTAATACCATGGCTTGAGGTAAGGGATCCACAAACAGAGGAATGGGTTCACCAGGAGTGATAATGGGTGCTTCACCACCTTCGATGTATCCGATGAGTGCCAGTAGTAAAAAGACACTAAACTCCATAATGGAAAGGCCAATAATAATTTTGATGAGGTTTCGCTGGGTTAAAATCCCATACAAGCCGATTAAGAATAATATGAAACACAATACATAAACCATCATTTGATCTCTTCTTTATAAATGATTAATGCCAGGAAAATGGTAAACAAAGCAGCTGCCACCTCAATGCCAACAGCTATATTATAGAGTGGAATAACCCCCGCACTGATTAACTCACCCAACTCACCATGGGGGAGGTAATTGCTGAAGAATACTTTGGTGCCCAGGAAGAGGACAGCAATACCCATAAACAGGAATAGTAATATGGCAATGCTCTCCAATATAGATGATTCAGCCTCTTCTCGTCGTAGCTTCATGGTTCTGCCGCCAAAAGCCAGAATTAGCAGAATCAAAGCTCCGGCAATGATGGCTCCACCGGCAAAACCACCTCCCGGCGATAAATGTCCATGCAAAATGATGTACACGCCATAAATGAAGATCACCCCCACAAGGAGTCGGGTCACTGTTTTAACGATGGATGTCATGCCGTGCATAGTTGTAAGTTTCAGGTTTTTCAAGTTTCAAGTTCCAGGTTCCAAGTTCCATGTTTCAGTTCAGCGTTCATGATTCGTTAATCGATGTTCCTGAAATATTTTGAAATACATTGAGATAAATAATTATTTTATCTCCTTTATTTTATTCGGACTCCGTGCATTAAGCTACGGACTCATTTACCTTTTTTTCCTTTCAATCTTAAAATTGTCATCACCCCTATTACCGCTGTGAACAGGATAGTCGCCTCACCAAACGTATCATAACCCCGATAATCAAATAGAATACCTGTCACCAGGTTGGCACTTCCGGTATCTTCTGTCCCATTTTTGATGTATGTGGTGGCCATGCGGGTGGTATCTTCTCCAAATGGCGCAAGTTGTTCAATCGCTTCATGAAAAAAATAGAGGAACAGACCTGCAAAAACCACAAACGCCATCAGGCTGATCAGGAAGCGAATATTTATAAAGGACACGCCTTCAACGTTGAGTGTTTTTTTTTCTTTCAATTCTTTGCGGGTACTGTCCAATACCACTGCCACCATGATCACCAGCGTTATGGTTTCTACTACAATCTGTACAATGGCCAGATCGGGAGCTTTAAGCAGCAAAAAGCAAATCACCAGGCTGTATCCAACAATGCCACAGGAGATGAGTGCCGAAAGCAAATCTTTAGCATGCAGGGCGTAAATGGCGCCGATGATCATGAATACGATGATGACAGATATTATTAGTTCCATAAAGACAATCTCAAATCAGTAACAATAACATAATGATTAACCCGCCAATCAACCAAAAGGCATAGTTGGGTAATCTTCCATCGTGAACGATACTTAATTTTTGGTTTAACCATCGAACGGCATCTGCACACAGATAATAGATATCCAGTTTGTTGGCTTGTGCTTTTTTATAGATACCAGATAAAAAAGGAGCCTTCTTAATGGTATCGTAAAACTCCGAAATAGCATGATTACTATCTTTTTGAAGTTGTTCGCCTCCAAGGTAGCTTTCTTCGCGGCGGCTGTTCTTCAGGATGCCAATAGCGTAGACGATGACTCCTAGAATCAGAGAGAACAGTATCAATGAAGAAACAGTAATCGAATCCCAGTGTCCGATAAGAGTAGCATTTCCCACCACTGGTTTCAGAAAGTAAGGGATGATATGAGTAGTCGCAAATACACCAAAAATCACACATATAATGGCCAGGATGATCATTGGGATAAGCATCAGTGTGTTGGCTTCTTTTGTAGTGTTCAGTTTATTAGTGGATTTGGATAAAAAGATACCCGAGATAAATTTGATAAAGCTGGCAAGTGTGAGAGCAGAACCAATTACCGCCAATACCAGCCAAACCATCCATAATTCATTGGCCAATCCCGATCCTTTACCAAAATCGATGATGGCCTGATAAATGATCCATTTGGAGGCAAAACCGTTTAATGGCGGTATGCCGGAGATGGATAAGGCAAAAATGAGTGCGGTGATAAAGGTAATGGGCATTTTTCCGGATAATCCACCTAATTTGTCGATATCTTCTTTACTGGTTTGTTTTTTGACACTTCCGGCCACCAGAAAAAGACCGCTTTTATAAATGGCATTGTTGATCATGTGAAACAGACCACCGATAATGCCCAAAGGAGTTCCCAGGCCCAGGCCGGTGATCATGTATCCTACTTGTGAAACAGCATGGTAACCCAGTAGTTTTTTACAGTTGTGCTGAACCAGGGCCATCATGACTCCAATAATGATGGTCGCTACGCCTGAAATCAAAATGAGTAACCGTAACCATTGATTGAGAATAAATATTTCGTTACAAATCCGGTACATGAAGTAAATGCCCAGTAATTTATCCAAAGAGGCCGGTAAATAGGCTGACGATGTTGCATGTGCCCTTTGGGTGAACTCCGGTATCCAACTGTGGAACGGAAAGGCTCCAGCTTTGGTGAAACTGCCGATTAATAGCGTCAGGAATGCAATGACGGGTAGGGTATTGTACGTAAATATGCTTAACTGAGAAATATTAATGGTATGATGGTATTGCCAGATAATACCAATACCAATTAGCATCAATGCATCTGATCCGCCAATCATGATAAGTGATTTTTTGGCGGCTTGCGCACTTTCTTTGGTATGGCCTTTCACCAGTTTATAGAGGGTGATACCCAGAAAACTCCAAAAGGCGAAAAATAACATCAGGTTATCGGTCAGAGCTGCTCCATTGGAGGCGCCCAATGTGAGCATCAGGTAGGCGTAGTAATTATAGAAGTGCTTTTTACGATTGATGACAGTGAGGCAGTAAATAATAATAAGACAGGTGAATAAGCCAATGAACAAGGCAATTAGTTTACTCAAATCATCAATGCGGAATACAAAGTAATTGCTGATAAACTCATAAATGGAGCCTTGCGGATCGAGATGGCAATAAGTACTATTGGTTAATTTAATCAATCCCTGGGCGCCTTTATTGGTAAAGAGTAAAATGGAGAAATAGAAAACAAAAGAAGCGATTATCAGGCTGGATAAGGCCTTAAATAACTTGAACCGGTCAGGAATCAATAGTAAGAGAATTCCCACGGCTAAAGGCAGCACAATCATATTTAGGAGAATAGTCATTTGCGCTTATTTAGTTGTTGTCTGATTTCTTCTGTTCGTTTTTGTCCCAGTTCAACCAATTGCTGACCATCCAAAATCTTTTCACCACTGTGATGATCGTAAGCATACGCCATGCGTTCGGTGCAGCAATAACACGGATCGACTGCGGCCAGCGCAATGGTGGCGTCGGATATGGTTTGTCCGACACATGATTTTTTAAAGGTGGCGATGTTCATGTAACTCGGCGCCCTGATCTTATGACGCTCCGGATAATTGGAACCATCGGTTTTAACAAAATGAAAGACTTCACCCCGGGGTGCTTCTGCACGCCCTGTTCCAATGCCGGCGGGTACTTCACGTACCTGCACTTCTATCTCACCTTCTGGCTCTTTAAGTAATCCATCCAGACATTGTTCGATGATGGAAATGGATTCATACATCTCCAATAAACGTACTTCAGCCTTGGCAAATACATCGCCCGCTTCAGCTGTGATTACTTTCCAATTCACCAGCGGATAGGCGGCATAGGGATCATCTTTTCGAACATCTATGGCCACACCGGAGGCACGCGCAGTAGGCCCCAGGGCTCCGTAAGCTTTAATATCTTCTTTGGTTAAGATGCCAACACCTTTGGTACGGGCATGAATCACGGGATCGTCCATGACGGCTCCGGTGAGTAAATCTGTTTTCTTCTTAATGGTGGATAACACCTCCCGTATTCGGGGGATTTTATCATTTTCAATGTCGCGACGCACACCTCCAATTTTGAACATGGCGTAACTGTTGCGATTGCCGGTAATCAATTCAAACAGGTCAAGCACTGGTTCGCGGTATTTCCAGGCCCACATAAAAACAGTATTGTATCCCAGGAAATGACCAGCCAATCCTACCCACAGCAAATGACTGTGCAGACGTTCCAATTCGCCGATGATACTGCGTATATACTTGGCCCGATCCGGAATCTCCACTTTGGCTATCTCTTCCATGGCGTTGGCAAAGGCAAAAGGATGCGAAGTGGAGCAGATGCCGCAGATGCGCTCTACCAGAAAAAAGACCTGGTCGAATGTTTTGGATTCACTTAGTTTTTCAATGCCCCGGTGATTATAACCGGTCACCCATTGCACATCCTTCACGATCTCTCCTTCGCAATATAGCTTGAAGAGTTCAGGTTCTTCCTGAAGTGGATGATAAGGCCCTATGGGAATAATCGTTTTGGACACTTTTTTCTAATTATTAGTTGTTAGTGTTTAATTATTAATGCTTCAGTTACTTTTTCCTTTTACCCCCTCTGTCTCGCCAGCTTCGACATCTCCCCCTGCTTGCAGGTGGGCGAAAATGTTTCTTTTTCAATGTCGATTAAAAAGGACATTAATATCTTGGCATTTTGGTCCTCCTATTTTAGGGGGAGTCAGGGGGTAATTTACAAATCAAATCTTTCTTATTATCCATTAACCTCCCTCCCTCCATCCTTCATTAATAATTCATCATTTTTCCTTCCGATAAGGAAACACCCCACTGGCCCAATTACCTTCCGAAATAAGTTTCTCCAGATTGGGATGATTTGTGAAGTTGATGCCATAGAGCTCATGTATTTCGCGTTCTATCCAATTGGCAGCTACCATCAGGGGGCAGAGGGATTCGATCTCAGTATCCTCATCCGGAAGCCATACTTTTAGGTTGATGATTAATCCAATGGGGTCATAACTGAAATGGTACAAGATTTCAAAACCAGTTTTAGTTTGATAAGACGAGGCAATGATGAACCGGAAATCTAATTTAAAAAGCAATGTCTTAGCAATGTCGGTCAAGGCATCTGTATCGATTAAAATGGTCACCCGATGGAGACTCATGATATCCACTTCCTCAATGACCGGATGAAAGGCATCCTCAATCTTTTGTATGATGCTGGCTGTGTTCATCTTCTTTTGCCTTCTAACTTTTTCCTTTTAACTTGTCTAAATCTGGTTACTTTATATTCTGAATTAACTTCACAATCCCCGCTAAAATAGCTTCTGGCTTTGGCGGACAACCAGGAATGTAAGCATCTACCGGAATGATTTTATCCACCGGGCCAGCGAAGGTATTTCCCTCGGCAAAGATGCCTCCTGTACAGCCACAAGCGCCAATGGCCACAACCAATATGGGTTTAGGTGCCTGATGGTAGACTTCTAATAGCCGATCCTTATCTTTTCTGTTGATGGAGCCATTCACTAACAGTACATCCGCATGCCGGACGGATCCCACCAGCTTCATACCAAATCGTTCCACATCGTAACGTGGCGTCAGACAATCTAATATCTCAATGTCACAGTTGTTGCACGATGCGCCTCCGAAGTGGAACAACCAAAGGGATTTTTTTAAACAGTGTGACTTAAGGTTCATAAATAGTTTTTTAGCTTCTAGCTTCTAGCTTTTAGCTAATGGCTAAAGGCTAGCGGCTAAAATTACCATCCCCAATAAGTTAGTGCAATGGCCACAATGACCATTAAGTTCATCCAAATAAAGAAGAAGCGCATGGCCTGAGCTATTTTCAGACGCGGATTGGTATTTCGAATCAGCGTCAGTAGCAAAACGATACCAGCTATTTTTAATATTGCGTATAAAATGTTGATGCCGTTAAAATGAAGTCCACCTAAAAGCAGCATGCAGAGAAAAACCGGTAAGGTGAAAAGCATGATGTATTTAGTGGCAATCACCAACGCATAGGCTGATCCGGAGTATTCAACGAACGAGCCATGGTTGATTTCGGTTTCCGCTTCGGCCAGATCAAAGGGCACTAATCCCAGTTTAGCTTGCAGACAGAAAAGAGCAGCAATGAATAACAATATGCCGGAAATACTTCCAATAAAGGAGTGTTCAGATTGTGAGTTGATGATTTCACTTAAAGAGATACTCATATTGGACTTCAGGATGATGGCTGCTACAATGAGTATAAATGTCAGCTCGTAACTGATGATGAGTTTTATCTCGCGTGATGCACCAATCGAAGCCAGTGGGTTACCGGAGGCCAATGCGCCGAAGATAAATGCTAAGGCCGGAATATTCAATAAATAAAAGATGACGATGATGTCACCGGTAAATCCGCTACTTAGATTCAAGGCAGGCATCAATGTGAATACGCAAGCCAGTGTGGCTCCAATGAGCGCTATAACAGGCATGATCACAAAAGTGATGGCCGATCCTTTGGCGGGTAAGATGGTTTCTTTGACTAACAGGAGTTTTAGAAAATCATAAAAAGGCTGCAGTAATGGGGGCCCTTTCCGGAATTGAACCATAGCCGTTACTTTCCGGTCAAACCACGATAAAATCCCGCCAGTCACAGTGGCAAAAAGCAATCCGGGAAAAATAAAAAAGTACAACAACGTTGTAAGCATTGGTTTTTAATTAATTATCAATAGAATCACTCCAGGTAATATCTTTAATCCATACTTTTTCTGATAATTTGTAAATGTTTTCTTCCGGTTTCGCATCAAACTCAACAATTCGTACCACTTCATCATCATAGGCGTCGGCAAACTGTTGCAATTCCTGTTCATTGTTCAAATCATAATAGTTGTAGCCTTCTGTTTTCACAGCAAACAGATCATTCATTAATGTGCCAAACGGACATGCCGTAATACATGATTTGCAGCGGATGCATAAATTCAGAGCCCGGTTAATCATCCCGTTAGCATCCCTGGCCAAGGCATCGGCCGGACAAACGCTGATACAGGGCGCATCCTGACAACGCCGACAGGTGAACCAGAAAGAGGCCAACTCCCTTATGGTCTTGAACGTTTTTCCTTTCAGCAGATGCGGATCAATCGCTTCCATTTGGCAGTTGTCCAGAGCGCGTAGTTTGCTTAAGTCTATCAGTACTTTTTTCATCCTTATTGAATTATTTCCAGATATCCGGAAAGTCCTTTATTTCCCGATAACTAAATACCGGGCCGTCTTTGCAAACAAATAAATTTCCCATCATGCAATGCCCGCATTTACCCAATCCGCATGACATGTTTTTTTCCATGGATAAGAAGATGTTGTCCTCAGTAAAGCCCTTTTCCAATAATTTGAGTGTGCCATATTTCATCATGATGGGGGGGCCACACACCACAGATACCGCATTATTGATATCAATTTCAATGTCGTCCAGCAGAATGGTCACCACGCCTTCTTTCTCGCCCCATGATTCATCGGCCTGATCGACACTCCTGAGCACCGTGAATTTATCAATGCTGCGCACTTGAGAAACAAACGGTTTATAAATGCACTCTTCAGGTGTTTTAGCTCCGTAGCACAGGGTTACTTTTTTTAACCTGTCTTTTTCGGCGATGAGGTTGTAGATGAGGGACCGGATGGGGGCAAATCCGCAGCCACCACCCATGATGATTACCTCTTTGCCGTAAAATTTATCCAGCGGATAACCTCTTCCGAAAGGCCCCCGGATACCTACTGTTTCACCGGGTTGCAACAGATGTAAACGATCCGTGACATAACCGGTTTTCATCACGGTGATTTCAATCGTATCTGTTTTTAATGGGGAGGAGGACGGGGTAAATGGTGCTTCCCCAATGCCGTCCAGGGTGACTTCAATAAATTCGCCGGTTTTAAATGTGAATGTTGTTTCAGGTTGCAATACAAAGGTTTTGATCAAAGGTGATTCGTCGATGACTTTGTCAACTTTGGCTTTAAAAGGGGTATATATGTTGTTGATTGCTTCCATCTTTAGTCTTCGTTACAAAATAAACTGATGATTTTAGTGCTGTGTTGTTAAAAAAACATGTTTTGATTTTTTTTGATAATTCATCAAATTGTTACACAGAGTTTAGGAGAAAAACAAAAACAATAAGGACACAGAGTGTTTTCATTAGTAAGGAATTAATAATTTTTTTATTAAAATATAAAAGCTCTGTGACCGTTTCCTTTTCCTGAACTTTGCGCTCTCCGTGTAACACTTTAAAAAAAGCACACAAATACAGTCAGGTTATCCCGTCATAATTCCTTATTTATAAGGTACGTCCCTTTATTTCATCATTTAATTCCATGAACAACTCATTTTTATTAATATTTCCGATGCATGTTTCAATGCATCGTCCACACCCGGTGCAGGCGATGGATTTAAATTTTTCAGGTTTCCACACGTACTTGCAGAGGTATCTGTTTTTAAAGCGGGTGGATAGTGAACCAAGCGGATCTTCACCGGCCGCAATCCGGGCAAAACCCGGCAGTTGACAAGCATCTATTTGTCTTACTTTTTCAAATCCCGGCCGGTCAACCAATAAAAAGCAGGTACATGTAGGACAGATCGTGGCGCAGGCCCCACATGAGACACAGGTGTTGGAATATTTTTCCCAAATAAAATCGTCACTACTTTTAATGAGCTCTCTGGTTTTCTCATAATTGGGTAACTGTTGGTGGTCTTCGTGGAGTTGGTGAATGACTGTTTCTCTAAGAGTGGTTAGTTTATTTATCAATTTATTAGAAGGTGCATTTGTTGTAGAAAGATTATTGATAAGTGCCTCTCCTTTTTGGCTTTTGATTTCGAGGATCACATTATCCTCCATAACAGACAGTAGAAGGTCTGCATGTTTGTCAGGGATTGGATCGATACCATAAGTTGTGCAGTGGCAATGTTCTTGCGTGGCATGGCAATCGGTGCCAATCAGGATGGTTTGCGCTCTTTTTTGTTGATAGAACGGATCTGTAAAAGGCTCTTTCAGATAAATCTCATCCAATATATCCAGGGCATGTAAGTCGCAGGCCGGGCAACCAATGATGATGGATGGTTTGGAATTTGATAATTCAGCCCCGACATTTTCCTTTACCGGCAGGAAGAATATCTTTAGTGGTGTGATGGGTTTGGGAAGGTTGTAGGTGATATTAGGTATGTCTTCAACGGTGAGATGTTGATAATCTAACGTATTGAATTTTTGAATGGGAGCATAAATTTGATAGGCATCGATGAGCGATGTCAGAAAGTCATGCCAGGCTTGCTTTTTTATGTGTGACACCCCATTCATATGCGCTTTTAAATAAAGAATTATTTCCTCAATAAGTTACGAATTTAAGGTTTCAATGTCAAGGTAATTTTATTGAGATTAAAGGAGGTATAGATGTTTTTAGTTCGGGCTAATTTCAACAGATTCTCGGCAGTTGTTCGCCCGATAGCATCCCCAAAACAGTTTGTCCGCCAATGGCTGTATTGAGCACTAAGGTACCCGGGTGATCAGTTGTCACTTCGCCGATAATTGATGACAGACTACCATCCGGATGATTTTGCATCAAGAGCAGTGCTTTTTCTTTTTCTTCTTCGGGTACAATGATGATCACTTTCCCTTCGTTAGCTACATAAAGCGGATCAAATCCAAGCAATTCACATAAACCCAGGGTGGGTTCGGCTATCGGTATATGGTCTTCGTTAATCTCGATTCCCATACCGATTATCTGTACCGTTTCAGCTAAAATGGTAGCAACGCCTCCCCGGGTGGCATCGCGCATAAATTTGATGTGGATACCTGTCTCCAGAAGAGATTGAATAAAATCATTCAGGGAGGCGCAATCCGATTGAATGGAACCATTGACGGTCAGGCCTTCCCGGGAGGAAATAATGGCCATCCCGTGATTGGCGATGGGGCCGTTGATGAGAATAGCATCGCCTGGTTTAATTTCTTCACCGGTTGAAATAGTGACAAACTCTGGTTTCAGGGTGCCCAATCCGGTGGTGGTAATATAGAGTTTATCACATTGTCCATGATTAACCACCTTGGTATCTCCGGCCACTATTTTAACACCGGCTTTATGCGCTTCGGCGGCCATGGACTGAACAATGCGTATTAAATCATCCACATGCAAGCCTTCTTCTAAAACAAAGGATGCCGTCAGGTATAAGGGTTCGGCACCCGAAACAGCTAAGTCATTGATGGTACCACAAACAGCTAGTTTACCAATGTCGCCCCCGGGGAAAAATATGGGTTGCACCACATAGGCATCGGTTGTCAGGGCCAGCTGTTTGCCTTCTATGCCGGGCAGGATGGCCGAATCAGTTTGTTTCAGCAGGATATCATTCTCAAAATACTTCATAAATACATCATGAATCAATTTGTGAGCCAGTTTACCACCGCTACCGTGAGCGAGCGTTATTGTTTTTTTCATAGAAGCAGCGTTTCAAGTTTTTGATTCGTGGTTACGGGAAGATTGATGGTAACGATAGTAAGCCTGACAAGCACCTTCGCTGGAAACCATGCAAGCGCCAATGGGATGATCCGGGTTGCAAATTGTTTTGTACAAAGGACAATCAGGAGTTGTTTTGACTCCTTTTAAGATATCACCGCAGATACAATCTTCTGGTTCCTGCGCCGGAGGAATTTCCATGTGAATGCGTTCCCGGGCGTCGTATGATTTGTATTCATGCCTGATCTTGAGACCACTCCCGGGCAATATACCCAATCCGCGCCACCAGCTATCATGAGGCTCAAATACTTCATTCATGATGTGTTGTGCCTTTATGTTGCCCTCATGACTGACCACCCGCTTGTATTGAATTTCAACCCGGGCTTCCTCCTTTTCAATTTGCTGTACCAGCAGCAAGATGGATTGTAAGATATCCAGGGGCTCAAATCCTGAAACCACTACTGGTAAGTGATATTTTTGAGGGATGAATTGAAAGATATCAGCTCCGGTGATGGTGCATACATGTCCCGGTGCCAGATAACCGTTAATGGGAATATCCGCTTGAAGAATGGCTTCCATGGCCGGTGGCATTAATTTGTGGGCGGATAGCACCATCAGGTTGTCCTTGTTCATCTGTTGAGCTTCCCTGATGGCAACAGCAGTGCCCGGAGCTGTGGTTTCAAATCCAATGGCCAGGAAGATTATTTTTTTCAGTGGATAGCCCCAAGCCAGTCTTAAAGCTTCGAGGGCCGAATAGACTACCCGAATATCTGCTCCTTCCGCTTTTACTTCATATAGCGACTCTTCAGAGCCGGGAACGCGCATTAAATCACCAAAGGTGGCCGTGATGACATTGGGTAGGCGGGCATAAGCAATGGCCCGGTCAATATATTCCCGGTCGGTGACACAAACGGGGCAGCCGGGACCGGATAATAATTTGATGTGATGAGGCAGAAGCGAAGGAATGCCTGCTTTTTGAATGGCCATGGTATGCCCGCCACACACCTCCATAAGAGTGATGGGCTTAACAGACAGTGCATGGATTTTATTCACCGTTTGTTTTACTAATTGTTTTATTTGGTCTGGAGCATAGATATCCATCAAGTACCAATTTAATCAAACTCATCCAGAGCGTCCATGTCATCAATGAGCTTTAGTGTTTCGGCAGCTTTTTCCGTATCAATCTTCTCAAGGGCAAACCCGGCATGAATCAATACAAAGTCGCCTGGCACAATGTCATCCAGAAGTTGCAGGGAGATTTCCATCATTGCACCTCTTACCGATACCCTGGCTCTTTGCCCTGCAATAGAAATAACTTTAGCCGGTACACTTAAACACATCTTGTTTGTTTTTTAGCTGCTATGAGTATTTGGCCCAGGGAAATGCCCCCGTCATTGGCAGGGACAGCAGAATGGGTATATACTTCGAACCGGTTATTTTTCAGTTCTTTCTCTAATTTAGTTAAAATAAACCCATTTTGAAAGCATCCGCCCGAAAGAGCTACTTTATTTAAATGAAGGTGATCTCTGGTGATTTTTAATTGTTCAATGATGATTTGGCAAATGGTATTGTGAAAGCGGGCTGAAATAGTACCTATGGGCTCTTTTTTATGAATATCAGTTATTACACCTTTTAATATGGGTTTGAATGGGAGTGGAGTGGAGAGGGAAGATCGGTAGTGGTCATGTATTTCACGATTAATAACACTTTCCAAAAGCATGGGTGCCTGGGCATGGAAATCAGATGTCAGGCAGAGACCGGTAATGGCTGCAACGGCATCAAATAAGCGGCCGGCACTACAGGTCAGGGGGGTGTTAATGTGTTGTTGAATAGCTTGTATAATGGTGTTTATTTGATAGGGTGGTATGTTCTCCAGAAAGGGTAATTTTAGTTTGGTCCATTCATCGCCAAAACAATGATGCAGGAGGGAGAGACCAATGCGCCAGGGTTCTTTAATGGCCGCATCACCGCCAGGTAAGGGAAAGTATTCAAAATGGTTCAGGCGATCAAATCCGGATAAGTCACAAATCATAAACTCACTGCCCCAACTATTGCCATCTGTTCCATAACCCGTACCATCAAAGGCTACGCCCATCACTTTTTCATCCAGCTCATGTTCGGCCATGCAAGCGGCAATATGTGCATGGTGATGTTGAACAGCTAGTGATGGTAATCCTGATTTTTCGGCGAAAAGGATGGAGTTGTAATCCGGGTGAAGATCGTGTATCACTAACTGAGGTTGAAATTGAAAGAGCTGCTGATACCGGTTAATGGTTTCTTCATAAAAGCGGAATGTCTCATAGTTTTTTAAATCACCTATGTGTTGACTGAGGATCACCTGGCTTTCTTTGCCAATGGCAAAGGTATTGGATAGTTCCGCGCCGGTGGCCAATAGGCCTTCAACTTGAAGCGTTGTTTCAATAGGAGCAGGACTATAACCTCTGGATCGCCGAAGAATTCGAGGGGTATCATTCACCACCATCGCTACCGAATCATCGACCCGGTTGTGGATGATACGATTGTGAGTAATAAAATGAGTCGTAATACTTCGAAGTTGTTTTTGGGCGGATGAGTTGGTAATGCAAATAGGTTCATCTGATATATTGCCGCTGGTGAGTACGATGGGATTTTGAAACTGCTCAAACAGGTCATAGTGAATCGGCATGTAGGGTAAGAAGGCCCCAATAGTATTCAATCCCCTGGTGATTTCAACAGGTAACTTATTTCGATGTTGGAGAAGTACGATGGGGCGTTGCCACGACTCCAGCAGTGTTTGTTCCGATGCACTGAAATAAGCATATTGACAGAGTGACTCACTATTTGGAAAGAGTACCGCCAACGGTTTGGAGCTTCGCTTTTTATGATGACGAAGCTGCTCTAAAGCCGAATCATTTAAGGCATCACACCCCAGGTGAAATCCTCCAACACCTTTGATGGCAATGATCTCACCTTGCTTTATCAAGTTAACGGCAGATGAAATGACTTCTTGATAATTATGAGTTTTCCCGGTTGGGGTAATTAATTCATAGTGGGGGCCACACTGGTTGCAGGCAATGGGTTGGGCATGGTAGCGCCGGTCGTTAATGTGATTGTATTCAGTTTGACACGTTTCGCACATGTGAAACAGATGCATGGTGGTTTTATCCCGATCATAGGGGAGGGCGGTAATAATGGAGAAGCGGGGCCCGCAATTGGTGCAGTTAATAAATGGATAGGTGAGACGATGCGCTTGCTGTTTTCGATCACTCAGGCAGGCTTCACATACCGCAATATCCGGACTGATTTGGGTAATGTTTTTTGATCCTTCCTGACTGACTGTAATTTGAAACGTACGAAAGCCCTGAGGGGGCATTTTCTCTGTATGGATCGAACGGATATTCGATTGGATGGGAGCCTGGGCAGGTAGTTGGTGCAAAAACTGATCAATAGCCGAAGCAGGTCCTTCTATCCGGATAGTGACGCCACTGTTGTTGTTACATACGTTGCCGGTTAGTGCAAAGTCATTGGCCAGGCGATATATGAATGGGCGGAAGCCTACGCCTTGCACCAGACCGTGAATTGTAATTTTTATGGATACTATTTCTTTCCGCTTTTTCATAGAAGAAGTACATCAGTTTATAAATTTAAGGGATTATTGGATAAGGTAAAAGGAAATGTCTAATATGTGAAGAGATATTTAAAGCATCGAAATGTTCGCTTAGTTCATCAGAATCCCATTTAAATGTATGAAAATGCCTGCTAGAGCACTGAAATATGTTTTTAATTTTATTTGAAAGAATATTGTTTAGTATTTATCTCATAACACACGCACAGTATCTATAAAACAATCGAAATTTACAGCAATGACAAAGAATAAAACGAACAAAATCAAATAGATATGAGATGCTCTAATAAGATAAAAAAAACAGGCCGTAATGATAAATTTACTAATATAAAATAATGTCCCCTGATGATTTACAGGTGTAGGCCAGTTGTGGCTGCACTGAACCCAATGGTCCAAACGTCCAATTACCCCCGGATAATTCGATGAAATAAAAGTGACTTTCGATACCAAATACGCGAGACAGTTTATCTAATAATGACTAATCTCATTATTAAAAATAAAAAAAAGTGGTGATATGTTCAGAAAATAAAGTGGACAAATGTTCGCGGCTATAAATTTGGGCGTTTTTTTTATTTGAAAGTGATAGGATATCAGTGTTTTGTGTTTTGTCACACTTTTGTCACGCCTGAAAAGAGGACTGTCTTTATGAAATAATGCATCTTGTTCTTGCAAAAATTTAATGATAATAAAACTCTGAGATGCTTTAAAGTTCTCAGAGTTTCTATGTGTATTAAAATTGGGAAAAAAACAGGGAGCTAGTTTGTCGTAATACTTAGGCTTACTGTTTAACCGCCATTTCAACTGAGAAAGGAGGTGATAAGTATGTGACAAAGATAAGGTAAGATAAATATCAAATAAAAAAACAGATAAAGCATGTTGTTTCGACTTAGTGTTGAGTTTCAATAGGTTTTTCTACTCTAGCTGCTTATCTCTTTGAGATAAGGATTAATAATGTAATTAGATGGATAATAAAATATTATATAAAAATGAATGCAATCAGAAAAATTTCCTTTGTATCATTAATGATAACTATATCACTTGTTTATTTTTATGGTGAATCACAACTCGCACAAGAAACATATTTGGATGAATTAGCTAATTTAGCTATGGCAGATATTGAAAATGGCAGTGGTTATCCAGGTTATGTACCCTGCTTTTTAGAGTATCAATCACCTGCCTGGTTTGTAAATGATCATGATTTTATATATTGTTTATCATGTTCGTGGGTAAGAGGACATGATTTAATGATGCAAAGTACTTGTGCAAAACCTTAACTATTAGGGTGCAGGATTATTTCTGCACCTTTCTATATATAAGAAAAAAATGAGAATTGTATTTTATTTATTGATTTTGTCTGTTTTAGTTTTTATCGGTTGCAATAATAGTAATCATCCTGTTGTATACTCTTTTGTAAGAAAGAATGTACAACGTGAAATAATTGATTTGGATTATCAATTGCTAAATGTACAAGATGTATTTATTTGTTCAGATAATATAGTTTTTTTCGACAATAAAAGCGATACTCTTTTTTATTGCCTGGATCTTGTAGACTTTAAGTGCATTAAACGATTTGGTGTTATAGGCAAAGGTCCAAACGAATTTATTTATCCTGTAATTGATGCAATGGGTAGTTTTAATGATAGTATATATGTGACTGATAAATATAAAGTTAAGTATTTAAATTATGAGGGGATGCTTCATGATGAGTATAGTATTTTACCATTTAAATTGATGCCTGTTAATAATTTAAAAATATTAAATGATTCTACTTACATGGTTTCGTCAATTTCACAAAAAGATAGTAATAGGTCTTTATTTCTGGTGAATTCCAAAAAAAGGAGTTTTGAAGAGTATGGAAGGTTACCTGAAATTATGAATCCGGTAATGTCTTCAGATTCATATAATTCTGAAATACTAACCAATAATATTACCGTAAATCAAAAAACGAATCAGGTAGCTGTTCTTTATAGTTATTTGCCTGTATTACAGGTTTACAGCGGAGAAAAGGTCAATGAGAAAACTCTTTATTCATATGAGAAACAGGTGTTACTGAATTTTTATGGTAAAAGAAAAGATTATAATAGTATTTATTCATATTACACAGATATCGACTCTAATGAGCGGTATATTATTGGTCTGTATATAGGTAGGAAAATTGGCGAACTAAAAAAAATGAGGGAAACTGATATTATGTGTTACCTACATGTTTGGGATTGGGATGGAAATCCTTTGTGTGAAATACCAATAAATAGTGCAATTAGTCATATAGTAATTGATGAAAATGACAACGTATATATGGTAAATCCTTTTATAGCTGAAAATTTATATAAATTATCATTGTCAAATCTAAATTGAGATGCATAAGGCTTTTCGTTTTAATAATATCCTAATAGGAACATTAGTGGTGATAGTAATTTTTCAATTGTTTAACTATATAAAAATAAAGAAAGTTAATGTATCCAAAGAAAAACGACTGCATAAGATTCTGACTTCAAATATTAATAAGAATATGAAGTCCACTTATAAGTTAGCCCATACCTTAGGATCGTTTGTAAAGGCAAATTTTAAAGACACTACAGCAAATGATACTTGGAAAATTGCGTTATTAACTAGTGAAACTGATTGTCAAAAGTGTGTTTTAAGTATGTTCATTGAATTAGAATGTATATCGAAAGATTTAGGCACTGATAAGGTATTGCTATTTGGTGCTTATGCAGATGAGAATTCTTTTGTAAACGATATAAAAAACTATGATACTGAAAATATATATAGTAAGATCTGTATAACAGATAACTTAGGAGTTAACCACGGACCTTATGTGTTTTTGTTAAGTGGTGATTATGAGGTGTGTGATTTGATAAATTACGAATTGTTTAATGTTGTTTATGATGAATATATTAAGAATTTTAATTTTAGAATTAAAGGTGCTACAGAAGATGATAATATTCCAGGTAGTTGCATTGGTCGCAATTAATAATATATCAATTCAGGCTCAAATAGCAAAGGATCAATACAATTTGAATATTTGCAAGGAATTATATATTGATACTTTAGAACACCAGCCTCGTGTTTTAAATACTGAAGTCATCATTAATAAAAATTTTATTGTGTCATGCGAATGGACTGATGAAGATATTTTTACTCTCCATGATTTAAATAGTAAGAAATATATAGGTAGTTTCGGAAAAAAGAAAGATTTTAAGGATAACTTTTTCTATCCTGAGATGCAATCTACTAAAGATGGTTTTCTTGTTAGGGATAAAAAATACTTGTATAAAATTACCTATGAAATTTTAAAAGGGCAGGTTAAGTACAGTATAAAACCAGTTTTTAAATTTCCATTAAAAAGAAAAACAATTGTCTCTTGGGCGGATCAACTTAGTGATTCTCTGTTTCTTTTTAAAGTAATTGATCAATTAGATAATAGTATTTATTTTGGAAAAAAAAGTGCAAAGAAGAAAGTTAGACCGCTTTTATCAGCAAGTAATCATTTTAATACAATAAATGAGGTTAATACTCTTATTCGTTGTAAGCCAGATAGAAGTGAGATTGCAATTCTGCCAAAGTATAATTCTAATAAGTTTAGTATTGTAACGGCGGAAGGTGAAATTGTTTATGATACTCATCTTGAGTTTTTACAACATTCGAAGCGTGGCTGGTTGACATTGCATTACACGAAAATGTATACAACTGATGCTTATATTTATGGATTGTATCGTAATTTAACCAATAGAATTGGTGATTACAGATTTATTCCAGGAGATGTTTATGAACTTCATATATGGGATTGGAAAGGAAATAGTATTAATCAATTTCAACTTCCTGAAAGGATAGATAATATTGTAGTTACGAATGATGATTCTGTTATTTTGGGAGTTTCTGACCAGCAAGGTATGTGGATTCTATATGGTTTTGATGGAAAAAGTCTATGTAAATAGTTTTTATTGTTTTGTGTTTCTTCATCCTAAAACTGATCTTTCATCAATTTAAGGAAGCTAATTATCTTTTGCCAGTTATCTTACCGATAGTTGTGTAAATAAAATATCCCCGGTTGTCAATTGACAATCATTTTGGCCGACCGGAACACCTCCTCCTGCGACCGGAAGGGTTTCTTGACCGACCGGAGATTGCCATCCCGGCAACCGGAAGGGGTCCTTTAATGACCGGAGCAGGTTCTTGACCAACCGGAAGCTTTCATTTTACGACCGGAAGCTTTAATTTTTCGACCTGAGCTGGTTCTTGACTGACCGGAAAGGCCACCTGGGCGACCGGAAGCTCTCATTTTAGGACCGGAAGGGGTAGCCCGCCGACCGGAAGTCTGCATATAATGGAAATTGCTGCATGCGGAAATCGGATTTTTATCAGTGTAGGTCTTTTGCGGCCGCCTTATCCATCAACCAGGTGCTTTTTTTTCGATCGACCAACGCGGCCGGATAGGTTTTATAATCACCTTTCTTCCGGATGATCTCTTTTACCTTTTTAGCCTTATTGTCACCCGTCACCAGGAAAAAAATCTGTTTGGAATGGTTGATGATCCTACCTGTCAGCGTGACCCGGAATTGACCGGAATCAGGATGCTGGGCCAATTCACAGGTGTTTTCACTATTCCAAAGGCCAATTTGATGCGGAAAGATAGAGGCCGTATGGCCATCGTCACCCAGGCCCAGTAACATCACATCAAATTGTGGAAGGCCATCCACCAATGGTACATGCTCTTCTAGTTGTGCAATGTAATCATCGGTGGCTTCATCAGGGGTGAGTTCGCCTTTTACTCTAAAGATGTAATCTCCGCTCACCGGCACATAATCAAACAGGTGTTCGCGGGTCATGTTAAAATTACTCTCGTAGTCATCCGGTGGCACACAGCGTTCATCGCCCCAGAAAAAGCGGAGGTTCGACCAGTCAATCTTTTTGGCATATTCATGGGCCAATATTTCAAAAATAGCTTTTGGTGTACTGCCACCCGAAAGTGCAATGTATATTTCACGGCCTTCCTGCGACAACAGGGTGAGATAATCACCAAAATAGTGAGCTAAGGCCTTTTTGTCTTCAAATATTTTAAGGGTGGGGTTCATTGTTTTGATATTTGGTGACTAGTGCATAGTACTTAGTGCTTGGTTTTTGATTTGCACGATGCACTTAGTTCTGTGCACTGAATATTACAACTCACAATAATTTCCATCATCCGATAAATTCTTACACGGATAACGCCAGGTGATATCAGGTTCATCAATCAGATCATCTGATACATCAGGGCCCCAGGTACCGGCCGGATAACCATGTACTTTGATGCAGCAATCTTTCTCCCAGGCTTTGAGGATGGGATCCACAAATTTCCAGGCTGCTTCAACGGCATCGCCTCGGTGATAGAGCGTGCTGTCGCCTAACATACAGTCTAAAAGTAAACGTTCATACGCACTTGGCAAATAGGTCTCATTCAAATTGCTGTAATGGAAATCCATGTTTACATTTTGCGCCTTGAAACCAGCTCCTGGCACTTTCATGCCAAATTTGAGTAGCAATCCTTCATCGGGTTGAATGCGAATGACCAGCTGGTTCGACTGTTTTGAAATAGTCTCATCGTCGGCAAACAGGTGGTGAGGTGTGGGTTTGAAGTGAATCACAATCTCTGTCACCCGTGTAGGTAGCATCTTACCCGTCCGGATGTAGAATGGCACATCGGCCCAGCGCCAGTTGTCGATGAACAGCTTCATGGCCACAAAGGTTTCGGTGCGTGATTTGGGATCAACACCGGTCTCTTCACGATAGCCTTTCATCTGCTTGCCCCGGATATTGGAAGCGGTATACTGTCCGCGAATCACATATTTCGGAACATCCTCTTCTTTAATGGGGCGTAAGGAGTGAAAGACTTTGGCAATTTCATTGCGGATACTGGTGGAATCAATTAATGCAGGCGGTTCCATGGCGACTAATCCGGCCAGAAGGAGCAAGTGGTTTTGTACCATGTCGCGCATCGCCCCTGATCCTTCGTAATAACCACCTCTATTGCCAACACCAATATTTTCCGATGAAGTGATCTCCACGTGATGGATGTAATTACGGTTCCAAAGTGGCTCGAAGATACCATTGGAGAAACGGGTGACCAATAAGTTTTGGACTGTTTCTTTACCCAGGTAGTGATCAATTCGGTAGATTTGTTCTTCTTTAAAATGTTTCAGAAGATGGCCATTTAGTTTTTGAGCAGTGCCCAGATCATAACCAAATGGTTTCTCCACTATCAACCGCTTGAATCCATTGGACTCGTCTCCTAAACCTTGTTCGGCTAAATGAGCCGGGATAATTTCATACATACTGGGCGGAGTGGCCAGGTAATAGATGAAATTGCCTTCTGTCTGACACTGTTGGTTCAATTCCCATAGATGGTTTTTAAAAGCGGCATATTCGTCCGCTGCTTTGGTATTAAAGGAGTAATAGAATAGTTTATCAAGGAACGCATTCAATTCGGCTTCATTGCTTGGTTTGTTGAGTGCAAATTGCTCAATGCCATCTTTCATTTTCTTTCTGAAATCAGCATTGGATAGTGCTGTCCGTCCCAATCCCAGGATGGCAAAATGATCGGGCAATAAATTTTGATTGTGCAAGTCAAAAACGGCTGGTATCAGCTTGCGATAGGTCAAATCACCGGATGCCCCGAAGATGACCAGTATATGGTTTTTAGGTGTATTCATGCGTTGTGTTTTTTCTTCGTTCATCGTCTGACTGACAACATTTTTTTGGTCAGGCGATGAATAGAGTACAGTGTTTTCTTTAGTCAGACGCTGACTAGTGCTTCAAATTCTAAATTCAAGTAATTATTTTACTTTGCTTCCAATCAAATAAATTTTTTCTTTAAACCGCGAATTACGCTAATTAAACGAATTATTAAAATTTCTGGTAATTAACGTTTTCCGGCGGAAAACGAATTCGTGTAATTCGTTAAATTCGCGGTTCCATTAAAAAAAACTGCGAAGCAGTTGATATATTGTAATTAGGTGTTTCATATATCAGTAGGTTGCACCATTAATAAATACTTAAACTTGCAATTTGTAGATCTAGAGTGTATGGTTATAATAAGCTAAGTCCGAAGTCTTTTTTAGCTTTTTAAAGCCTTGTACATACCTTTTTGCTCTAATATATCCCTGGTTCTAATGTTCTCTCCGGATATTGTTTCTGTATCCAGTAACTGTGTTGTTTGTACCAGGGTTAATTTATTTCCTTCAAGCCTATTGGTTAAATAAACATACTCAAACGCCTTTTTACGCTCTTCTTCTAAACTGAGAGTTATGTTTATTGACTTATATTTTTTCAGTAATATATCCATTGTGTCGGATTTCCGGTGTACACTTTTTCACTTTTACCTCTTCACTTTCCCCTTTTCACTTTTACCTCTTCACTTTCCCCTTTTCCTTTCCCTTAACACGATTGCCTGCTTATTGTTTTGATGAAGTGCGCTTAAAAAAGTGTTGTGAGTCGCCCCATTCGTTGTAGCCAATCTCACGTCCGGCCATTTCCACCCGAATACTCAGGCAGTTGGCGCATTCATCGGCCCCTTCGTCGGTGCAGGGTTTATTTTCGTAAAGTTGGTAATCTTTCCGGTGTAGTGTAGGTGTGATATTGGGCATGATCACATTGGCCCCGTAACGCAAGGCCTTTTCACGTCCCATGGGATCGATGGCTTGCAAAGCCGTGGCAGCCGCAATATTGATATCGGGTAACAACAGGCGCAAGGTAGCGATCATATTTATTGCGACTTCAAAACGACGCTGAAGCGGCCAAAGCTGATCTTTGTATTGGTAAAGGGGTGTTTCGGTATGTTCTATGAACGGCCCCATCCCTATCATGTCCACATCTATTCGCTGAAAGAAGAGTAAATCTGCAGCTAACTGTTCGTATGTTTGAAAGGGCAAACCAATCATTACCCCGGTTCCGGTTTGGTAACCTACCTTTTTCAAGGTTCGAAGGCATTCTAAGCGGCGATGAAAGTCATGCGCTTCATCTCTGGGGTGGATTTTATAGTAAAGATCTTCGTTGGACGTTTCAATTCGTAACAAGTAGCGATGAGCACCTGCTTCGAACCACTCCCGGTAGATCTCTTCTGACTGTTCGCCCAATGAAATAGTAATGCCTAACTCACCATTGGTGACTGTTTTAATCTCTTTTAAAAGGCGGGTAATACGATCGGTGAATGGTTTGTCATTGCGTTCTCCGGATTGAAGAACCAACGAACCATAACGGTTCTGGTGGGCGAAAACAGCTGCTTCCAGAATCGCTTCATCATCTATATCGTAACGCTCCGTGTGGGTGTTGCTTTTTCGGATGCCGCAGTAGTAACAATCTTTCGTACAGTAATTGGAGAACTCAATCAAGCCTCTGAAATAGACTTTTTTGCCCAATGTATTGATGTAGGATTTACCAATTTCTTTCAGATAGAAATCGCGATCACTTCCTTCTAATCCAATGAGGTAGGATAAATCCTCTTGTGTATAGGATTCTTTGCTTAGTATTTCAACAATCTTCTCAACCACAGTCGCTCCTTTTTTAGAAAGTATAAAAATAAGAAAAAAATAGTACCTATATCGTTTGTAAATATAATCATTCATGTATTTTTGTTGTGTTACAATTTGTTACTACAAAGAGGAGTGTGTATTGGTGGAGTGTTTATAAGTAATTGCTGTGTAGGTTGTTTGTGGCGATTATGATTTTACTCATATTTTGGAAGGTGTTGAGTGATTTTGCCACGTTTAGTTGCAATCTGTAATCGCCTGCATGGCTTAGGTAATCAAATTGTTAAGAAAAGAGCTTAAAAACTAAAACCATGATAAACGAACAACTTCTCAATCCGCGAAGCATAGTTGTGATAGGCGGATCTGATAATATTCAGAAACCGGGTGGGAAAATTTTAAAAAATATTATAGATGGTCAGTTTGGTGGCGATCTTTATGTGACCAACTTAAAGAGTGATACTGTTCAGGGATTAACAGCCTATAAGGATGTTAAAGATTTGCCTGAGAGTGTGGATTTGGCTGTGATCGCTGTCGCAGCTAAGTTTTGTCCACAGGCAGTGGAAGTATTAGCCAAAGAAAAAGGCACGCGGGCTTTTATTATTATTTCTGCCGGATTTGGTGAGGAGCACGAAGAGGGTGCGAAGTTAGAGAAGCAAATTGTGGACACTGTAAATGAAGTGGGGGGCTGTTTGATTGGTCCCAACTGTATTGGTGTGTTAACAACGCATCACAATAGTGTGTTTACCACACCTATCCCGTCTTTGGAAAGCCAGGGGGCTGATTTTATTTCAGGATCAGGTGCAACGGCTGTTTTTATCATTGAAGCGAGTGTGAGTCGTGGCTTGAAATTCAACAGTGTGTATTCGGTTGGTAATAGTGCTCAAACGGGTGTTGAAGAGGTGTTGGAGTATCTGGATGAGAGTTTCGATGCGGAGAAAAGTTCACGCATTAAATTATTGTATCTCGAAAGTGTCAATAACCCGGATAAATTATTGAAGCACGCTTCTTCCTTGATTAAAAAAGGGTGTAAAATTGCAGCCATCAAGGCGGGTAACTCCGAAGCGGGAAGCCGGGCTGCCTCCAGTCATACCGGTGCCTTGGCAAGTAGTGATTTGGCAGTTGATGCCTTGTTTCAGAAGGCAGGTATTGTGCGGTGTTACGGTCGTGAAGAGCTGGCCAATGTAGGCGCCGTATTTATGGCGAAGGAATTGAAGGGTAAAAATATTGCAGTCATCACGCATGCGGGTGGGCCGGCCGTGATGTTGACCGATGCACTGTCTAATGGTGGTTTAGAAGTTCCACATATTGAAGGGCCCAAAGCGGATGCTTTATTAGAGAAATTGTTCGCAGGTTCCAGTGTGTCAAATCCAATCGACTTTTTGGCCACCGGAACAGCCGAACAGTTGGGGGATATCATTGATGCGTGTGACAACGATTTTGACAACATCGATGCCATGGCAGTGATCTTTGGAAGCCCTGGTTTATTCCCTATTCAGGAAGTGATGGACGTGTTGCACGAAAAGATGCGCAGTTGCAAGAAGCCGATCTTTCCGGTGTTGCCATCTGTTGTGAATGCGGGTGAGGAAATTAATTATTTCTTGTCAAAAGGAAATATTAACCTGCCGGATGAGGTGCAGTTGGGTCATGCGTTGACCAAGGTTTTTAATACGCCTGCTCCGGTTGAGGGTGAGATGGTGATGGATGGTGTTGATGTGGCTGAGGTACGTCGCATTATCGAAGCTGAGGAAGATGGTTATGTGCGACCTGAGGTCGTTCAGTCCTTATTGGATGCGGCTGGTGTACCACGTGTGAAGGAATTCGTAGCCGATTCAGCTGATGAATTGGTGAAGTGTACGAAAGAAACCGAATATCCGGTGGTGATGAAAGTGGTTGGACCGGTGCATAAATCAGATGTAGGTGGTGTGGTATTGAATGTGTCGGATGAAACGCAATTGCGCAGTGAATTTGCCCGTATGATGAAAATTGAAGATGCGACCGGTGTGATGATTCAACCCATGTTAAGTGGACGTGAATTGTTTATCGGGGCTAAATATGAACCTGGTTTTGGACACATGGTATTGTGTGGGTTAGGCGGTATATTCGTGGAGGTGTTGAAAGATGTAGCATCCGGATTGGCCCCATTGACTAAGCCGGAAGCATTAGGTATGATCCGTAGCTTGAATGGCTATGAAATTATTCGTGGCGTGAGAGGCCAGCAGGGTATCAATGAAGAGAAATACGCCGATATCATAGTGCGTCTTTCCACCATGTTACGTCATGCGGTAGAGATAAAAGAAATGGATATCAATCCACTGTTGGGCGAAGGTGATAAAATTGTTGCTGTGGATGCCCGTATTCGGATTGAAAAATAGCATAGGTAATAATTGATCGTTCAACTGAGCCGGTTCCTTTTGGGGCCGGCTCTTTTGTATTATGCCGTTTACTAATCAAAATGCGCCTTTAGTGCGTTTCACTTCTAAACGCCCTTTGATTATGTATCGGCATTATACCAGCGCATGGGATAGCTATCGCATTTGATATTTAAATAGTATTAATCGGCCGGCTGCTAAGGTAACTTCTTTCGTCAGCCGCTGAATGAAAAAAAAGAATTTCCAAAAGTTGATTAAAATCATAAACAAAAAGCTTTTAAATGCCCGAAAGCTTTATATTTTTGTTCTGGCTATCAAATTGAAATTGCTTGTAGTGCTTGATAATGTTGAATAAACATAGAGTTGGAGATGGTTTTTCTACGGTTTATCTGAAATTTTCAACAAAAAGAGATGATTTATAATTTGAATAGCTGTAAAAGCGATGAAGTATCAGGGGTAAGCTGTTGTGTTGACTTGATTTTATAGAGATACTTAATCGAATTGAAACGTATTTTTAACAAAGGGTTGAGTTGTTTTCAAATAAATCGGGAAGCTCACCTGAAAATTTAACAGATGAAGAGAAACGACCTGTTTTTTATTGTTGGAGTAATTCTGTTTTTTCTGCCATTTTTTATTTTCGATACAGTATTTGAAGGGTATGAGCACGTTAATAAAACGAATCCTTTGTTGATGAGTTTTGTTAAATTCGGAATTCTGGCCACTTTAGGTGAAGTGATTGGTTTGCGAATCAAGACGGGTGGGTATAGGGCTGATAATTTTGGGATTATCCCCAGGGTTATTATTTGGGGCGTATTGGGTGTCACCATAAAAATTGCCATTGTAGTATTTGCCACAGGGGTGCCTATTTTTCTTGAGAAAATGGGAATTGAAGGCGCTATTCAATCCATGACAGGGTCATTTTCATCCACCAAGTTTTTTGTAGCTTTTTGTATTAGTGCCGTGATGAACCTGGTGTATGCACCGGTGATGATGACGCTACACCGCATCACAGATACGCATATCTTCCAGAACGAAGGCAAAGTAGTGGCCCTGGTGCGTCGCATCCAGTTTGCCACCATTTTAAAAGAGATGGATTGGTCAATGCAATGGAATTTCGTGTTTAAAAAAACCATTCCGTTTTTTTGGATTCCGGCACATACTATAACCTTTTTACTGCCCATGGAATATCGCGTTTTGTTTGCTGCTTTACTGGGTGTTGTGTTGGGTGTATTGTTAGCCGTAGCAGGTGCTAAGAAATGATATCAGGCAGCCGGTTTGGTTGCATATGTCAGTTAAAAAAGGCATATTTGAATTAAATAGAAATTAGATCTAAAAAATATAATCCTATGGCTCAAATTGGTGTTTTTTATGGCCCGGAAAAAGGGAGTGTTGAAAAAGTAGCTCAAAAAATAGCTGAAATTTTTGGTGCTGATCGTGTTGAATTGATTCCGGTTAAGGGCTGTGAAGCCAGTGAATTGGCGCGTTTTGATAAACTTATTTTTGGTGTTTCTACCATTGGGAAAACCAATTGGGATACGGAGCATACAGCCAATGATTGGGATGTGTTTGCAACTAAATTGAAAGATGTGAACTGGAAAGGTAAAACAACTGCTATTTTTGGCTTAGGTGATCAGTTAACCTACCCACATCACTTTGGGGATGCCATCGGATGGGTGTATGAGCGGCTGGAAGCGCAGAAAGCTAATGTGGTTGGTTTTTGCTCCACCGAAGGTTACACCTTTGAGGAGTCTGAAGGTTTGCGCGACGGTCAGTTTATGGGTTTGCCTATCGATGAGGATAGCCAGCCTGATCAAACGGACGTACGAATTAGCAACTGGGTGAACCGACTCATTAACGAGTTTGGATTTTAATAGTATATAGATAATTATTAGGTGGTATTCGTTACCACCTTTTTTATTTCCGTTTGGCCAGGAATATTTATGGAACGGAATAGATTTTGAAAAAAGGTATTCATGAAGACGACCAATGTAACAACTCCCATGCCGGCAGCTATTGTTGATGGTGTGTTGAAGAAATTTCAAATCAGTGATTTAAATGAAGCAACCATTCGGGAGGTTGTATCCATCGTAAATGATATTGAAGAAGAGTGCGGGGAGAAGTTCATCCGCATGGAGATGGGTGTGCCGGGATTAAAACCTTCACAAGTAGGAACGGATGCGGAGATTGAAGCTTTGCGAAAAGGGGTGGCCTCTGATTATCCCATGCTGGAAGGTATCAAGCCCTTGAAAAAAGAGGCTAGTCGTTTTGTGAAAGCTTTCATCGATTTGGATGTATCCCCCGAAGGGTGTATCCCTACAGTAGGATCCATGCAAGGATCGTATGCTAATTTTTTAGTGGCTGGTCAGTTGGATGAAAAGAAAGATACCATCTTGTTTATTGATCCCGGTTTTCCGGTGCAAAAGCAACAGTTGGCTGTGTTAGGGTACAATTATGAGTCGTTCGATGTATATGAATACCGAGGAAAAGCTTTGAGGGCAAAACTGGAAAGCTATTTTAGCCAAGGTCATATTTCGTCTGTGATTTATTCCAATCCGAACAACCCAAGCTGGGTGTGTTTTAATGAAGAGGAATTGCAGATAATTGGTGAACTGGCGACTCAGTATGATGTAATCGTTTTCGAAGATTTGGCCTACTTTGCCATGGATTTCCGTAAAGATTTGTCTCAGCCATTTGAAGCACCTTACCAGGCCAGTGTAGGGAAATATACCGATAACTATGTATTGATGATATCCAGCTCTAAAGCATTTAGCTATGCCGGACAGCGGACGGGCATGGCATGTATTTCTGATAAATTGTATCACCGTTTTTATCCAAATTTGGAGAAACGATTTGGAGTTGGTAAGTATGGTCAGGTATTGGTAACGCGTATTTTGTATGCATTGTCATCCGGCACCTGTCACTCCGCTCAATATGCACTGGCTGCTATTTTCAAAGCGGCTTGTGATGGTGATTACAATTTTCTGGCTGATCTTGAAGAGTATAAAGAGCGGGGACATCTGATGAAAGCGTTGTTTCTTAAATATGGCTTTGAACTCATCTATGATAAAGACATGGATGAGCCCTTGGCGGATGGTTTCTATTTTACCATTCGTTATCCGGGCATGACCGGTGGGCAATTGCTCGGAGAGCTGATGTATTATGGGATCAGTGCCATTACACTTGGTAAGACTGGTAGTCATCAGGAGGGCTTGCGGGCATGTGTATCTCAAACAAGTAAAGAGCGATTCACAGAATTGGAAACACGCTTAAGAGCGTTTCAGGAACACCACTCGTAGGTAAGTGTTTGGTGATAAATTGTAAGCTTATTTATATACTTTATAAACAACTGAATAGTGACTGTGGTCATGTGGTGTTTGAAGTGTATTGTATAAATTCGTAACATCTTTTAAAGACTCAATGATATGGCAAAAGCAAAAGGTGCAATTGTGGTTGATACGGTTAAATGCAAAGGCTGCGGCGTTTGTGTGGAGGCTTGTCCCACAAAGGTAATTCAATTAGCCGCTGAGGTAAACGGCAAAGGATATCATTATGCCCATATGGCCAACCCCGATGCCTGTATCGGATGTGCCAACTGTGGTATTGTATGTCCTGATACATGTATCACTGTTTATCGTGTCAAGGCACAAGCTAAAGCTTAAAGTATAACCGGAATAAAGGAAATTAGTCACAACAATGAGAGAACTCAAATTAATTAAAGGGAATGAGGCGATAGCGGAAGCTGCCATTCGTTGTGGAGTAGACGGATACTTTGGATATCCTATTACACCGCAGTCGGAGATAATGGAGACCCTCATGAACGAGAAGCCTTGGGAAACAACTGGTATGGTGGTTTTGCAGGCGGAGAGTGAAACAGCTTCGATTAACATGTTGTACGGGGGTGCCGGTTGCGGCAAACGCGTATTTACCTCTTCTTCCAGTCCTGGTATCAGTTTGATGCAGGAAGGTATTACTTATTTGGCAGGTGCTGAATTACCTTGTGTGATAGTGAACGTAGTGAGGGGAGGACCAGGTCTGGGTACGATCCAGCCTGCTCAGTCCGATTATTTCCAATCCGTAAAAGGGGGTGGTCATGGCGATTATAAAATGATCGTATTGGCACCTGCTTCGGTACAGGAAATGGCTGATTTTGTAGAATTATCTTTCGATTTGGCATTCAAATACCGCACCCCGGCGATGATTCTTTCGGATGGTGTGATTGGCCAGATGATGGAAAAAGTGGAGCTGAAAGAGTATAAACCTCGCTGGACCAACGAAGAGATTGAAGAAATGCATCCCTGGGCGACTTTAGGTAAAAAAGCGGACCGTGGGCGTAATATCATCACTTCATTAGAATTGGAAGCTTCCCGTCAGGAAGAATTCAATAATAAATTACAAGCCAAATATAAAACTATTCAGGAGAACGAAGTGCGTTATGAAACCATCATGTGCGACGATGCTGACTATTTGTTGGTAGCCTATGGTTCCAGTGCTCGTATCTGTCAAAAATCAATTGAGTTGGCACGTGAAAAAGGTATAAAAGTAGGTATGTTACGTCCTATTACCTTGTTCCCGTTCCCATCCAAAGAGATTGACGCTTTCTCCAGCCAGGTGAAAGGGGTCTTGTCTGTGGAGATGAGTGCCGGTCAGATGGTGGAAGATGTGCGTTTGGCAGTGAATGGAAAAGTAAAAGTTGAACATTTCGGACGCTACGGAGGTGCTATTCCTTCGCCTGGTGAAATCGTGGAAGCGCTCGAGAAAAATTTCATCGGAGAATAAGTCATGGCTGAAATAAATGATATTATAAAACCAGAGAACCTGATTTATAAAAAATCAGAGGTTCTAACTGATAATGTAATGCACTACTGTCCGGGGTGTACCCATGGTACTGTGCATAAATTAATTGCAGAGGTAATTGATGAAATGGGTATTCAGGAAGATACTATCGGGATTGCTCCGGTGGGATGTTCTGTGTTAGCTTACAATTACCTGGAAATTGATTGGCAGGAAGCAGCTCACGGTCGTGCACCTGCTTTAGCAACTGCAGTGAAGCGTCTGTTACCTGAGAAGGTTGTATTCTCGTATCAAGGAGATGGTGATTTAGCAGCTATTGGTACAGCTGAAACGATTCATGCTTGTAACCGCGGTGAGAACATCGTGATGGTGTTTATCAACAACGGTATTTATGGGATGACCGGTGGCCAGATGGCGCCGACGACCCTGGAGGGTATGAAAGCAGCTACTTGTCCCTTTGGACGTGATGCCAAGCATGATGGTCTGCCCATTAAAATTACCGAATTGTTAGCGCAATTGCCAGGTACTTCTTTTGTGACCCGTCAGGCCGCTCATACACCTGCAGCCGTGCGTAAAACGAAGAAAGCCTTGCGCAAAGCCTTCGAAAACCAAAGAGCCGGTAAAGGCACTCAATTGGTGGAAGTGGTGGCGACTTGTAGCTCCGGGTGGAAAATGACACCTGTTCAGTCAAATAAATGGATGGAAGAGAACATGTTCCCTTATTATCCATTGGGTGATATGAAAGACGAATAGTCTTCTTGTAAAACGGTGAATTTTAATTAGAAAATTTAAAACAATGAAAGAAGAAATCATTATAGCCGGATTTGGAGGACAAGGTGTACTTTCTATGGGTAAGATCCTGGCCTACTCAGGTGTGATGCAAGACATGGAAGTAAGCTGGATGCCTTCTTACGGTCCTGAAATGCGCGGTGGAACTGCCAATGTAACTGTTATTTTAAGTGACAGTCGCATCAGCTCGCCGGTATTGCACGAGTTCGATACAGCTATTATCCTGAATCAGCAGTCAATGGATAAATTTGAAGCGGATGTGAAACCTGGTGGTACATTGATTTATGATGGCAATGGAATTTCCCGTCATCCGGAACGTACCGATATCAATATTTACCGCATCGATGCCACCGAAGAGGCGACTCGCCTGAAATCAGCCAAGACCTTTAACATGATCGTATTGGGTGGTTACCTGAAAGTGCGTCCAATCGTGGAGATGGAAAACGTTATCAAGGGATTGAAGAAATCTCTTCCTGAGCGTCACCATCACTTGATTCCAATGAATGAGAAAGCGATTACGCGTGGTACTGAAATTATCAATGAAGTGACGTTGGTGAAGTAAGT
>JAEINY010000172.1 GCA_016342595.1 Marinilabiliaceae bacterium
TACGGTGCGGAAGGCCGTTGTTGCAGCAATTTGAGAAATGAAGAAAATGGAAACCAAATATTTTACAGAAAGACAGAATTGGAGAGAATGGCTCGAAGACAATTTTGAGACTAAGGATGATATTTGGTTAGAATATCCATTAAAAAAGACAGGTAAAAAACGAATCATATATAATGACGCAGTTGAAGAAGCACTTTGTTTTGGGTGGATTGATAGTACAGTGAAATCATTAGATGAAGAAACTACTATCCAAAGATTTTGTAAACGAAGAAAAAACTCTTCTTTCTCACAGCCGAATATAGAACGTTTGAAAAGGCTATTAGAAAACAACTTGATTCACAATACAATTAAGGACGAAGTTTCAAAATTAATTCAACAAGAATTCGTTTTTCCAGAAGACATCATAAAGCGGTTACAATCGGATAAGGGTGTTTGGGAGAATTATCAAAATTTCTCAGAGCCCTATAAACGAATCCGAATTGCCTACATTAACAGTGCAAGAAAAAGACCTGATGAATTTGAAAAGCGATTAAATAACTTCATCGACAAGACGAAAGAAAATAAACAGATTAAAGGATTTGGAGGAATTGAAAAATACTATTGAGAATAATAAAAACTGCTGCCAATAAATAGGCCTTCTATACGGTGCGAAGCACCTAGTAGCTAGTTCACAAATTAATATTTTATAATTGAATGATGTATACCTCGGTTGAGCGAAACAATCTTTGTGGCCCGATAGTTATCCGTGCTAATCTGTGTAATCTGTGGATAAAAAAGAGTTATATAGTAGCACGCTGAGGCAAAAAGCATAAAGCGCGGTTTACAGAGAGTTATTATACCATCCATACACATCTGATTTAGATATTTTCGGCCAACATTCCATTTGCATATTCCGATAAGAAAACAAACAATTTTACAAAAACAACCGATTTTATCTGGTATCTTAGATGTAGTTACATAAGATTTACTAATTTTAAAATTAGAAATTTTAAACATCGGATGAAAATGAGTAAGATTCTTGTATTAGATATTGAAACGACAGGCTTTCTGGATCAAGGAGGAAGCATCGTAGAAATAGGTATTGTAGAGCTATGTCTGGAAACCGGGTATACGGAAATAATATTCGATTCCTTGCTTAAAGAGGATATACTCTCTGCCAAACATCGTGAAAAGCCAATGGGATGGATATTTCGTAACTCCGACCTTACTCCTGAAGAAGTAAGAGATGCGCCTCCTGCCACAGAAGTATTGGCGAAAGTTCAACAGATACTTGATCAATATCCGTTAGGTTGCACAGCTTATAACAAGCAGTTTGATTTTGGTTTTTTGTCGGATAGGGGTCTACGAATAAAAGATTTGCCTTGTCCAATGTTATTGGCTACCGACATCTGCAGGTTACCTAACAATTACGGCTATAACAATTATAAATGGCCGACAGTAGAGGAAGCCTGGGAGCACTTCTTTCCGACTATAAAATATGATGAACTCCACAGAGGGGCTGATGATGCGAAACATGAAGCTTTAATAGTTTACGAGTTATACAAATTAGGCTTGTTTAAGTTGAATTAAAAAGTCTCAGCAAACACATACTATTAAAATACCCTTTCAGATCAAGTCTTAACTACTACACAAAAAAAAGGTTACCCCAAGGGATAACCTTTTTTATTAAACTAAATCAAAATTCTTAATTTACACTTTCATCTAAAGCTTTACCCGCTTTGAATTTAGCAACATTCTTGGCTGCTATCTGAATTTCTTTGCCTGTTTGTGGGTTCCGGCCTGTTCTTGCGGAACGTTCTGAAACTGAAAATGTACCAAATCCAATTAGTTGGATGCTTTCTTTTTTAGCCAGAGTTTCTTTTGATACCTCAACAAATGCATTTACTGCTTTTTCAGCATCTACTTTAGAAATACCTGCTTTTTCAGCGATAGCTGAAACTAATTCTTGCTTATTCATATCTTAGTATTATTTAGTTTTTTACTAAACTATAAAAAATTTCGTAAAATTAAACTGGAATTAAATAATTCCATTTAAGGCTCAATCGATCACCTGAAGCTAAGGCGCTTATTATCTGAACAAAACCACTTGCTTTGCAAGAGCAATTTTCGATAGATAAAAAGTGTTGTTATCATCAGGTGACTGGTAAAAGCCTGATGTCATTAGGTGAGCATCGCTTTTAACGGGGCATGCGTGAGTCTCCGGGAAACGTCAACAAGTCATACTGCTTCCATAGCTTTTGCCTGAATCATAAGCATCCTATAAATCAGCGTCCGCTTTCCTCTATTAAAGCTCCCTTGATCCATGCGTCGATAAAGCCCTTCATCCTCGCTGATCTTTCAAATAACTAATCCAATTTAAAACGACTCCTCAAAGCGTTTTCATCCGTGTAAATTGTATTTTTGCCCCATGAGCAAACAACTAACAGATCTCTCAAAACTTGTTACGGAGCATATACAGTCATTGGATCCCTATGCAGAGGTCATACTTTTATTTCCTCCTGAAGAGGACTTCAAGGAGGAACCACAGGTCTATGTATTAACACCTGGTAAGGTAGATATTAGCCTGGAACATCAATACCTCAATGCATGCTATCAAGTGGAGCTGAAATCAGGGCAATCATTGTCACTTTATATCTATAGCAAAGAAGAGTGGTACAAACAATTTATAGATACGCCGATCTATAAAAAGGTTCACACCGAAGGAATTCATCTTTAGAGACAGTGATTGAATACAATGCCTATAATATAATTTTATACAATATTATTTCCGGTAGATATTTAAATCATGATAGTAGTTACAGATAAAGTATTTGAATCAATAACGGTTACATCGGAGAATTTCATAGATAAAGAGTTTTATGATTGTACATTTGAAAACTGTGATTTCTCCAATTTGAGTTTTTCCAATGCCAAATTTTTTAACACCACCTTTATAAATTGTAATCTTGCTAATTCAAATTTGGCATCTGCACAAATCAGAGACTGCCTATTCAAGGGCTGTAAATTAATTGGAATTGGTATCAGCAGAGCTAATTTTGCATTTTCTGCAAATTTCTATGACAGTGATTTACAATATGCCGAATTCATAGAACTAAATTTAAGGAAGATGATTGTAGAAAGATGCAATTGTAACGGAATACGGTTTACCAATTGTAATCTGCGAAACGCAATATTTACAAATTGCAGTTTTATGGAGGCTATTTTTAGTAACTGTGACTTGCAGGAAGCTGCATTTACAAATGCTTTTAGTCTAATACTAGACCCTTCAGCTAACAAAATAAAGAAAACTGTAATAAATTTAGAAACCGCTTCAAATATAGCCAGGCAGTTTGGGTTCCAGGTGAATTAAACCAATTCCAATAAATTATCACGAAACCCATGATTAACCAGGCTAAACTTCAGTAACGATTCCAAAGAAGAAAAAAGTCTTACAACGACCATCACCGTTGATAGAAAGTGGATAGAGGCCCATTTGAAGGCAATCGATGGCCTGTGATCCAGTGCTATCATGCCATTTTTGAGAAAACCCGAATACGTCACCGGTTATTGATCTGAACGGCGCTAAAAGTACTCAGAACCTATATGCTGTCTTAAAAAACGATTGCGGAATGGATGAAAACGTAGCGGTTTACAAGCTAACACCGGCAAACAGCTTCCCACGGCAGCGAACCGGTGGTTGACAAGAGCGGGAGGCTTCAGGCCACAGCGAAAGGCGGCATTACCCCAGCGAAAAGGTCTTCTGCCAGAGCGAAAAGGTACTTGACCGGAGCAAAACGCACCCTTACCCGGTTTGGATGGTGTTCGCTGTGGTTGATGGTACTTCGCCGGCATTCGTGAACATTTCGCCCTGGTTTGGAAGGGTTCGCTGCCGTTTGTTTTGCATGGCTTGCCGTGGGTAGCAGTTCGCCCGCTCCTCCATTTCATGAGCAGGTCATTCAAGGGATCCATCCTGTCAATGATTCGTTAAGGCATATTAACTAATCAGAATCAGGTGTGTTAAAATGAAGTTCATAGACAAACAGGTCATCCCATAAAATACTCTCATTAGAAGAATTGATACTATAGAGTTAATCAATAAAAACTTGTGATTGGTCACAATTCAGCATTTATGATACTGAATGATAGGGATTGTTTTAATAATTTTATTCCAAATTAATGCAATACTCTACTTATTTATATGACTAGCAATGGAAAATAATTGTCCTGGTTCAAGCCAATGTCCTATCTTCAATGGCATTCTGGAAAACAAAGCGATGACTGCAAAATCCTATCGCCTCCAGTTTTGTGAAGCTGATGTAACCAAATGGAGTAGCTGTAAACGTTATATGACAAAACAGCATTATGGTAAATGCCCAGCTGATTTATTACCCAACTCCCGATTATCCATTGAACAAATCGGAGTTAAGTATCATTTGGTATAGCATTTCCCTGGCTATGACTAATCCATGACTACGCTAAATTTTCAGCGTAGTCTTATACAACATGCATTTACTACAAGGCCCCCGGTAGGTTCCCACATCAGGTTTGAGAATAGACTACATTTACTCTTGACATTTTAGGCCGATGGTTATATTTTGATGTGTCTCACTGATTCAACATGATTTACTATAACAGCCTCAGTGACTAATGGATTACTCATGAAAGAGCCCCTCTCATCGGATGATAAATTTCTGGTCCTTATCAATCAGATTATAGATGACAATATTGATAACGAACAGTTTTCGGTGGAAGAATTGGCCAAAGCAGCGGGAATTAGCCGATCTATGTTACATCGAAAACTAATCAAGCTGATTGGTAAACCGGCCAGTGAACTGATAACCGAAAAAAGGCTGTCACAAGCCAAAGAACTTTTAGAAAATGATGAAGCAACCGTTTCTGAAATAGCCTATAAAGTAGGGTATAACAGTCCGAGTTATTTCAATAAAGTATTTAAAAAGCACTATACCGTTTCTCCGGGGGAACTCAGAAAAAGTAATATTGTATCCAAACACTCTCCTAACAATATCCAAACATCAACCCATCAAAGGAAAAAGTTGACTCGTGGAAAAGTTTTCATTATTTCCGTAATTTTAGTAGTTGTAGTAGCACTTGGCTGGTTATCTTACTTCTTTTTTATAGACGATAGTTTTCTACAAAAAGCATATAGTCCAGATAATAAGCATTTATCAATTGCCGTTCTACCTTTTAAAAACCTCAGCGATAATCCCCATAATCAATATTTTGCCGAAGGTATACGGGAAGATATTTTAAATGATCTCTATTGGATCACGCCGTTGAGAGTCGTCTCCCGTACTTCGGCCGATCGTTTTGAAAAAAGCAACCATTCAGCGCGTGAAATTGCGCGCGAACTGAATGTTAAATATGTGCTGGAAGGGAGTGTGCGTACCTATGACAACAAAGTCCGAATCAGTGTACAGCTCATCGAAGCGCATCGTGATAATCATTTGTGGTCGGCTCAATTCGATAGGGAACTGAATGACATCATTGGTGTTCAGGCTGAGATTGCATTACAGGTAGCTTCCAAAGTAAAAGTGGTTCTTTCAGAAACAGAGATTCGGCTGATTGAGAAAATTCCTACCCTGAATGCTGCCGCTTACGATTATTATTTACAAGGCCGCTTCTTACTTCATAAGGCCAATAGCGAACAGCGGTTTGACTTTAATAAAGCGGATGTGACCAACTGCATCCAGTATTATGAAAAGGCGATTGCCGAAGATGAAAACTTTGCTGAAGCATACGCCGGACTGGCCAATGCCTGGTTTAATCTGTCAGCCTGGGGCTGGTTGCCTATGGGCGAAGGATTTCTCAAGGCACGGGAACTCAGCATGAAAGCATTGGAGATTGATCCGGAATGTGCGGAGGCGCATGCCGTACTGGGCGCTTTCTATATATGGGGCCAACGTCAGTTAATACCTGGAGGAATGGAATTAGAGACCTCCATCCGCTTAAATCCGAATTTTGCGACTGCCCGCCAATGGTATGCCCAATATTTAATGATTACCGGGCCAATTACGGAGGCACGCCTACACATCAACCGCGCCTTAGAATTGGAACCTTACTTTTGGGTCGTGCAAACGTTAAACGCCTGGATCTACTATTTCGAAGAAAAAAATGATCTGGCTATCGAAGCCTGTCTGTTAGCGCAAGATCTGAAACCCGGTTTTAATGATAACGAATGGTTGTTCGTGCTCAACTATACCAAATTGGGCGAAGGAGAAAAAGCAGTACAGATGCTTCAGACCATTCTTAAACCCTATCCGGAAGCAGAACAACATGGGATTGAATTGAGGAAGGCCTATACGAAAGACGGCATAGACGGATTATTTTTATGGATGATAAATGTGAATAAAAACAACCCGGTTCCCGTTCAGGGGCTGAATGGTCATCCCTTTTACATTGCCTGGTGGAATGTCATACTGGGGAACAAAGAGGAAGCCATTTTCTGGCTTCAGGAAAATATGAAACAAAAAAACCGCGTTTATGTGTATTTTAACCTGATTGCTACCCATCCCGATTTTGATATTCTGCGCGATGATCCCCGCTTTCTGAAGATTATTGATGACATAGGACTAACGCCCTACCATGACCGCATAACAAGATAAAGCCTTATTCTTCTATTTCTATAAATGAAGAATAGAAAAGGATAAAAAAAATAAGCCCCGCATGTGCGAGGCTTTTCATTCACTCTATCAATACTTTGTTATTGAGGCACTGCCCATCCGTTTGCCCAATCAGGCGCATCTTTACCATTACCAGCACCGCTTGCATTTGCATTTTCTGTGAAGGTGATGCCGGCAGAGGACTTAAGGTCATTCCCTTCACCCATATCTATGAATGCCACGTTCGTGATCGTGATGTCTCCGGCCGCTATGCGATCGTTGGCAGCTTTGTCTTTTTCAGTAATATCTGCATAGAAATAGGCTTGTGCCTTGTTGGCTTTCAAACCGCCAATTACCACATTGTCGATGGTTTGTTTACCGGCGCCTTCTTTCAAATACCATGGTTTCTCCCCCATTCCGATAATTGTCATGTTTTTCAGTGTGGCAGTGGTCATCGGATAATCGGCATCGCCTTTATCTCCATTGTTGGAACCTTCGATACCGGATTTAACAGCGTCTTTCACATACCAGAATTCACCGGTACCCACCCATCCGTCAGCGAAGTCGATGCCGTCATCTTCACTATCAATAGATACCAGGTATTTACCATTAACAGTACCGCCAAAGAACTCAACGCCATCGTCACCACCTTTATAGGAGCTCACATATTCGATTTTCGTGCCCCTGCCAACCCCGAAAAGAGATAAGCCATTGAATTCTTTTTTGTCGGTGTATTTGTATCCGGTGTACTCCAGACGCAAATAATTAATTACTCCTGAATTGTCATCCGCTTGAGATCCACCATAAGTTAATCCGGACACTTCAGCTGAAGCGGTGGCCCCATTGCTGCCGCCTTTATTGGTAGGGGCATTTCCACAAATCACCAAACCGCCCCATGCGCTTGACTTTTTTAGCTCCGCAGTCATCACCACCGGGGCCTCTTTAGTACCGTTAATCAGGATTTGACCACCCTGGGCAACCGCAATGTAGCGCACGTTGGGATTGTCGGTAGTAGGTGCAGTAGCTTCAATGACTGTACCGGCCGGGATGGTTAATTTTCCACCCTTGTCAACTCGTAGTTCTCCGCTTAATTTGTAGGTAGTGGATGGATCGAGTACGATGTTATCACCCACAGGAATGGTTCCTTTAAAGTTAAATGGATCGACTTCAAAGGTATTTCCTTTTTCATCATCATCTTTGCTACAGCTTGTGAAGATTAAGGCTGAGATAGCCACCATTGATAAAAGTAACTTTTTCATTTCAGATAATTTAATGTAGTTGAATAGTATTTTTAAAATGTATAGGATAGTCCGAATGAGAATTTAACCCCGCGCTTGTAACGGAGAACAAGGTGGTCCTTCGTTGCATTTTCCTGAACCCGGTCAATGTTTGGGTTGAGCAAATTCATGGCCGAAAAATCGATGCCGATATTTTTAATTTTGCTCTTGATAACCAAATCCAGGTTACTGATCTGTTTATCCACCTGGTTGCCGAGGCCGGCATAACCAATCAGGTTTAATCGATCAGAGGTATACCCGTAAACCAATGTGGAAGTGATGCTATTTTTACTATCGTTCCAACTGCGGATGTAACTTAATCCCGCATTTGCTAAAACGGGTGCCGCGCCTTGTAGTTCCTCTATTTCCTTACCAAAGGAGGCGTTTATGCTACCATTGGACTCGAGGTTTACTTTTTCATTATTGAGCTCCTGCCGGGTCATCATCAGGGAAAGATTGGCGTTGGCCACTACTTTGTTATTGCCAGCTACCAGCAATGGCTTTTTAAACGCCATTTCACTTCCGATCACATAGCCCCAATCGCCGGTATTGGCATAAGTAAAGTCATTGGATGCCGATGCTTTTACAAATTTATTAATCGGATCGGAGATGTACTTTCCAAAGGCTGCTACTGAAATAAGTTGACCCATTTGCGGAAACAGCTCCCATTTTATTTCAGCATTGTATACTTTGGAGGGATAGAGATAAGGGTTTCCTTCGGTGGCCTCGGTAATGCCTTCGAACAAGAAAGGAGCCGTTTCTTTAAATTGAGGCAAGGTGTAACTCATACTTGACGAGAACCGCAGGTTGGTTTTGTCATTGAGTGTATACTTGAGTGAGAGGCTTGGAAAAACATTGTTTTCAGTAAATGAATTATCCCCGTTCTTCAGTGATGTTTTGTATGCGATATCCTGATAGACATTTTCATAACGCATCCCTAATACTGCCAGCAATTTTGGTGTTAATGCATACTCCAAAGATGCAAAGGCTGCGTGATTGATGAGGGTTCCATTGTAAGAAGAGGGGATATTCAGATTCCCGAAGAATGTGTGTAACTGGAAATAGCCATCCTGCAACCTATCATTATTGAAATACGCATCTATGTTGGCTGGATCAATGACTTGAACCCTTGATTTATCCAGGCTATGGTTGTATTGATAAGCTTCAAAATCACGGGACTTAATTCGCCCCGAATAACCGAAGGTCAACTTCCCTCTGTATCGGTCATCTTGTGCCGGGCCTTCTCCAAAGTTTTTTGATAACTGTATGTTGGCTGCCAGTTCGCGTTCATCCAGTTCATGAAAGTAGCGGTGGTTATTGGCATTATCATTCGTTGACGGATAATACACGCCATTGGCTTGCTGAACCAGTATATTATTGCGACGATCCGGTAATACATTTGTGACTGTGTTATTAGCCAATCCCCAATCGAGGTTCCAGGCATTATTCAGGGTATGTTTACCCAGTAGTTGATTCACCAGGACCAGATTTCTCTCAAAATCAGAGCGACGAAGAAAGGCTTCCTCCTGTGAAGGATCTCCAACCACATCAATGATGTATCCATTAAATTGTTTTAAATCCTGTGCCGACGAATGCAGTACCATTGAGTTTAGGAATAGTTCTGTATTCTTTTTTGAATAATTCAGGTTTATCAGACCTGTGGTTTGCGTGTGATAGTTAAACGCTTCACCGGTGAGATCCATGCGGTTATCATCACTCCCATTCACACGGCGTTGCAGGCGTTCGCTGTATCCATATTCATTGTCGAAGGAGGCGGTCGCAAACAGGCTCAACGTGCCTTCTCCGATGTTGAATGATGTACCGCCATTAAAGGCAATATCTATGGCAGGAACACTATTCTGTGTTTGGGGATCCCAGGCATTTTCAAAACTATACACATTGAGATCAGCCGGTTTATCGAAATTATTCCATCCCAAATAACCAGGTCCATCTTGTAGCAGGAATTCATCGGCATTGGACAGGTTGGAGTTAGTACTTGATTTGACTTTAATCTGAAAAAAGGGATCTCCATTTTGTTTCTTCGAGATGATGTCTACATTCGCTCCGGCCACATCAGCATAAAGAGGTGCAGAGAATACTTTTTCCACACCGATGTACTCTATGATATCCGTTGAGAACAGTTCCAGATCAATGTTTTTAAATTCGGCATGGTTGCCTGGTAAGGGTAATCCGTTTAGTGTTGTGGTATTGTATCGATCCCCCAAACCTCTTACATTGAGGGTTTGATTGCCTTCTTGTTTGGTAATACCTGTTATTTTGGTGGCTGCCGAGGCCGCGTCTGACACCCCTTGTATGGATAGCTGCCGGGCACCGATGCTTTCTTTACCCACTGCGGCCTTTTTCTGCTCCATCATCAGAAAGTTCTCCGATTCCCGGTTGGCTTTTGCGACCACTGTCACCTCTTCCAGATCCAGTTCCGACTCACCCATCTCAAAGTTCAGGATGGTTTCGCCATCGGTTGTAATCACAATACCTTCTTTTATTTGTGGTTCGTAGGAGATGTATTGACATCTGAATGTATAGGTACCAGCCTGCAGCGGTGGCATCTCAAAGTCGCCCATAAAATTAGTAATGGTACCTGTAGTGGTGCCTTCTACCACAATAGCTGCTCCCACCAACTCCTCACCTGTTTTTTTATCGGTAATTTTTCCTTTCAATATTCCTTGTTGTGCATATCCCTGTGTAAGACTTGCAAGAACCAGAATCAGAATTGTTACGAAATGTCTTTTCATTTTCCTCTTTAGATCAATTGTTTTACAGAGGCAAATGTAGAGCACTCCAAAGGCAGGGGCGATAAGTGAGAATTAATTCAATTTTAAGGATGTGTTAAGTGGATAAAGTGCCTATCGTTCATTTTCTGAATGAATTAGGCTAATTTGAACACAGTTTAATAAGTGGATGCTATCATTCTACTTAACACAGGAATAACTTTGTGTTAACAATTACAGACAGGCTCGATGAAACACTGTTGATTAGTGTCTTATCTTTGATATCCATGTATTTTTGTCAAAAGTTTAATAAACCACAAAGGCGCACTTAGGAATTGTGGCGGAATAACCTGACTGTATTTGTGTATGTTTATTAACAAAAGTGTTACACGGAGTCCTCAAAGTTTAGGCAAAGGAAACGGTCACAGAGCCTTTTAAATTTAATGAAGAAAATTTTTAACGCCTCACTAATGAATATACTCTGTGCCCTTATTGTTTTTATTTTTTCTCCGAAACTCTGTGTAACAATTTGATGGATTATCAAAACTTGTTTTTGAACAACACAGCACTAAAATCGTCAATTTCGTTTGTAACGAAGACCAAGGAATTCACAAAGGTTCACCAAGGCAAAGGATTCGATGCTTATATCTAGTGTTTTTACGGGATGGTATTAAGGTAAATCCGGATCAGGAGGCGTTGCCCGATGAGTTGAAGCCACGAAATCACGATGAGCCTTCAGTAAATTGACCGAATAGAGCAGCATATTTTTAGTTTCCGAAATCACATCCATATATAATATACTCACCCGCGTACGTCCTTCCCCGCTTTTGATGCGTTTAATTTGATTCTTCCGAAGATCATCCAGAAAACCCAGTAAGAAGTTCTGCTTTGTGACCATCTCTTGCAAGAGTTCAAACTTTTGTTCCTTTTCAATGTGAATAAAATGGTTAAAGTAGGCCGTTACTTCATCCAGCAAAACTTGCAAATCGTCTCGTTGCGATGCTGTCACACCTTTATGATGGTTTTCAAGGTGTTCGTACAGTGGTTGAGATAGGTTTTTAAGACACCCTATTAACTCAGTGAGATAATCAAAGGCCTGTACAAAATGATGACCGGAATCAATGCCATCTTCTGAAACTTTAGTAAAGGAAAAGAAGAGTTGTGATTTCCCGTTGCGTGCATATTTCTCCAGAATATCGGCTTTATTGGTAGCTTCGTGTAAGCGCCTTATATCATTATCGATGAATCCTTGCACGGCGAGGAAATAGATTTTTGCACTCTCCTGCACATTACGGCGAATTTGTTCGCCGCCTTCGTCTCTCAGGTAATCAAGGTTATTCACAAAGTCATCTTGAAATTCCTCGCGTAATACTTTTCGTTCTTCTTGTTTGCGCCGGTAATATTTGGTGGATTTATACAAGGCGAAACCAACCAGTACAGTCAAGATAAGCGTGGCAACCCATCCGCCATACCATATAACATAGGTGAAAATAAAAGCACCGATAAAGGCGATACAAGCCGTAAAGAACCATCCCCCAAGTATGGACAATACCCCGGAAACACGGTAAACAGCACTCTCCCGCCCCCAGGCCTGATCGGCCAGAGATGATCCCATGGCCACCATAAACACCACCAGTGTTGTTGACAGGGGGAATCGCATATAAGTTCCCACGGAAATAAGCACACTGGCCACCACCAGATTGACCGATGCTCTGACAGTATCAAAGAAAATGACACCATCTACTGTTTTAGCTCCCTCCGGCGTTTCGGTGCGGCGATACCGTGAATCAAAAAATGAAACAATGGGTTTAGGTAAGACGCTAAGCAATGAAGTATGAAAAGATAAAAAGTTCCGGACAATCACACGTGACATATAGGAGGGCTCGAAGCGTTCATAACCGGAAGATTGTCGTCCAAGGTACACTTCTGTTTCGGTGACACCTTTTGCTTTTTTTGAATAAAACAATGTCACAGTCATAATGGCAGCCGCTACCCCCGAAATGATCAAATAAGTACTATCGGAAAGTGTATCTTTTCGAAGCAGATTGTCATTTAAAAAATCCATGGGTAAATTACCGGGATCATCTAAACCCGATCCAAGGAATACCTTGAAACTCTCCAATGCAGCTAATGGTAAACCGATGAAATTGACCAAATCGTTGGCTGCAAAAGACATGGCCAAAGCAAAAGTGCCGAAAATAACCACCATACGCGGGATGTCCAGATCAAATGAAAGTCCCAGAAAGAGAAAAATAAAAGAAGTAAGAGCAAATACACCCATTAGTATTTCAGGCAGGTAATTATTCAAGTAGAATAACCAGGTGTCATCAACGAATGACGCACCACCCAATACTTTTTTTGCAATTAAAAACACAATGGCCGTGATAGCTAAACCTCCCACAAAGGAGAAAAGAAACTTAAACCGGCGTTTATAATGAAAGGTAAATATGATGCGGGTAAAGAATTGAACAATGATCCCCACAATAAAGGCCAAAAAGATAGAAAGTAAAATACCCGCCAAAATCACAAAAGCCCGATCCGTGTTAATGAGTTGCTCTACTTCAATACCTTCCAGCTTAGCCTCTCCTTTTTTGATCAATGACAATGCCATGGCACCACCGAATAGCTCAAAAACAACAGCAATGGTGGTTGATGTGGGAAAGCCCAGGGTATTAAAACTATCCACCAAAATCATATCCGTCAACATGACAGCCAGGAAAACCACCATGATCTCTGTAAAATCAAAACTCGACGGATAAATAACCCCTTTTCTGGCGACTTCCATCATACCGGCTGATAAAAGACAACCTATTAATAATCCACCGGCGGCTACCCAATAAATAGCTCGTCGGCGAGCAACTCTAGACCCGATAGCAGCTTGTAAAAAGTTGACTGCATCATTAGTCACACCAATCACCAAATCAACAATGGCAAACACTCCCAGTAAAATAACAGCTATCCAGATAAAGGTCATAATCGACGTACTTGCTTTTCTTAAAAACTATGTAGCTAATCTACAATTATTGCGATAAACTACCTACAACTATTATGAATGGAAAGATAAATCAGTGTATTAAT
>JAEINY010000173.1 GCA_016342595.1 Marinilabiliaceae bacterium
GAAATTGGTCATTGAGAGACAAGTTTTTGCAACTTTTTCCCACAGCCCGGAAGATGAATACATAGCTTTTGAAAAAGCACTTTTAATTGAAATGATTGTTGAAAAAATGCCTGCCCAACGAAAAAAAATCTACCTCCTCCGGCAACAGGGTTTAACCAATGACGAAATAGCCCAAGAATTGGAAACCACAAAACGAAACGTGGAAAGCCAGATTAGCCTTGCGTTAAAACAGATACGTTATGCTTTCATGCATTACCTTGTAGTATTTATTTAGACTTATTGCTCCCCCAAATAATTCTTTTGAGCCCCAAAAATCATTCTTGTATTATAGGAATAGAAATTACTTCGCAATTCGATTTTTTCTTTGTCCGCGAATTACACTAATTAAGCGAATTAGTTTTCCTTCGAAAAACACCAAACAGCAAAGCTGATTTTAATTAGTTAAATTCGAAAAATTTGCGGACAACAAAACGGGAAACAGCGAAGCTGTTGACTGATTCATTAGTGTCCATTTACGATATTTGTGATTTAAAAGTTATTTCATTACCATCCTAAATACATCTTCTATAGGAGAGATATCGGAAAAATTTACTCATTCTGGGAGCTGGAAAGAAATGTTTTAATCCGAACACTTCTATCTTTTCCTATTACGAGATGCTAAAACCTTCATAATTAACTGCCCCACTAATATCGATCAGTCGTTGCGGAATAGCAGAATCTTTTTCCCAATAATCGTTAACAACGATAATTGATTGATATTCTATATATTTTACATTACTTAACCTGACAAGAATTACCACGGCATTCAACAAGCGCCATCACCCCTTCAACTGCTTTATCGGCATATCCAACACCACTGATTCTCTATTATTACGACGTTGTACAAAATGCACCCGGGCGATATATGGTTCTACAATGGCGACTTCCTCAGCTTTGGCGGGTGAAACGACCATGAGTTGTAATTCCAGTTGTTTACAAAGCTCCATCAGGAACCGGGCTTTCTCATCGTCTTGCTTACTAAATGCTTCATCAACGCAAATAAAACGAAAGGAATGCCCGGCATTAGCCTGATTATGTATCCCAAACTGATAAGCGATAGCCGAACCCAAGATTGTATAGGTGAGTTGAGCCCCTTCACCACCTGATAGCTTTGCAGTTCCGGTATAAGAACGTTGAATTTTGGATGGATCCGAACGGTGGTACTCAATGGCTTTAAACTTCAACCAGTTTCGTACATCCAACACCTCTTTCCGATAACTATCATCCTGCATTAATTCCTCTAACAAAGTTTTTATTTTCAGGAAGCTGTCCTCCAAAACACCTTCTTCCTGATCAGGCCCTATGGCTTGCCAGTTTGGCTTCCATTGGTTCAGTGCAGTTTTAAACGCTTTTACCTTGGTTGAATAATCTTTTACAGTATGCAAGCGAATAAAAGTAGGTGGATGACTTTTGAAATTAATCTTTTCCAATGATTGGTTCAGCGTATTAATATTCATCTCAATATCTTCTTCCTGCTGAAGAAGCCCGATTTGAAAATCCGTCATGCGGGTGATCATCTCTTCATTGAGGAAGGTTTTGAATTGTTGACGATGTTCAATCAGCTCCTGATCTTTAATTCGTTTTAAAAGGGTTATATATTGCTCAATACAATCAGCGCATACCGTCAGTTGCTGTGTATCAGTATGCCAATCTTCAAACTGATCGCTGATGGATTTATCAGGTTGTGTAAATAGCCGCATCATGGACTCGGCCTGGCTCGATTCCTGCCGGAAGAGATCTTTCAGTTTTTCTATTTCATTCCCAATAGTATCCAATATTTTTTTTTGCGTGCGCTCCAGACTTTTTAAACTAAAACTTCTCTCCAGATCATACGCTGCTTCTAACCGGCTAAATGACTTAGATAAATCCTGATCAGCATAAGCGGATAGCGTTTCAGACACCTCCACCAGCTTCTCCTTTTTCTGGCTTATTTGATTCTCCAGTTTAATCCGTTGAGTTGTTACTTCATACAATTCTTGCTTTTTTGTATCCAATTGCTGAAGTAGCTTTTCCCGCTGAGTATTCAAGGCATTGACCTGCAAGTTGGCCTGCTGCAAGTCTTGTAATTGCTGGTTATTTTTCTGAATATCATGATTGATAACCGACATATCAATCCGGGCAAAGCTGGAAAAATCCATAAAACGGGTAAGTGCTTCATTCTCTTTTTCACTGCCTTCCCTCCTCACAACGAGCTCGTCCAGTGACTGATTAAGTTGATACAGCTTGGATTGCATCTCGGTGACCTCTTTTTGAAGAGCCTGTTTTTTATTTTCATTATCCCATCCCAATACGAATTGTTGCCGTGAGCGCAATTGTGGGCGATCATCTTTTTCATGTCGGGAATGGTTCTTTATCAATCCCGTTTTCATGATTGCCTTGGGTACATTCTGAAACTCATCCAGTGTATCGACACACGAATAATTATACAAGCGCATGATCTCTTTTTCAATCCAAGCCTTATAGAACGACTCTTTACAATCTAATTTACAGATCAATGCCTGTTGAGATTGGTTGAGTTGGGAAGTATTTGAAATATAACTGGCCTCATATTTATGATACACTATTTTTCCTTTTAAATCATGTGCATTTACATATTTGTTGACGTGTTCATAATGCTTTTCAGACACCAGTAATCGCAAGGCGAAATGATGCATTAACTTCTCAATGGCCACTTCCCATTCCACTTCAGCGTCCTTAACCTTAATGAGCTCCCCAATAAAAGGTAATTCAGATTCACTAATACCCAAATGAGTGACTATCTCGTGCCTGATTCTGGCTGGACCTCCTGTAATATTATGAGAGTGACGCTGAAGCTCATCCATTTCCTTGGTAATAACCTGCAATCGTTCTTCATGTTTTTGCTGTTCAGCATATAAGTCCAATCGTTCCTGCTCATTTACGCCTGACCATGCAATTTTTTGAGTTTTCAGCTGAAACGCTTTTTGCTGTTGAGAATCCAATTGTGCCTGGGATTGAGGGTTTGATTCAAGGCCTATGATAGCCGCAAGCGCGTTATACTTATCCAATTCCTCCTGACGCTCTTTTTGCGTATTCTTAAGGGATTTAATTTGCTGCTCCAGTAAAGTAATCTGCTGTCCTTTCTGATCATTTTTAATGAGTAGATCCAGATCACGTTCCTGTTGAGATGAAGACTCAATTTCAGTGTTAAGCAAAAATTCAGCATCCTCAAATTGCTGCTTTTTCACAGTGGCCTGCTTCTCTTCTTCGGTGATGATTTGTATTTGCTTTTTAGCAAACCACAGTGGAACGATCGACAGGCTATTCTCCTGCTGCTGAAGATCAATTTTCAGCTTTTTCAAATCATCTGCTTTCGCACTAATGGGCGTCAAAAGTTCAATTTGTGCACAAGCTTTCTCAATGGCTGAATGGGCATCACACAATGTTTTAAAAAAAGCGCTTAGTTTCTGAAATTCTACTTCTACATCAGGCTCTTCCAACATCTGACGGCGCACAAAATCATCCAGGTTTCCCAGAACTTTCAATCCAATGGTCTGACTAAATAAAGTGTGTGCTTTTGCAGACCGCATCCCAAAAGCTTGACGCATCATTTGTCCATACGCTTTAGGGCTGTTAGTCAGTGATACAACCTCTGTGTCCCCTATTTTTGGATATTTATCACGCAATCGCCGTTTCCATACACCCTGGTTATCAAAGGGTGAAAAATCAGCTTCGATGGACAAACGGGTGGTTGCAAAAATAAAAGTCCGTTTTAACTCATCATTGCTGTACCAACGTCCCTGAGCCAGTGTCACAAATTCATCTTCACTTTGAAAAACAGCTAATAACACCGACTGCGTCGAAGCTTTATCACTGCGTAAACGTTTAATTTCAACACTATTGGTCTGGGGATTATCGGCCTCACCGTACTCACCTGTCAAATAACTCTCTTCAGAACGTTCGCCCTTCGTGCCGGCGGTTTGATTGTAAAAACGCATGCGCCGTTCCGGAACCAGCAGAGTAAGTAAGCCATCCACCATGGTCGTTTTACCGGACGCATTGGCACCTGTCAGTAACGATGTTTCACCGTGTGCTTCGATCCTCCACACCTGATTATCAAACGTCCCCCAGTTCCATATTTCAAAAGTATGCAACCGGAATCCAGCCATTGCAGGCTTTGTACTAAATAGATTTAAGCTCATCTTGCAGCTGATTTTTAAAATGTTCCAGTTCACGATTAGTTATTCGCGCTTTGATGATACGTTTTACTTCGTATCGGCAGGCATCCGGATGAGTGGTATCATTAGTAATAAGTTTGAGGAATCCCATCTTTTCACATTCCATCATATACCGGTTGAGATCTTTGAATAACTTCCAATCATGGACGTGCTCATTAAAAATTAGCTTTAACCGGTCTCTAAACGTTCCGGGTGAAATAATAAGTCGAGCCCGCTGCAATTCATCTTGCTCAAACTCCATTAACCATTCTCGTAAAAATACACAAACCACTGTCAACTCGTAGGTCAACGGCATCCGACGCATTAGTCCCAGCGTGTTCCCCTTCTCATCAATTTCCACCTGCTTCAGATAAGCATAGCCATCACGCCGATCGATAATGAGGCGTAAACCAATTTTCTCGAAATAGTTTTTTACGTCTTCCTGATACTCCAATAACTGATTCCATAATTCACGCTGATCATCAAAAACAGCTCCTTGCAATAATTTGGTGATAGACCTGGCATAAGGAGCGATCGTTTCCTTTGGATGTTCCATATCTAATTATTTAACGAATACAATTTGTGGTAACTCCAGATATTTCTGATTTTCCTTATCAAACAAAATTGATTCAACTGCCTTGGCGTTCACACGATGCCTATCCCAGCCAGACAGCAAGTTAACATATCCCAATAGCTCTGATAATCCATTGGAGATAGCTTTGGCATCCACAACCTCTTTAAGGGTGACTTCTGATTGATACCCCATTACCTCCCAAACATTTCTCACTAAAACAGTTTTGTCAATCACTTCTTTTTTCGTGATAAATGCCAATTCTTTCAGGTCCTGAATTGCCAAATCATTGTGTTGAAGGTTAACTGAAAGCGATTGTATTTCCCATCTTTTGGCCAGCTTACGATCCATGGGCAAATATATAAATGGTGCCCCTTCCAGTACCATATAAACCTCTTTTCCAGGCTTTCTCGCTACATGGCGCAAACAAAGCTGACGGATTGTGGTGATGAGCCCCCGGGTTTGCTTCAACTCCGCCTGGTCTCTGGCTACAATTTCCCGGCTCAATTTATCAGCCAATGCACCATTTTTATCCAATATTTTTCGGGCAGCAGAATGAAGTAATCGAATAATATGGTTTTTATCTGCATGTGATATTTGCGTTTCCTTATTCACCACTGTGTCACCATCTGTTTCAATCAGTTGACCAAATTGATCTTCATGAAGAAGTATCCGCCAAAAAGTGCTCAACCGTTTTCCTTGCTCCGTCTCTTTCAATTGGTTTAAGGCACTTAATGTTTCATTCAATAACCGGCCTTTTGTCAAATCGCCTTCTTGTTGATGATCATATAAACGGTGTGTAATTGACTTATACTGATCTTCAACTTCGCTAAATTCGCTAAGCAGTTTGTTGAACAAGCGATTCAAAGTCGCATCCTCACAAAAACTCAGTTCACTGGAGGCCATTTTTCCATTCCGACTGGATGAAGCTATCGAGGCGTTCGGACTGATAGATGGCTTTTCCTTTTCAATCAGAACAGATGGTGATTGCGTACTGAGATGAGAATTATCCATATTATTTATAATCAGATGAGTTTAATGGTGATTTATAGCGCCTAAAAACAAGAAAATTACCTGATACCTCCATTCAATTTACGGCATTTTTATTTTAAATTCCAGAAAATCTTTTAATTGATTCACTACCACATCTTAATTTGGCTTCCAAAAGCAATTCTAATGGTTATACAAATCCCTTATTGAAAGAATGAGTAACAATATTAGATATCACGAATAGGTAATATGATTTTGTCCCTCCTAAATCTTTAAAAAGTCAAAAATGAATTGGAGGAATATTATTTATGCAGGAAAAATGAATGCTCTTATGTTATGAGACAGATAAGAGTCTAAAACAAGAAACGCCTCATATGAGGCGTTTCTTGTTGAATTTTTTTTAAAAAAAGCAGTCATTAGAACGTCATCGGTTGATATGAACCCATATTCTGAATTTGAATCATTTTCATGTAATGCTGCTGATACATGTAAGTATTATGCCATGGATTTTTAGAATCATTAAAACCGTCAAGGGTAAATAATACAGGCACAACTATTTCTGATGCGACCTTTTTCTTCCCATTTTTAGCTGCTTTCATATCCAATTTCTTACTCCATTCCTTAAAATGCTGTTCAAGAGCTTGCGAAATTTCTGCATCTACAGACTTAACCATATCCACGTTTGTAACATCTCCTTTGTCGTTTAATTCCAAACGAACCAGGTTTAGTCCTTGATGTCCCTGCGATACGGATTGAATCGGGTATTTAAACTTACTATAAGTCTCTTCTTTAAATTTCTTATTTTTTCCAAATACTGCAGGTGTGGATGCATATTGATACACCAGTCTGCCTTTTCCATCTTTGTAATAAGAACTGACCAACTTATTAGATTTGTAAGTTCGGTTAATGGTTCGTTTCATCACATCATCATACACTGTCTCTTTACCATTTCCGGCCTTATCCAATAAGCTTTTACCTTCTTTATCATATACATTCAGGTAGGTTACAGTAAGCAATTCATCATCCTTTATCTCTTCCAAATACTGATCAAACTGAGGTTCATTGGAGTAATCGCCTTTGAAATACGCATTCTTTTTCAACCAGGTCACATATTGGCTCATTTGTTTCTCAGGTACAATAGCCATGTCATATTGTACCTGACCATTTTCAAAAAAACGACGTTCAAAACCCATCTGGCGACCATCCACATGAGAAGCCATCTTACGCATTTCTCCATTTGGATAAAACCATTTTCCAATCCCTTCTTTCTTTAAGGGAACCAGCTTGGAAAAACGTCCTGTTACAAGTGTATCGCCATTGCTGTTTAACCAGGCCAAATGCCAGAATTCACCCTCCTGTTTTAAAATATCTGTTCTAAATGCATGACCGGATGCACTACTCAGCACATTTCGATAATCATCATAGTACACCGACTCATTATTTTTAAGGCATTCAGTATATTGCATCTGCTTTACCAGATGAAGTCTATCTTTGGTTTCAAAACCTTCAGTTCCCAGAACACTTTTCAGCCATTTCATATCCTGCACAACAGGCTCCAGTGCGACTTTCTGTTTTTCTGGTTTACCGGGTACCATTTGTATCTTCTTACTTTCATCTTTGCGAAAGAGTAATGTTTTATCTCCGTTCTGATCATGTTCATAAAAATGATACTCCTTTACTTGACCCAGGTATAGGGCAAATTCTGGATTTCTCATTAACCGAGTTATTAACCTACGTTCAACACGAAAATCATCAACCATCACAAAGGAATCCCGCCCTATGGCAAAACTCTTTAACACATCCGCTCTGATAACTTGATATTTCTTTTCATCAAGGCTCTTCTTATACGCAAATTTGTAACCATTATAATTGTACTCTATGTAACCTGTGACTGCTTCCCCATCCAATGTGTAATAACTACCGGGTACAAAATTCGACCTTATATCGAAACCTTTTAATACGGGATTTGTGGGGGCAATATCATAATCACAATAGGAATCACTTATTTTCCCAATTTCATCCACATATAATAAGGATTTTTCAAATCCTATCTCATTTTGAGCAATACTGATAGCAGATAAACATAGCAACATCACACTCACAAACAATACTTTATTCATTTTCATCACTGTTGATTATAATATTAAATTTATATATCACGAAAGTAGAATAATATTTTCTAATAAAAAGCTGTTCGAACAAGTAATTACTCAAAGAGAAAAAGACAATCGCATCCGGCGTTATCAATTAGCTTCCTTAAAATATTAGTATCTTTGCACACTGGAAAGCTAAAATGCCATTCATGAAACTTAAAAAATTCACTCCTGAATTGGCTTCCGGTATTATCAATGCCGGTTTCAATCAGGAATTCAAAGACATACAACGCACCTGCATCCCTAAAATTAAGTCTGGAGCGGATCTTATTGTCGTCGCACCAGAGGGGGCTGGTAAATCATCTGCCCTGGTCATGGGCGTGATTCAACAATTGAAGACACCTTTTGAGGAGGCCCCACGTGCCATCGTCATTGTTTCCTCTAAAGAGAAAGCATTTGAATTGGAAGAACAATTTGAATTGTTGGGCAAACGTACCAAACTGCGCACTTTTGTGGCTTTTGATAAAGGTATATTGCAATACCAAAAGGATATGATTTATGAAGGGTTGGATGTGCTGATCTGTACCCCCAGACGTCTGACTGAGTTAGTCAATATAAATGGGGTACCCATGACAAAAATAAAAATGCTGGTGATTGATGACAGTGAAGAATTTGTCCTCAATAGTATGCATTCGATTATTTATCGCATTGCCGATGGCATGAAAAATCCACAAATCGTACTCTTTGCGAACAAATGGCATCATAAATTGGAGGACTTATCGGAGCGTATTATGAAAAGCCCAATGATTATTGAGGGAGAATAAGTATTCCTTTCAATCTTAATCAGATCATCAGCAAAATAATATGAAGTTCTTTGTCATTAAGTTGACAACCTAAAATATTCAACGGGTGCCTAGTGCTACAAATTGCAAGTTTAAGTATTTATTAATGGTGCAACCTACTGATATATGAAACACCTAATTACACTATATCAACTGCTTCGCAGTTTTCTTTAATGGAACCGCGAATTTAACGAATTACACGAATTCGTTTTCCGCCGGAAAACGTTAATTACCAGAAATTTTAATAATTCGTTTAATTCGCGTAATTCGCGGTTTAAAGAAAAAATTTATTTGATTGGAAGCAAAGTAAAATAATTACTTGAATTTAGAATTTGAAGCACTAGGTACCGACTTTCATAGTCACCCGTTGAATATATGAAAGAAGAACATGCATTAGTTTAGTGCTACTCTCTCCGCATTCTCGTTCACTCGATACATTTTGCCATCTTCAATGAGCAGCGCCTGACAAGCCCGACGGGAATTATCACCGTCCGCTTGCTCCACATCCACCGTAACCACCCCACCATTATATTCAGCTTCAATCTGATCAACCACACAGTGCCCAACAATAATGGCTTTTGCCTGATACCGGTCTAATATGGATGTTACTTCTGCCTGTGTAGCTTTCTCGTAGGCATCATCTTTACCTTTTACATAGCCCCGATACCAATACAATCCTGACGTTTTCGACAATTGAAAGACATCTGTCGGAGCTGATTGCGTCACTTCCAAGCCATAATAGGGTCTGACTTTATCATTCATTTCCTGGATGGATAAATTTAATTGCAGTACATCGGGGCTAATACCACCATGCTCAAAAATATAATCATCAATTTTCTCAATCACATGTTTGGTCCGCATCCACCTGCCAAATTCGGCATTTATACCGTACAGATCCTTATAGGAAACATTCATCAGCCGGGCCATGATTAGGTATTTGGAGGCTGCATAACGATCGTCACCCGCCATACACATGATGTCATGATTGCCCAGAATAAAGTGAACCTGTCCTCCTGCTGCCAATGCTTCTTTTTCCAGTTTATATATCAACCATAACACCTGCGTCACATTAGTGCCCCGATCCACCATATCACCCACTAAAACAAGATGCTTTTTACCATATGTCCAGTTCAAATTTTCATCCGTTACACCATTACCGATCAATAGTTTTGTAAATGCATGGTAATTACCTTCTATGTCGGAAATAGCCAATATCAGTTCTCCATCCTTGGTGATAGCCGGGACTTCTGTGAACTCTGTCATCAGCTTAAATTCAAAGTATTCCGGAGTTCTATTGGCTGCATAGACCTCTAATACATCATCGGTGGAGAGTAATGCCGATTCCAGTTCACCTTTCGCATTCGTTTTGTAATTAACAATATTGTCATCCTCATACATAATGTAAGGACCGTCAATCTTTCGCATGCTTTCCTTCACTGGTTCAGGTGACGAATCAGTCTCCTCTGTATCTTTAGTACAATAAGAGAACAATACAATGGGCAATAAATAAAAAATGATTCTTTTCATTACAAGTCAATTTAGCTATGATTAATAGACATCTGCCATGACATTTACCCTACATGAACCCACCCTTTTTTCTTAGTTTATCCAAATTGCTGCACAAAATACACCCAACATCATTCCTAAAATTATTTCATCTCTCAATTTAAGTACTATCTTTGTTCGCAAATTAACGAACAACAATGAAGTTTAAAGAAGCGATATCCCCTCAACAACAAAAAATGGCGCGTTATGCAAAGGCGCTGGGACACCCGGTACGCATTTTTGTATTGGAAACCTTAGCTCATCAATCCTGTTGTTATAGTGGTGATCTCACGGAGTTACTACCCATAGCTAAATCCACCTTATCGCAACATTTAAAAGAATTAAAAGAAGCGGGCCTGATTCAGGGAGAAATTGAAGCACCTCGCATTAAGTACTGTATCAATAAAGAGAATTGGCAAGAAGCAAAGTCCTTATTTAAAGGGCTCTTAGAGTTATAAAAAAATTTACCAATCTAGTTCGTTGTTTTGCGAACTACGAAACAAATTAAATTATCAGAACATGGACATTAAAGTATTAGGAACAGGTTGCACCAAGTGCAAAAATCTTGAAAATTTAACCCGTGAAATCGTGACTCAAAATGGTATTGATGCCACCGTTACGAAAGTGGAAGACATCATGGAAATCATGCAATTTGGTGTGATGACCACCCCTGCTTTAGTCATTGACGGACAAGTCGTGGTTAAAGGGAAAGTACCTTCAGCGGAGGAGATGAAAAAACTATTAGTAAAATAAAGAATGAATCCATCCATCCTGATAAAAGTAAAAACACTTGTAGATGCTTAAAAGCTCAGCGACTGTGAGTTCATTGGTCTGGTGTTTTAATACTTGCATCTTGATACTAAAATCTAAGAAATGAAAAATATTATCATCCTTTTGCTGTTAGGTGCTGCCTTCAGCTTTACTCAATGCACCAGTACTACAGCTAAACAAAGCAATGCTGAATCAACAGACTGTTGTACTAAAACAAAGAGCGAAAAATCAACTTGTTGCTCCAAATCTGAAGCAACTGACAGCGACGCACAAAACATTGCCAATGCAAACGTTACTGCCTATTACTTCCATGCGACCCGACGTTGTGCCACCTGTGAAGCAGTTGAAAAGGTGACCAAAGAAGCCTTACAGGAATTCTATGGTGATAAAATCACCTTGCAATCCATCAACCGTGAAAATGAAACTGAATTAACGGAAAAATTTAATATCACCGGCCAATCACTACTTATTGTAAAAGGTACCAAAGTTATGAACCTAACCAATGACGCTTTTTTAAATGCCCGCACCAATCCGGACAAGCTGAAAAGCAAAATCAAGGCCACCATCGATGAACTGATATAATCTCAATGGAAGTATTACAAAATTTCTTAGATAATTCTCAATTTCCATTGCTATCGGCATTAATTCTGGGACTTATGACAGCCATAAGTCCCTGCCCATTGGCCACCAATATAACAGCCATTGGGTATATCAGCAAGGATATCGAAAATCAACGCAAAGTTTTCGTTAATGGCTTAATCTACACCTTAGGTAGAGGGATTGCTTATACGAGCATTGGCTTGATTTTCTTTTTCACAGCCAGTCAATTTGATTTCTCGGGAGTTCTGCAAGAATGGGGCGAGAAAGTTCTGGGACCTCTACTGATCATCATCGGTTTAGTGATGCTGGGCATTATCAAGCTCAACATTCCTGGTTTCGGTTCTTTCACCGAAAAAATGGAATCCCGATCGAACAAAGGCTTCTGGGGTGTATTGTTATTGGGCATTGTGTTTGCACTGGCCTTTTGTCCCTACAGCGGGGTGTTGTATTTTGGTATGCTCATACCCATGACGGTCAGTAGTGCCGGTGGACTTTACCTACCATTGGTTTTTGCACTGGCAACAGGTATTCCGGTGATCATTTTTGCCTGGCTCCTGGCCTTTAGTATCGGTTCCATAGGTAACCTGTACAATAAGATGAAGAACTTCGAAATTTGGTTCCGACGAGTAGTCGCCATTCTCTTTATCGGAGTCGGCATCTACTACATTATCATCTTATTCTTTTAGATTTTGAAATCATAGTGTCGTGTTATTGACACCATAAGCATGCAACATGAGAGAAAAAGTTATTGCTATCAATAAAAGCATGAACGGTTGGTTAATCCCGATCATTTTGTTACCCCTGTGGGTTTATTTTTATCTGAATCTGCAGGCACTTTCGGACTTTATTGTAGATGACGTGGTTGGAATGACCAAGGGGCAACACTTGACAGAAACCCTTCGATTCTTCATCTACGAAGTGCCCAAAGTATTGCTGTTACTGGTTCTGATTATATTTGGCGTGGGCATTATACGCACCTATTTCTCACCGGACAAAACACGGCAAATGCTGGAAGGCAAATCGCTGTTTACCGGTAACGTACTGGCTTCACTGTTAGGCATTGTCACCCCATTTTGTTCCTGTTCGGCCATTCCGCTTTTCCTGGGTTTTGTAGAAGCGGGAATTCCATTGGGCGTGACCCTCTCCTTTTTAATCGCAGCACCGATGATTAACGAGGTGGCTTTGGTATTATTAGTTGGGCTGTTTGGTTGGAAAGTTGCCTTGATTTATGTGGGCACAGGCTTAACCATTGCCATTGGGGCCGGCTGGCTCATTGGGAAACTTAAACTGGAGAAATACGTGGCTGAATGGGTGTACCAGGTAAAATCGAACCAACAGCAGAACGAAGAAGAAAAGCCTTCGTTTCAGGAGCGGGTGCAAAGTGGATTTACGTCCGTCAAAGAGATTGTAGGAAAAATATGGATATATATCATTCTGGGTATTGCCATTGGGGCCGGTGCTCACGGATATGTACCGGAAGATTTCCTGGGCGCACTCCTGGGCAAGGATAGCTGGTACGGTGTGCCCCTGGCCATTTTAATCGGTATCCCCATGTATTCCAATGCAGCCGGTATTATTCCCATCGTCAGTGTCTTAATTGAAAAAGGCGTTTCGCTGGGTACGGCCATGGCCTTCATGATGTCGGTCATCGCCCTCTCCTTGCCGGAGATCATCATTTTAAAAAAGGTATTGAAATGGCAATTGATCGCTATTTTTATAGGTATTGTAGCATCGGGTATTGTCATTGTCGGATTCATCTTCAATTACCTGATGTAAAAGCAAGAGTGAAAAGTGACCAGGATTAACAAATTGTATTTAGACGCTGATTTTTAAGATTATTAAGACGCTTATATTGGATTCCTATAGAAATATCTGAGCTAATCGTTATCATCATAAAAATCAGCAGGACGATCGCATTTACAAAAAGACACTTCGTACAAAAAAAAGTAACCAGTAGAGTAGAATGGTGGGAGCACAAATACTCCCCCATCCCCTCGTCAAACCGTACGTGCGGTTTTCCCGCA
>JAEINY010000174.1 GCA_016342595.1 Marinilabiliaceae bacterium
CGATCCGTTGAATAACTCGTTTCATGTCGTTTTTGCTGAAGATGGAACAGATGATACGGCTATCCTGGAAGGTTTTGTGATCACACAAGGTTATGCCGAAAACGGAATTGCCCCACACGGCCGGGGAGGTGGTATTCATGCGCGTTTTGGTGGGGTGTTCCGAGAGTGCTACATAGTTGACAATTATGCTGAAAATGGGGGCGGCGTTTATACTTATAAAGGCGGTACTTTTGAAGATTGCACCATTGAAACAAACATAGCTCAGGAAGATGAAACAGATGAGGAAGGCAAAGGTGGCGGTGTATATGTCAATTTAGGCGGCGTATTTACCAATTGCATTATTCACTCCAACCAGGGATTTAACGGCGGTGGAGTATATACTGAGCATAGTTTAACTGATCCGGAAAGTAAAATACCGCAGTTTATTAATTGTGCCATGGGAAATAACCAGGCTAAAAATAAAGGAGGTGGAATCTTCATTCTCAATGGCGGTGAAATAATGAGTTGCTTGGTGGCCAATAACGAAGTGCCAGATGCAAACCAAGAGGGTGAAAGTGGTGGTATTCACTTGCAGGAAGGCGGAGAAGTGGTGAATTGTACAGTTGTTAATAATCACTGTTATGAAGTAGGGACCGGAATTGCTATTGATGATGGGGCAGACAATACACCGCAAGGACCAACCCTTGCCATATTGAATACTTTTTTATGGGGAAATACACAGACCTTTTTTGGGGTAGCGAACCAATTTCATCCTGCTTCCAAAGTGGAATATCTATCTTATTGTGCCATTCAGGATTATACACCCGGCGAATCGGATACCAATATTGGATTAGATGCTGTTAATGCCACTGGTCCTATGTTTTATCAGCCAACCACTTTCGCAGGTTTAGCCACTAATGAAACGCAGTTGGATGAATTGGTGAATTCTGATTGGGGATTCGGATTAGAGGCGCCCGGTCTCAATGCCGGTGATCCCACCACAACAGGTTTACCTGCAACTGATTTTGAAGATAATCCGCGCGTAGTAAAAGAGATTGTTGATATTGGTGCCATAGAAACGCTGTATTACACCATTACACCTTCTGCTACCGGAGCAGGAACCATCGTTCCCAGTGTTCCAACGAATGTGTTGTTCAATGGAGCATTGGATATCGTGTTAACTCCCGATGACGGTTATGGCCGAAAAGTAGCCACCGATAATGGTGGAGATATAAGTGAGGAAATCAATGAGAGTAACACGTATGCCTTGACAAACATTAGTAAGGATCATATAATAGTGGTAGAATATGCTCTTGAATATTCGGTTAATGTCACTGTGGGAGAGAATGGCAGTGTAGATAAACCTAATGAGAACATTGTTGTTGAAGGGAAAGATTTTGAGTTAATCATCACACCTGATCCGGGATTTGAGATCTCTACCGTTACGGATAATGGGCCTGTTGACCCGAACGATTTAGTAGATGCCGGCGAAGGTAAATCTTCCTATACGATCGAGAGTATTGCGGAGAATCATGATGTGAATGTGACATTTGCTGTAATAACTGCCTTGAAACATCCGGAATTGCAAAAAGTAGCTTTGTATCCAAACCCAACAGCGGATCGCTTCTTTATTAATGGTGTGGAGGGTAAGGTTTCCATTTATAATCACCTGGGACAACTCATTAAAAAGGTGGGGCATGAAGAGGCCCGAAAAGGAGTGAAGGTGATGGATTTGAATCAGGGTATTTACCTGGTTGAATGCAGCGCTGGTGGAAAAATGAAAGTGTTTAGGTTGGTGGTGAGAAAGTAATTAGTAATGATTAATTATTTCACTGACCGGATTAAATGACTGATAAAGCCTGAGAATGTGTTGTTCTCAGGCTTTTTTATAATAATACCTAGTGCTACAAACAGTGAATAATGGTATTTATTTTTATATGTTCTTTTTCACAATTTGAACTTCTACAACACATAATCAACTCTTTTCATATAAGTGCTCTCCCGGTGAACCGGGATTACTTTTTTTCTACAGCCAAAAAAAGTAAACCAAAAAGGCCGCCACTCAATTGCAATATACGCTAAACGATTCCATTACGGCGGAAAGAAAAGAACTCGCTCCGCTCAAACAAATTTTCTTTCTAATCGCCTCCATTCCATTGTTCTTAACGCTATTGCAATTAGGTGGTTCGCACTTTGGTTGGCAGATTGCACTATGGAGGATTTCATGAAAGAATTGATAAGTATTATAAAATACGATTTATACCACTGGCTTACTCCTCAACATTTACCACATGCTCACCAGCTGCTTCCAATACGCCAAAAGACTCCAATTCCAGGTTGTACTGCCCTGCTATTTCCATGAATGCTTCACGCTCTGCAGGATCCACAGCTACCAATAAACCACCACTTGTTTGCGGATCACACAGCAGGTGTTTTTGATCATCGGAGAGAGGTGATACTTTATGGCCGTAGCTATCGAAATTACGGAAGGTACCACCTGGGAAGGTTTTATGTTCCATGTAATAATCCAGGCCTGATATGGTGGGAACCTTGTTTGTTTGAATGCGTGCAGAAAGATCACTTCCTTCGCACAATTCAACGAGGTGGCCCAACAATCCAAATCCAGTCACATCTGTCATGGCTTTAACACCCGACAGTTTCCCCAGATCCTGACCTATTTTATTTAATGTCAGCATAGAGTTACGCGCGGTATCTAAATCTTCAGGCTTGAGCAAACCTTTTTTCTGTGCGGTGGATAATATACCTACACCTAACGCTTTAGTCAGAAAAAGTTCGCAACCGGCGGTAGCTGATGAGTTTTTCTTAACTTGATCACGCGACGCAATACCTGTCACTGCCAACCCAAAAATAGGTTCCGGTCCGTCAATGCTGTGGCCGCCGGCAATGGCAATACCCGCCTGTGCACAAGCCCGTTTAGCACCTTCTAACACCTGTCCGGCAATTTCTTCCGAAAGGGTGTTCACCGGCCATACCAAAATCGCCACCGCCATTAAAGGTTGACCACCCATGGCGTAAATGTCACTGATGGCATTGACCGAAGCAATACCTCCAAAATCCAGTGGATTATCAACAATGGGCATGAAGAAATCGGTGGTTGAGATGAGCACTTTTTCATCATCAATGGCATATACAGCCGCATCATCTAAAGTCCCATTGCCCACCAATAATTTAGGATCGATCACTTCTGTTTTGGTTTGTGCCAAAATATTTTGCAGCACTTTAGGCGATATTTTACAGCCACAACCGGCACCATGTGAGTATTGAGTTAAACAAACATTTTCAGGTGTGATTATATCGTTTTTTTGATGTTTCATGGTTATATTGAATTAGTGTTGATTTTGTTTTATCAGTAAAGCTGCATTCGTTTGGGCATTGCCGTCGGCAAGGTTCAAGACTTCATACTGCTCCCGGTATGTCTCAGTGCTATGTTGATATGTTTTATCGTAATATTCCAACAAGAGTTCAGCTACTTTGTGGAAGTTTTGATTTTGGTAGTATTCCAAAATCTCCGTCATACGTTTGTTACCCAGGCGTCGCTCCAAGCGACTAATCGATTGCTTCATGGCATCCGCATTCAAACCGGCATAATCATCTACTAACCGGCTGACTCTGGCTTTCAGCGGCACTTCAATTTCAATAACGCGACTTTGATTCATCGCATGCCAAAAAGGATCCGGCAAATAGACTTTACCAATGGTCTTACTTTCACCTTCGACCCAAATGGGTAATTCGGGTTGCAAAACAGAAAATGCCTGGTATAGATCATTTTGAAACTGTTGGGTAGTGGGTTGCGGTGCTTGACCAATGCCTCCAAATGCGGAGCCGCGATGACAAGCTAATCCTTCCAGATCAATGATTTGTTCGCCCCTGGCAGCCAGTGCAGATAATATTTCCGTCTTGCCACTGCCCGTATGCCCTTCAATCACAATTAAGTTCTGAATAGACTCCATTTGCTCCATCAAATGATTTCGATATCCTTTATAACCACCAATCAATAAGCCACATTGAAGGCCTGTTCTTTCAAATAGCCAGGCCATGGATTCAGAGCGCATACCACCCCGCCAACAATGCACCAGCAGTTGCTTGTCAATGGCAATTTCACCAGCCTGGCGGGCAAAATCAACCATTTTAGGCCCAACGATTTCTAATCCTTTTAATACAGCAGCATCTTTACCCGTTCGTTTGTAGAGGGTGCCAACAATAGCTCGCTCTTCATTGGTGAAAAGGGGCATATTAATGGCATTCGGAATGTGTCCCTCCTCAAATTCACCGGGTGATCGCACATCAATAACCGGTGTACCCATTGCTTCCTTAAGGAACTCTTTAGGAGCTAGTTTCTTCATCTGTTAAAATTTATCCTTTTATAGTCAGATGGAACTGGCCATGAATGATCAGACTCTCACATAAGAAAATCCTTCATGGTTCGTTTCATGATACTGATGATTTTGGAAGTAAAAATAATGCTTTGTAAAAGCAGCGTGTAAAAGTATAGTGTGGCGGGGGGATATCAAAACAGATGGGGAAGAAATTTTGCATGAATATTTCGATAGGATCAGAGTTTTGGATCTTACGGAATGCTTTTAGCTTTAAAAATAGGAGGATATTGAAATTATGATCTGAAGTGATCATTTGTGTCAATTGCGATTACAGGAGATATACAAACCGCCAAGACGCAGAGTCGCCAAGAAAAGGAAAAAGGTTTTCAAGTATGGTGGATTGATCATGTGACAGGTAGACCTATTATTGTAATGAAAAGGGTGCTTCCGGCATGGGGCACCCTTTTCTCTGACATATCTACATATTTGCTATTCGCGTTGGTTGCTAATTCTGTTCCGGTGTTTCAATTTCCTGATTTTTACGACGTGTGGCAGAGGCCTTAGCAGTAGCCATCGTTTGCGAAATGAGCGCATTGAGATGGGGAATGAGTTGTTCAAATGTCTCATTGGCATCAGCCTGGTTCAATAATTCAGTCATGCTCAGCAGGGAGCGCATGGCTTCTTCCAGTTTGGGCCTGGTTTCAGTTAAAGTAGGTAAATCAGTGGCCTGACTCACACTTTCTTTCTTAATGGCTTCAAATGTTTGTTGAGCCGTTTTCAATTCCTCGAGCCATTGGGTGGCCTGCAAGGCTTCTATCTGTACACCGTATTTCGTTTGCAATTCTTCAATCAGATTATTGAGGATAGCGGTTTCTTTTTGATACCCCACATTCCAGGCACTCCAACCGTAGCGTTTAATAACCCTCAGGACGTCGGTTGCGGGCTGGCGGCAATTTTCATTCTGCCGGTGGGTAAAGGCTTCCACATAATTGCGCAGACCAATAAAAGCCTCATCCCGTTCACTGTCTTTCTGAGCTTTAAGAGCAGTGTAAGGGCTGGAATTTTCGCGCTCAAACGTTTTACCGAAGGCCTGAAAATGTGTATCTACCTTATCACAAAACAACTTCAGAGGTAATTGTTCAGTGTCAACTTCCTGGTAAAAGGACTGACAACGTTGCACTAAGGTGAATAGTAATTCATTGGATAACAATGAGAAATTAATACTTTCAATCATAATTTTGCATTTTAGAGATTTGTATATGTTGGGGATCCGTTGATCGCCTTTATTTTCAGAAATTCTGTTTCGGTATAGATTCATTTCTGACCGCCGGAAACAGACTTCTTTTTCTTATAGATGGTTTTCCGACAGTAGAATTGAACCTGTTTTTCGTATAGATTCAATTTCTGCCGATTGGAATCATCCTATTTCGGTAGAGGGATATTCCTATTGACTGGAAAACGATCTATACCCAAAAAGGAAGCCTTTCTGAAGTAGAAAATGTATCTATAAGGATCGAGGACGATTCTCGACGGTTGGATAAGCTCATTTTTTCATACAGAATGGTTTCCAACTGTCAAAAATCAGTCAGCAAGGAGTGAAGATGGTGCCCATACCCTCCGGAAACAAGCACTGGTTCCGGGTTTAATACTATTCAACATTAGTAATTAAAAGTTAAGAAATAAATTGGTGGATTCCAAAAGGAAATTATTGGGCAAGGTAGAAGGGGTGAAACAATTCGTTTTATTTAATTTGTTTCAGACTTTCAGTCTGTTAAAAACTCAAGATTTTTTTACTGAATGTCATTGCTTTCAGGCCTATGAAAACAATCACTACAAGTGAGGTTTTTACATGCAATACTGTCAAAACCAATATGATTCTGGAAATAAACATCCCTTTAGCTGAGGCATATGTCTTTTATGGAAGAGTTTGGGGAATGAAATACAGATACAAAAAAATCCCGCCAGAAGCGGGATTTTAAATATCTCAATAAAATACTTTCTACCAAATAATAGCACGCTTATCCGGTGCAATGTATAAAGCACTTGAAGCATCTAAATTAAAGGCATCATAAAACATTTGAACGTTTGGAAGTGGACCGTTCACCCGGTTGACACCTAAAGAGTGTACATCTTCTTTGGTCAGGCGCAAGATTTCTTTTTCACGAATATTTTGAGCCCAAACGCGTGAATAACCCAGTACGAAGCGTTGATCAGCTGTGAAGCCATCAATTTTCTCAGGTTGCGCTTTACCTTTTAAAGAATTACAGTAAGCCTGGTAAGAAATGCATAATCCGCCCAGGTCAGCAATGTTTTCACCCAATGAATATTCACCGTTGGCAAAAGTACCCGGTAATACTTCAATGGCGTTGAACTGATCTACCAACACTTGCGTACGCTCTTCGAATAATTTAGTATCCTCAGCCGTCCACCAGTCATTCAGGTTACCTTCTTTATCGTAGTAACGTCCTTTATCATCAAAACCATGCGTCATTTCGTGACCAATCACCACACCAATGGCACCATAGTTAACAGCATCGTCACCATCTAAATAAAAGAAAGGAGGTTGTAATATAGCGGCCGGGAATACAATCTCATTCGCTACCGGACTGTAATACGCATTTACCGTTTGCGGTGTCATGTGCCACTCTTCTTTATCAACCGCTTTCCCTAATTTAGACATGTCGAAGGCGAAATCAAATTCATTGCTGGCCATTATATTGGTCACATAGGATTCTGCCGTAATGGTCAAATCACTATAATCGCGCCATTTGTTAGGATACCCAATTTTTACGTTAATAGTGGTCAGTTTTTCATGGGCGGCTTGTTTCGTTTCGGCACTCATCCACTCCAATTGATCCACACGCTGACCAAAGGCGATGCGTAAGTTCTCAACCAACGTTTCCATGCGCACCTTTGCTTGAGGTGGGAAGAAATCAGCCACATATAATTGACCAACAGCTTCACCTAAGGCACCACTGGTTGCACCAAGTACACGTTTCCAACGTGGCTCCTGGGCTTTTTTACCCGATAGGGCTTTGCCATAAAAGTCGAAGTTAGCATCTACAAAACTACTACTTAGGTAAGAAGCTGATTCACGCACTACAACAGCGGTTAGGAATGTTTTCCAAGTCTCCAATGATTCAGATTGGTACAACTTTGCTATTTCACCTAAGAAATGTGGTTGATACACATTGACATCTCCGGGAGCTGGTACATGAATACCTGCTAAGTATTGGTTCCATGGAAATTCAGGGGCCATTTTCACTAAACCTGCCACATCTGTCTTGTTATAGGTTTTGTGTGGATCACGGTTTTCCATACGTGTATTAGAGGCTTCCGCCAGTTTTGTTTCAAAGGCCATAATGGTCTCTGTCATTTTAGCAGCATCATCTTCAGCGTTACCAATCAGACTAAACAAAGTCGTCATATAAGTATGATAGGCCTCACGCAATTTCACAGAACGCTCACTGTCGTCCAGATAGTAATCACGATCGGGCATCCCTAATCCACTTTGGTAAATACCGGCAATAGTCATATCGCTGTTTTTCTGATCCGCAGAACTGAAAAAATGGAAAACAGGCGCAAATTGTTTACGCTGCAAGGAGCTGATGACAGTTACTAATTCTTCGCGCTTACTGATGTTGCTGATTTCGTCCAATAAAGGTTGAATAGGCGTGATACCCGCTTTTTCAACGGCAGCCGAATCCATACCGGCAGCAAAGAAATCACCGATTTTTTGGCTGATAGTGCCAGGTGCTCCTTTTTCAGCAGCAGCCTTTTCAATCACTTTTTTTACATTTTCCCGATTCTCTTCACCCAGTTTATCGAAACTACCATAACGGCTTTTGGCATCAGGCAGTGGATTCTGTGTCATCCAACCGCCATTGGCATATTGGTAAAAGTTTTCGCCAGGCTGCATGGTTAAATCCATGTCTGCTGCTGAAAACACAGGCTTAACAACCTGTCTGGTTTGTTTTGGAGCCGTTTGACAAGCACCAACTCCAATGGCTGTTGCCACAATAACGGGCAAGAAATGTTTTGTTCTCATGTATGAATTATTAAGGTTTAGTAGCAGTGCATACCGGTCTCATATTTAATTAAAAATGAGCCAGCCTAACTACTGTGTTTTTTTTCGCATAAAACATTTGGAAATGCTGTTTCCCACGCAGCATTGTGTCAAAATAAGTTAAAAGGATTCAAACTACCAAAAATCCGGAATTTGATTGCCATTTGTAAGCAAGCAGAGGGTTTCAGTATCAATCAACGAAAAATTTTGACGGCTAAAACAGAAATGACCGAATCAGTTGTTAATTCGAAGTTAAATAGCCTCTTAAGTAACATTCCATTTTTACCCAATGATCAAGCACAAACTGTTTAGTCATCCGGTGCAGTGATGGCCAAAATTGGGAGAACGGGAGAGGGATCAACGCCGAAAAGTTTCCGTTTATATTTTTGCGACTTAGTAAATCAATTATTTACGATAATCTTCAAAAAAGTATCAAACTTTTATTCAGGCTGATTGTTTAAACAGACAATAGTTGGTGTTTAATATTATTCTGATGATATGAAACATTTTTGATAAAAAGATTGTTTTTAGGACTGAATTTAGATTTGATTTAAATAAAGGTGATAATAATACTTGTCGCTGCTTTAATAGAGAATATATAAAAATAAAATACATGTCAACATTTGAAATCTTAATGCCTAAAATGGGCGAAAGCGTTGAAGAGGCTACCATTACCAAGTGGTTTGTCTCGGAAGGAGATACCATTCAGGAAGATGACCTGCTTCTTGAAATTGCAACAGATAAGGTAGATTCTGAGATTCCTTCGCCGGTGGCTGGTAAAGTGAAAGAAATTAAATACAATACAGATGATGTAGTACCGGTTGGGGTGCCCGTTGCAGTGATTTTACTGGAAGGTGCCGGGGATGGTGATGAAGCACCTGCAGCAAATCAGACAGCAATGCCTGAGGAGAAAGTGGCACCGGTCACTTCTGACTCGAATGTAAAAAACATTAACATCACATCCGATCGCTTCTTTTCGCCATTGGTGCGTAGCATTGCTGAATCAGAAGGTATTTCTACCCGGGAATTGGAAACTATTTCAGGAAAGGGAAAAGGAGGTCGGGTGACTAAAAACGATATTTTAAGCTATCTCGAAAATCGCACTTCAGGTGCTAAAGCTGTTACGCCTGCTGCCCCTGTCAAGCCGGTTGAGTCAGCTCCGGCACAAGCAGCACCTAAAGAGCAGCCAAAGGTACATGTGTCTGTTTCGGCCGGTGATGATATTGTACAGATGGATCGTATGCGCAAACTCATTGCCGATCACATGGTGATGTCGAAACAAGTATCACCGCATGTCACCAGTGTTGTTGAAGCCGATGTGACCAATCTTGTTTTGTGGCGCACAAAGGTAAAAGATGCGTTCCAAAAGAAATATGGTGAGAAAATTACCTTCATGCCGGTGATTACCGAAGCTGTGGCACGTGCCTTACGTGATTTTCCGGGTGTGAATGCCTCGGTGGATGGTGATAGCATCATCTATCGCAAACAAGTTAATGTGGGTATGGCTGTGTCATTACCAACCGGAAACCTCATTGTGCCCGTTATCAAGCAGGCCGATCAAAAGAATCTGGTGGGATTGACCGGTGACATCAATCGTTTGGCCAATCAGGCGCGTGAGAATAAGCTTTCGCCCGATGATATCCAGGGGGGTACGTTTACCATCACCAATTTCGGCTCCTTTAAGAACATCATTGGTACACCAATTATCAATCAACCGCAAGTGGCCATTTTAGCCGTTGGTGCCATTGAGAAAAAGCCGGCTGTGATTGAAACCCCTACGGGTGATGTGATTGGTATCCGCCACAAAATGTTTTTGTCGTTATCCTATGATCATCGTGTTGTTGATGGTGCATTAGGAGGGAGCTTCCTGCGCCGTGTAGCCGATTACCTGGAAGCGCTTGACATCAATCGTGAAATTTAATGTGTGACCTCAAAAAATAATCTGGAAATGAGTGATATTCCAAAAACATATTCCATCAAGAAGACGGATAAAGAAACATTATTAAAATGGTATCGTCTTTTATTCCTGGGGCGTACCCTGGATGAGAAAGCACCCAACTACCTTAAACAAGCCATTGGCTGGTCATATCATGCACCAGCCGCCGGACACGATGGTATTCAGTTGGCTATTGGTCAAAACTTCAATCGTGAGAAGGATCATCTGTTTCCTTACTATCGTGATTTAATCACTACTTTATCGGCGGGACTGACTTCTGAGGAGATTATCTATAATGGTATTTCAAAAGATACGGATGTAGCCGGTGGTGGCCGACACATGTCTAACCACTTCGCCAAACCAGAATGGAATATTCACAATGTGTCCTCGTGTACCGGTAACCATACGCTGCATGCCGTCGGAATGGGGCGGGCTTTGAAAACTTATAAAGCTAAAGGGGTTGCCATCAGTTCACAAGGCGAGTCGTCGGTCTCCGAAGGATATGTTTACGAAGCTGTTAATGGGGCCTCTAAAGAACAGCTGCCGGTCGTTTTTGTATTTCAGGATAATGGTTATGGTATTTCTGTGCCTAAAAAAGATCAGACAGCCAACCGAAAAGTAGCCAAGAATTTTGAGGGATTAAAACACTTGCGCATTATCTATTGTAATGGTAAAGATGTCTTTGATTCGATGAATGCCATGGCCGAAGCCGTAAAATGGGCGGAGGAGAATCAGAAACCGGTTATTGTTCATGCGAATTGTGTGCGTATTCATTCGCACAGTAATTCCGATCGTCATGATTTATACCGCGATGATAACGAGTTAGCTTATGTGAAGGAATATGATCCCTTAGCAAAATTTCAACGCTTGTTAATCCGTTATGAACGCGCTAGCGAAGAAGAGCTAAAAGCCATTGAAGCAGATGTGGCTGAAGAGGTGAAGGTGTCGCATCGAAAGGGGATGGCAGCGCCACATCCAACGCCGGATTCGGTGCATGATTTTGTGATTCCGGAACCTTTTAAATCTGAAAAATATCCGGAAGGGACTCATAATTTTGAAGGTGAACCTAAGAAATTGATCCAGGGATTGAATGAAACATTGAAAGCTGAGTTTCGTCGTAACCCGGATACTTTTATTTGGGGGCAGGATATTGCCAATAAAGACAAAGGTGGCATCTTCAACGTATCCAAAGGTATGCAGCAGGAGTTTGGCAAGGAGCGCGTGTTCAATGCACCCATTGCAGAGGATTTCATTATGGGAACGGCCAATGGAATGGTGCGTTATAATAAGAACATCCGGGTAGTGGTAGAAGGAGCGGAGTTCGCTGATTATTTCTGGCCGGCCATGGAGCAGTTTGTGGAAACGACGCATGAATATTGGCGTACCAAGGGACAATTTTCGCCTAATATTACTGTGCGTTTGGCTTCGGGAGGTTACATCGGAGGTGGATTGTACCACTCTCAAAATATTGAAGGGGCTTTAACTACTTTTCCAGGGGTACGAATTGTTTATCCTTCTTATGCAGATGATGCCGCCGGGTTATTACGGACCAGTATGCGATCAGAAGGGATGACAGTATTTATGGAGCCTAAGGCACTTTACAATGCCCCTAAAGCAGCCACACCAATTCCGGATGATTTTGAAGTGCCTTTCGGAAAAGCACGAACACGACGCGAAGGAACAGACCTTACAATCATTACTTATGGTAACACCACTCAAATGTGTGTGGAAGCAGCCGATAAACTGGCCGAAGAAGGCAATGGTGATATTGAAGTGATCGATTTGCGTTCATTGGTTCCTTTAGATACAGAAACAATTATTAGCTCCATCAAGAAAACATCAAGAGCGTTAGTGGTGCATGAAGACAAAGTGTTTTCTGGTTTTGGTGCTGAAGTAACTGCGACAATCACATCGGATGCCTTTGAATATTTAGATGCTCCTGTGAAACGTGTGGGTTCGACTTTTACACCCGTTGGATTCAACCGCACACTGGAAGCTGCCACTTTGCCCAACACGCAAAAAATTTACGACGCAGCAAAAGAACTGTTAGCTTATTAACCCTTCAATTTAACAGAGTATGCAAGATACAGGTATATTTTATAGTTTTCGATCGGTGAAAACCGGTCAGCAAGTAAAAAAAATCATCAAGTTGTTGGGGAATGATCAAGCTGAAACAGTTGATGTGGATGTTGTTACCCGCGATCAGTTTATGAAATTCACCAATTTCATCCTGGCCGTACCAACCTGGTTTGATGGTGAGTTGCCTAATTATTGGGATGAGTTTTTGCCCGCCATCGAAGATGAAGATTTAAAAGGAAAGAATTTTGCCATTTTTGGCGGAGGTGATCAAAAAGGATATCCCGAGAACTTTGTGGATGGTATTGGTCTAATGACTGAATTCATTGAAGAAAGAGGTGGAAATGTGGTTGGTTATACCTCTACGGATGGATATGAATTTGAAGGCAGCCGGTCGCAACGTGGTGATCAGTTTACAGGATTAGCACTGGATATAGAAAATCAGGCAGCATTAAGCAATGAACGCATTGAAAAGTGGGTGGAAAGCTTGCGGAAAGATTTTGAATAAGAGAGGTTAGTTTGGATTGAGACAGCTGGTGAGATTTATTTTCATCGGCTGTTTCTTATAATAACAAGGTGTGTTCCAAAAGAATCTTTATGCCAATTCCGATTAGAATTAAACCACCGATTAACTCAATTTTGTTTTTGAAAACACTCCCTAATCGAATTCCCAATGTTAATCCGGCAAAAGCAAATATGAAAGTAGTAATACCTATCACAATGGCTGGAAATAATATTTCAACACCAAGCAATGAGAAACTTATACCCACAGCTAATGCATCAATACTGGTTGCGATTGCCAATGTAGTAATCGTTTTATTGCAATGAGGATTAATACATGGAGCTTCCGATTCATGTTTCAATGCTTCATATACCATTTTTCCACCGATAAAAGAAAGCAGTACAAAAGCTACCCAGTGGTCAAATGATTTGATATAAGATTCAAATGTTCTTCCAAGAAACCAACCAATAACAGGCATTAACCCTTGAAATACAGCAAAGAACACACTGATCTTTCCCATTGCTTTCAATTGAAAATATTTTAGTGATAAGCCAGCTGAAATAGAAACTGCAAAAGAATCCATTGCTAAGGCGATGGCTAGCATTAATAGTGTTAGAAACTCCATGTTTTTCCGGTAATTTGCCGCAAAAATAAGGAAAATATTGAAATACCACCGGACTAATAAGCCTTAATGGATTAAAACAAGAAAAGCTCCGGTAAACTACCGGAGCTT
>JAEINY010000175.1 GCA_016342595.1 Marinilabiliaceae bacterium
ATTACTATGTGATGATACAGGTGTATTAAAAATTGCAGGCGAAGTGGTTATTGATAATGATGGGATGCACTCTCCGAAAAAGAAGACCTGTCAAATTGTATTGAGCAAGGTTTTCCACCCAATTGAACTGCAGTATGTAGAAGGAGGTGGAGGAGGAACTTTACAATTTAAAAAATTCTACTTTCAGGTCTATAGACAGCAATTGTCTGTTTCAGGAGTAAATCAAATGGAAAACCAAAGACCAACTTCAATAACAAAATTGAAAGTAATGAAACGAATTATGCAATTGTGTGCAGCTTGTTTGTTGCTGATATCAGTATTAAACACGAATGCACAAACAAAACAGGATTGGCAAAATCCAAAGGTGTTTGAGATCAACAAAGAGGCACCTTACGCTCACTTTACACCATACGAAAGTGAAAGGGGTGCGTGGGATGGTATTCAAACAAATTCAAAGTATTTAATGAGTTTGAATGGAACATGGAAATTTAATTTGACCAAGGATCCGATCGAGCGGCCGATTGATTTTTACAAAGAAGACTTCGATGTATCCAAATGGGATGATATAAATGTGCCCGCCAATTGGGAAACTGAAGGTTTTGACACGGCTATTTATGTGAATACAACCTATCCTTTTTGGCAGATTGCTAAGAAAAGACCGGAGCCTCCATTTATTCCGGAAGGTTACAATCCGGTGGGATCATATAAAAGAACATTTGATATTCCCGGGTCATGGGATGGAAGACAAATATTCGTGCATTTTGGGGCTGTAAAGTCTGCTTTCTACCTATGGGTAAATGGGCAGAAAGTCGGATATAGTCAAGGATCAAAAACTCCAGCCGAATTTAATTTAACCCCATTTGTGCGTAAAGGTAAAAATGATATTGCACTGGAAGTATACAGATGGTCCGATGGTAGTTATCTTGAATGTCAGGATTTTTGGCGTTTAAGTGGTATCGAACGTGATGTTACCCTATCAGCTCGTCCAAGTGTACGTGTACGTGATTTTCAGGTAGTAGCTGGATTAGATTCCAATTATAAAAATGGTGTGTTCGAACTTCAAATAGAGCTAAGTAACCACAAAAATAAGAAAACCGGCAAATACAGCGTGGAGGCTCAACTCTTTAGCTGGAACAAAAAGGAGGAAGTTTTTGCTTTGAGCAAGAAAGTAGATGTTGTTGCTGCTAAAAGCGTAATAATGTTTGATCAGCAAGTAATCGAAAATCCTAAAAAGTGGAGTGCTGAGGAACCTAATTTGTACAGATTATTGGTTAGCTTGAAAGATAAGCGAGGAGATTTACTACAAAGCTTTACGCAAGCAGTTGGATTCCGTACTGCAGAAATTAAACATGGAAAGTTTCTTGTGAATGGACAGCCGGTATTGGTAAAAGGAGTAAATCGTCACGAACACGATCCGGATCATGGTCATGTAATTAGTCAAGCCAGTATGTTGAAGGATATTCAAATGATGAAAGAGCACAATATCAATACCGTACGGGCTAGTCATTATCCAACCGATCCACGATTTTATGAACTTTGTAACCGTTATGGATTGTATGTGATAGATGAAGCAAATATTGAATCTCATGGAATGGGCTATGAAAAATGGAGTCTGGCGAAAGATCCGGAGTGGAAAGAAGCTCATCTGTCGCGTACTATACGCATGTTTGAACGAGATAAGAATATGCCTTGTATTATAACCTGGTCATTGGGGAATGAAGCAGGTAATGGTGTTAACTTTGAAGCTACTTATAAGTGGTTGAAGGATCATGATAAAACACGCCCGGTCCAGTATGAACGTGCAGGTTTGGAAAATAATACAGACATTTTTTGTCCAATGTATATGAGCATAGCCAATATGGTGGATTATGCCAGGAAGCAACCTGAGCGTCCTTTAATTCAGTGTGAGTATTCTCATGCAATGGGTAATAGTTGTGGTAGTTTGAAGGATTATTGGGAAGCCATCGAAGCTTATCCTGCTTTACAAGGTGGTTGTATTTGGGATTGGGTGGACCAGGGATTGCGCGAGGTAGATGAAAATGGTAGAATGTATTATGCTTATGGAGGGGATTACGGGACCAATATGCCAAGTGATAATAGTTTCTGCTTGAATGGTTTGGTGAATCCGGATCGTAAGCCAAATCCACAATTGCATGAAGTTAAAAAAGTGTATCAAAATATATCCATAGATGCTAAGGATTTGGATAAGTACCTCTTTACCATCAATAACAAATACTTCTTCAAGGATATTAATCAGTTTGATGTGTATTGGACTGTTGCTAATGCGGAAGGAATAGTCGTTCATAACTCCATGAAATTATCTTTGGCACCTCAGGAGAGTAAGGATGTTCAACTTGATATACCTGAATTACCAGCTTTAAAGGCTGGACAGAAGTATGTACTTACCTTCTCATTTGTAACTGCCCAAAGAGAAGGGCTGGTAGATAAAGGTCATGAGTTGGCCTGGGAACAATTTGAGTTGCCAGTTAAGGGTGCCTCTTTGAAAACCAAAGAAGCATGCGGAAAGGTTACATTTGATGAAACGGCTAAAGAGATAACAATCATTGGCTTTGATTTCGAGATGAATATTTCAAAGACAAGTGGTGAGATAATCAATTATATTTACGAAGGTAAATCAATCGTTAAACAAGGACCGAAATTAAACTTTTATCGACCTGTTACAGAGAATGATGTGAGGGATCGGAATGGAAAAAAAGTATGGTTGGAAGCAGGTTTAAATAACCTCACTCAAACAACAACCGGCGATTTCGAGTTGCAAAAGATAGGGGACTCGCAAGTTCGTATTGTTTTACCTGTTGAGCTTTATAACAAGGAAACCGGAACAATTATTTCTGCCATTCAGCAATATGATGTATCCGGCGATGGAGCGTTTACGCTGGCAGTTCAGATGCAATTGCCGTCTAATGTTAAGGCTGTAGCTAAGGTTGGATATCAGACACTATTGAATAAAGAATTTGATCAGGTTAGTTATTATGGATTGGGGCCAGTACCGACTTATTTGGATCGGGATGCAGCAGGTAAGATGGGATATTACGAGTCAGCTGCCAAAAAATTATTTGATCATAACCTGGTTGTTCCGCAAGATAATGCCAATAGAAGCAATGTACAATGGGCATCAGTAACCAATATTGAAGGTGTAGGATTATTGGTGAAAGGAGACGAGGTGATTAATTTTAGCGCTTACCCTTATGCTGATCAGGAAATAGACAGGGCTCGTCACCTCAATGAGTTGGAGGAGGCAGATTTTATCACATTGAATGTGGATCATTTGCAAGCAGGTTTAGGTACTGCAACATGCGGGCCAGGCGTATTGTCGCAATATGTGTTAAATGACGGGAGTTATCAATTTCAGGTAACTTTCAGATTAATTGACTTGAGGCAATGTTCCATTTATGATGCAGTAGAAGAAACAGTAAATGCCCAAAAGTAAAGGACCGGGATAGGGCGTATTACAAGCGCTCTTATTCATCTTGATTGGTGGACTATTTAGATTTGATGATCGCTTATTTAATGAGGGATAATTGTAATTATGAAACGGGGATTGGCACTACAATAGAGAGCTGCAGTTCCCGATTTTTGATAAAATTATATATATTCACATAATATAGTCATAGGATTAATAGAAGAAACTGGTGATTAGTAGAAAAATCAATTAATACATATAATATGAGACGGATATTATTATTTCTAAGTGTGTTGATATGTGGCAATGTTTGGGCTAATCATCAACCGGGGTTTTCAACGGCCGGCTTTTATCAATTGGCTAATACCGGCCGCACAGTCTACTCAATGAATGTAGCCTGGCGATTTCATAAAGGAAGTGCTGAAAATGCGTTTGCGACTAACTATGACGACAGCCATTGGAATGTGGTTGCATTGCCCCATGGTATTGAGTATTTACCAACAGAAGCCAGTGGTTGTGTAAACTATCAGGGGGAGGTATGGTACCGCAAGCATTTTAATCCAGATCTTAACCTGAAAGGGAAAAAGCTGTTCTTACATTTTGAAGCCATTATGGGTAAATCAAAGGTGTGGATAAATGGCCATTTGGTAAAAGAACATTTTGGTGGTTTCTTACCAGTCATAGCCGATGTGTCTGAGTACCTTAATTGGGGGGAAGATAATGTGGTAGCTGTATTGGCCGATAATAGCAACGACCCTTTGTATCCTCCCGGAAAACCACAGAATGTATTGGACTTTTCTTATTTTGGGGGGATTTATCGCGACTGCTGGCTCGTGGCTCATAATCAGGTATATATTACAAATCCCAATAACGAGAATGAGGTAGCCGGTGGTGGACTTTTAGTAGCCTATAACAAAGTGTCTGAACAAAAGGCTGAAGTGGTATTAAAGGCTCATCTGCGTAACGAATTAAAATCAGGATTCCGTGGGGCTATTAGTTATGAGTTGCTCGATAAGCAGGGACAAATAGTGGCATCTAAGTCTGTGCCTGTTAAAATAAAAAGCCATTCTACTCGTACATTATTGCAACATATGAATGTTGAACAGCCCCAATTATGGTCGCCTGACTCACCTTATTTATATCAGTTGCATGTGCGTATAAAGGATGATAATGGCAATGTGGTTGATGGTTATCGGAAACGTATTGGTATCCGAAGTATTGCGTTTAAAGGCACCGATGGTTTTTGGCTAAATGGAAAACCTTATCCGCAACCGTTAATTGGTGCCAATCGCCACCAGGATTTTGCGGTGTTGGGTAATGCTCTTCCTAATAGTCTGCATTGGCGCGATGCTAAAAAACTGCGCGACGTAGGTCTGAAAGTGATCCGCAATGCTCATTATCCACAAGATCCAGCTTTTATGGATGCCTGTGATGAATTGGGTTTATTTGTCATTGTGAACACTCCGGGATGGCAGTTTTGGAACGAGGATCCTGTTTTTGAAAAACGCGTGTACAATGATATTCGCAACATGGTGCGCCGTGATCGTAACCATGCAAGTATTTGGTTGTGGGAGCCCATCTTAAATGAGACCTGGTATCCTGATTATTTTGCAAAGAACACAAGGGCTATTGTTGAAGAGGAATTTCCCTATCCTAACAGCCATTGTGCTTGCGATGCCGAAGCCAGGGGTAATGAACATTTTGATATTTTATTTGGTCATCCGCAAACGGGTGATGATGCATGGGCATTAAAACATATTGATCCCGATAAAACCTATTTTACCCGTGAGTGGGGCGATAATGTAGATGACTGGAATTCTCACAACTCGCCAAGCAGGGTTAATAAAGCATGGGGCGAACATGCTATGTTGGTACAAGCCAACCATTATGCTTGCCCATCCTATAAATATACGTGTTACGATGCTCTTTATCGGACTTCGAAGCAACATATTGGAGGCAGTTTGTGGCACTCTTTTGATCATCAGCGTGGTTATCATCCCGATCCTTTTTATGGAGGTATCATGGATGTGTTTCGTCAGCCAAAATATTCGTACGAACTATTTAAGGCACAACGCTCACCTGTAAAAAGTGATCTGATAGCTGAGACCGGACCAACTGTGTTTATTGCACACCAAATGACACCTTTTTCTTCACCCGATGTAACGGTTTACTCCAATTGTGATGAAGTATGCTTGCAAGTATTTAAAGATGATAAGGAGTATATCTATAAAAAAGAGAAAAGCGAGCAAGGGATGCCTAACCCAATTATTGTATTTGAGGGAGTTTATGATTTTATGGCTGATAAAGCCAAATCACGTGCTGGTAAACAGGTAGAGGTATTTATGCAAGCTGATGGGTACATTAATGGAGAAAAGGTAGTCTCGCACCGGGTGGAACCGGCTCGCAGACCAGAGAAACTTGTGCTGTGGGTGGATGATGAAGAAATAGATTTAAAGGCCGATGGATCGGATTGTGTGACCGTTGTTGCTGGTATCGCTGATAAGAAAGGCAACATCAAGCGTTTGAATAATTACTTTGTGAAGTTTGAGATTGAAGGTGAAGGGCAAATTTTGGGAGGTGACCTTGAAATGGCCAATCCACGACCTGTATTATGGGGGATTGCGCCTGTTTTGGTACAATCTACTACCCGGTCGGGCACGATAAAAATCAGAGCTTCGGTATTGTTTGAAGGGGAACAAATGCCTGTTAGCGGTGAGTTGGAACTAATAAGCCAACCGGGTACGTATTTCCAAATCTTCGATGCAGAGGAATGGGAGAAAAAAACAGTTATACAGAATAAAAGTCAATCAAAGGCTTTATCGACATCAGAAAAGGAGTTGAGAAAGCAAAATGAAATATTGAGGAAGGAGTTGAATAATCTTAAGTTGAAGGAGGTGGAGCGTCAGCAGGAAGCGTTTGGTGAAAATGATAATAAGTAGGAATAAATAATTCGGTGTTAATGGAAAAGCCGTGATTTAGTGAGTGTTTCTATTGAGCCAGGAATTTTTGAATCTATGCATTTATTTTTTCAATTATTTATGTATCACCAAGGGGTGGTAAGTTACTGACATTTCTACAACAGGGCTTTAGCCTTTGATGAGGTTTAGTTAGTTATCATCTGCAATTACTAAATTTTTCATTATCAACACCATTATCCGGATAGCAATGCTTTTAAAATTAAAGTAATAAACTGATTAGGATTGTTGCATTAATTAATCAAATTTTTTAATAAACTTCCCGAGGGGTATACCCTCGGGAAGCTATTAGAATTTTGCTTATTTCGATATGATTACTTTATGCGAAGAAATCCCATCGGAAGCTTTTATAGATAAAATATACTCGCCTGAATTAAAGTCGCCACAATCTATTTCAAGTGTATTGTCTCCCGCACTTAATTGCTCATAAGATACTATCTTTGCTAACTGACCTTTAAGGTTAAATATTTTCACTAATAATTCTCCTGGTTCATTCAGTGATAAATCGAGATTGATGGAAACAGAAGCCGGATTTGGGTAAATTCTGATATCTGTAATACTTTTAACCTCTACAATGTCGGTTGTAACCTCTTCCAGCTGATCTTGCCCGTCTGTCAGCTATTCCAAAGGAATGCGGATAAACTCAATAGACTCCCAATAATTGACATTGCCGGTGTCCCAGAGTAAACCAATACTTCCATCGGCCAGAATAGTCATGGCAGAGTAGGCTGATGGTGCTTTTTCAATAAGTTTGGATACAGGCTAGGTTTCACCTTCATCATAGCTCATTTTAATAGTCATGTGAGTTCGTGAACTAGCTGCCGCATTAGAGATTAGTATCCGGTCTTTTTGGTAACCGTCCAATGTACTCGTATATCTGATCATATTACCCTGGCAAACAGGATCTAACAATTCGGAAGAATAAGTTAAACTCGACCAGGTTGTTCCCATATCGCTTGTATGGGCAACCGCCCTGACGTCCTGATTATGGTGATTTCGCATGTTCAACATTAACCGGCCATCTTTAAGTTCAATCACCGTACATTCTGTTGTTCCGGTTGGTAATAACGAAGATGAGCTCCAGGTTTCACCATGGTCTGTGCTGTAAAAGATAAATGAATTTAGCGAATTGCTACTGTCGACCGGACGGGCATAAGCTGGAATTACGATGGTGCCATCTCTCATTTGCATCCCGTTACCAGGCGCGGCTAATGAGGTGGTCCATCCGGCCTCGTTTACTTCTGTACTTATGAATCTTGGTGTCGACCAGCTGGTACCATTGTCATCACTGTGTGACACCGCAATGACAGGTCTTTCCCCGGTTATCGGCTTCGAAAATAATCCGGTATTTCCATCGCCATAAAGCGCCATTAAGAAGATTCTGCCAGTCTCTTTGTCAACCGTTAAAATCGGATCACCTACTCCATAATCAAGATCCATAGCTATAAACGACTTCTCCCAGGTTACACCGCTATCATGACTCAGCGATACTCCCACATCAATGTTGCCGGGCAGGTCAGGGGAATTATTCCAACGATAATCATAAGCTGCTATTACTGTACCATCAACAGCAGTTACAAGCGCCGGGATGCGGTAGGTATGTACACCTTTATCGCCTTGTTTTACTAATGTGACGCGGTGTAGGTAATCTTTTCGTCCTTCCGGTGCTGATATTTCAGGAGTTTTATCTTCACCATTAATTGTGACTGTTACGCATTCCGCATCAAACCAACTGCCATCTTTTATCGTTTCTTTTAAATTGAAAATAATGAAAAAACAATTTTTACCATAACCAAGTTCTTGAAAACCGTCGATTTCAATGTTGCCTGCGGAAGGTTGAATGTTCTCTGCCCCAAATTGTGTTATTGACGAAAACTTTTCACTATCCCCGGTATAATAGATATTTATTCCGGTAATATCGTCTAAGTTTTTAGTCCCGTTTAAATTAACGGTCAGTTTATCTAGTGTTAACGGGTCTTCAATACCGTCTGTATTAATCTTTAATATTCCAATCACCTGATTAATTCCGGGATTTATTTTTTATGCATCATGCATGAAGTTACTGCTTATATACGACATGGGTGTTGTGCTGTCAAATCCGGTAAGCGAAAGGTCTTCAATCAACCATCCTTTGTCATTTGCATCAATACCGGTTGAAGAAATGCGGATCTTCACATTTCCCAATTGTAAAATTGTTACCGATATCTTTTCCCAGTCACCGGGTTGTGCAAAATATTCCTGACTAAATGCAGATACCCACTCGCCACCATTGGCACTGTATTCAACGTTGATTGTAAATGGATTGCCATAATTGGAAACAGCTATTGACCAAAACTCCAATGTACCGGCCCCTATAGTGCCTGTTGGGGCACATTCAAGGAACGAGCCGTTTTTAACCCAGATGGAATGATTTACTGTTTCCGGAGAACGATCATACTTACTGTTGTCAGGAAATCGCCATGACTGCAAATTCGATGATGAGATCCACTGGTTGTCTAATAGATCAGTTACGACACCTGTGAAATTGTACCTCTGGTCAATATTGCCGCCCGGGAAATTTTCTTCGAGTTCAAAACTGGTGTTTATTACCAATTCCTGTGCATTACCCAGTGCAATAGTCAATATCAATATTCCTAAAGTGATAAAGTTTCTCATTAAATATAAATGTTGGTTAATTTTCAATCATTCTAATTTTATTTAAGCTTGTTTAAGCGTTCAAAAACTAGCTGTACAAAACGGATGAGGAGTTGCTAAGTGAAAAGTTTCAGGCTAATTTCCGGTAAACACTAGCTATTTCTCACTTAGACAATCAGAAAGTAATAAACAGACAGGCTATTGTTTTTTTACTATTGACAATCCATTCCAAGAATAAAAAGGTTGATCACTGCAGGATGCAATTCAAGGTTTTGTTTGAATAGGGTGATTAGTATTGAAAAAACTCAACAAAATTGGTCAGGGTATCATTAAATAAACTCGTCAGATCAGGCGTATAGGTTATTTGTGATGATTGTTGTTTTGTGTTATGTATGATTTAAATACATTTGTGTGCGTTGTTTTGAAAAAAAATCATGGATCATGGATGCTGATAAGTTGTTGTATGAAATTACGGTGAGGGATAATGAAGCTGCCTTTAAAGTTCTATTCGAGGAATACTATCCAGTATTGTGTCTGTTTTGTAAACGGTTCATTCAGGATATGGAAACCCGGGAAGATATTGTACAAGGAGTATTTGCATCCATTTGGGAGCAAAGAAGAATGCTGAAAGTAACTAGTTCTATTCGGAATTACTTAATTACAAGTGCTCGTAATGCCTGTATTAATTATCTGCAGCGATCCAGTAGATTACAGAGTACTGATTTTTCTTACGTGGAAAATATTCCCATATATGCCAGAACCGCCGACGATGATTTATTATCATTGAACGAATTAGAGCAATTACTGGCTCATGCTTTATCGAAACTTCCTGAAGAATACCGGAAAGTTTATGAGATGAGTCGTGTAGAAAAGAGGAGAAATGCTGATGTAGCTCACCATCTTGGTGTTTCAGAAAAGACAGTTGAACGACGTAAGAAAAGTATTGAAATGTTTTTGAGAAAAGAATTAAAAGATTTTTTACCATTATTCACCATATAGTTTTCTTGTACTTCTTCTATGTCGATCAGTTTTTAGAGTGTGGGTTAATTGTTAGGTTGTGAGTTGTTTATTTGACTGGTTTATTAAATTATTTGGTACCTATTCCTGCTTTATAAATCCTGAATGTTAAAATATTTAGATTTTTTTAAAAAAAAATCAAATTCTTCTGTCTGTTTTTTAATTCGGACTTGTCTAGTTGATAAATAAGCATGGCGTGAAAAGGGATAATTGGACAATAGAAGATAGTTTAATAAGGTTCTGCAAAGGGACTTGTTCGGAAGAGGAAGCGCAGTGGATCCGGAAAGAAGTACAAGAATCCTATGAGTTGCAGGATAGAGAGGAGGAGATCAGGAAGATTATTGTATTGGAAGAGGACATTTCGGAATATAAGGGCTATAATGTAGGGAACGCCTTTTTGCGAACAAGGCAACGAATTGGATTAATAAAAGGAAAGGGAAATCTGCTAAGATTTGTTTCGAGATATGCTGCTGCCATATTAGCTCCATTCATGGTCATGTCGGCAATATTTGCTTATTTGTATTTTTCCGGGCTTAATCAACCTGTCTCTTATGCCGAGATAACTACCCCGGTTGGTACTATTATGCGATATGAGTTACCCGATCAATCCATTGTTTGGTTAAATGCAGGAAGTAAATTGCGTTTTCCTTCACGTTTTGCGACCAAGTCGCGAGAGGTTGAGTTGTGGGGTGAAGGATTTTTTGAGGTGAAAGCCAATAAGAAACGACCGTTTTTTGTGCGAACAGAAGAAGGCTCAAAGATTTATGCGTATGGGACAAAGTTCAATGTGAGTTCATATAGTGATAATGATTTTATAGAAACGGTGTTAGAATCCGGAAGTGTGAATGTTATTTCAGCAGATGGGAAAGTATCTGCTGTACTTAAGCCGGGAGAGAGGGCTTTATTTTACAAAACAGATCAAAAGATGGTAGTCGAGCCCACCGGATTGTATGAGAAACTCGCATGGCGGGAAGGGAAGTTGGTATTTCGTAATGTACCTCTGGAGGTTATTTTGAAGAAACTGTCCAGGCATTTCAATGTGGATATTAAACTGGATAAAGCCACTGATAAGAATTATTTATACAGAGCAACGTTTAATCATGAGAGTATTTTTCAAATTCTGGATTACCTAAAGCTCTCAGCTCCTTTAGACTGGTCGTTTACTGAATCGGAACAAAAGGGTGATAGTTCGTTTACCCGTCGTTCAATCAGAGTGAAGGTGAAGAGTGCCCCTGAATAAATAATTTTATTGGTGGAATGATGTATCGTTCATGACTGTGGAGGATCAGTAGTAGTAAAAATCACATAATATTTTATTAGTATGAGAAGTAGAGGGCTTGTAAAAAGCTTTAAGGCTATGATAGTGTCTTTTATCGACCGTCTTAGTGTCAGTAGGATTATGATGGTGGCTGTGTTTTGTGCCCTGACTCACTGGTCAGTAGCCGGTGTCGCTCAGGAAAAAGTGAAACTCACCCTTGGTATGAAAAATGTTACCATGGAAACGGTCATTGATCGGATAGAACAATTGACAGGTTATGCATTTCTTTTTCAGGGGGATGTGTTAGATGTCAGTGAAAAGATATCGGTTGATTGGAACGAAACAGCTTTAAACGAAGTGTTGAATAACCTGGTTGAAGAGCGTAATGTGAAATTCGTTATTGCCAATAAACAGATTATTTTATCAAAAAAAGGAGTGCAACCCAAGCGAACCGTGCAAGGGGTGGTCACAGATGCTAAGGGTGAGCCCATTGTAGGGGCAACTGTTGTGATTAAAGATAATCTGTCGGTAGGTACCATAACCGATTTTAACGGCCGGTTTAATCTCGTGATTGAGGAAGAGAATGCGCAGCTGATGGTTTCATTTATTGGAATGAAGCAGCAGATTATAGAACCTGATTTCTCTGAGAGCATGGAGATCGTTCTGGAAAATGATAATACCAAATTAGATGAAGTTGTTGTAACAGCCATGGGGATTGAGCGCAAAGCGAAGTCTCTGACCTATGCCACACAGACAATCAGCAATAAAGACATTACACGGGCAAAGGATGCTAACTTTATTAACGCATTGCAGGGAAAAGCAGCCGGATTGGTCATTACACCCAATGCTGGTGGCGCTGGTAGCGCATCTAAAATATTACTACGTGGTAATAGTTCGATTGAAGGTAATAACTCCCCGCTGATTGTTGTGGATGGTATCCCAATGAATAATAGTGTTGAGGGGCAGTTTGATGCGAAATCAGGTGGTTACAACATGGCTTATGCCGCTGCGTCAGAAGGGAGTGATGCGTTGTCAAACATTAACCCTGATGACATTGCCAGTATTACGTTATTGAAAGGCGCTAATGCAGCTGCATTATACGGAAGTGCAGCTGCCAATGGAGTTATTATCGTGAAGACCAAACAAGGGCGTGAAGGTGCTATTCGTGTTGATGTGTCATCAAGCACTATGTTCGAAACACCATTGGTTTTGCCGCAATTGCAGGATCATTTTGGAGGTGCGATTATTGATGGTCAATTGTCAGGACGGTCGTGGGGAAAGAAGATTTCTGATCAAACACCTGGCGAAAATGTAATAGATGGTGTTGCCGGTTACTCAGGGAATGATATCAGTAAGTTTTTTGATGTGGGTTCTAATTTTACCAATTCAGTGGCCCTAAGTGGTGGATCTGAAAAGGTGCAATCGTATTTCTCTTTTGCCAACACCACCGCCAACGGGATGGTTCCAAATAATAAATTTCAGCGTAACAGTTTCACTGCCAGGCAGACTTATAAGTTTCTAAATGATGACATTAAGTTGGATGTGTCGGCCAATTTCATCAATCAAAAGACTAATAATCGAATTGGTGGAGGAACCGTTTATAATCCGTTGTACAACCTCTATTTAGCCCCTCGTAACATCGACATGGATTATTACAAAAATAATTATGAAGCTGAAGGGGAGTGGATGGCTAATCCTATTAAAATTATTCCTAAATATACCGGAGGTATTGGTCGTCCTGAGTATTGGAAGACTGATCTGGCACTCAGCGGACCAAAACAGGTCTGGTTTCAGGGACGAGGCGTTCCTGCAGCTAATAATCCTTATTGGTTAACTGATAGGCTTGCAGGAGAAGAGGTGTTGAATCGTATTTATGGGACACTGGCTCTTTCCTACAGGATCAATGAAATGTTTAATGTGCAAAGCCGGGTTAACTACGACAGGTCGGAGACTAGCGGTGACACTAAGCGCTATGCTACTTTGGTTGATCCCACAGGTCAATACATCGACAGGGGTGATTATACATGGTATAATAAGAATAGAAATGAATTGTTTGCCGACATTTTGCTAAACTATCATCAGATATTGAATGAGGATTTAACAGCCTCTGCTACATTAGGTGGTAGCTTGAATAAATCGGATGGTAACTCATTCTGGATGCGCAATTATGGGGCTTCTTCAGTTCCCTATTACGATAATGAGGATAATTTACCAACTACTATTAACGT
>JAEINY010000176.1 GCA_016342595.1 Marinilabiliaceae bacterium
TAATTGACAGTAATGATAACTTATGGTTAGGCACCTGGTTTGGTGGCATAAATATGATGGACTTATCTGAAGCTAGCTATTCGTTTGTGTATGACCGAACGAATGAAAACGATTTATTCTCGAATATTACCTGGTGCATTGAAAAAAGAACCTCTAATAATTATTGGATAGGCACTCATGGAAATGGTTTGTGTACCTATCAATTAAACGAAAAAAGCTTCAGTTCAATTTTAAAAAATACAGTTATAGAATCCATCTCATCCATACACTATGATAAAGCATCAGAATTACTCTTTATAGGAACATGGGGAAACGGCGTAAAAGTGTATAATCCTGAGGCAAATCAGCGCGTAAAATCAATGGAGCAGAAATTCGAGGCTTTAAAAGACGATCGCATATATACCATTGCATCTGATAATTACAATCGTTTATGGATCGGAAGTTATCAACATGGATTGTACCTATATGATAATGACAAGAAGGAATTAAACCACATTCCTCTTTTAAAAGATCAAGAACACACAGATATTCGACACATCTTATTTGACGAAAAAAAGGAAATAATCTGGGTCGGTTCCCTTCAAAAAGGGATATTTCGACTGACGTTAAATCAGATCGGAAAAATCACATCTATTGATCAATTTGATAAATTCGAAAAAACCGAAGAACCCATCTCCGTTGAATCAATATATAAGGATCGTGACAATGCTCTATGGATCCTTTCCCGCAATGGTATTGGAATTATTAAAGATGGAAAGAAGCCCATTCAATTACCCCAATTAAAAGGAATTATTACGACCGGCCTAACAGAAGATCGAAATGGGAATTACTGGATTAGCACTTACAACGGTATCCACCGCATTGAAAAAGACCTGTCACAAATGCAATCCTTTCTTAACGAATACGCATTTCAAGATATTGAGCTAGTACCTACTAGCAACCTCATCATAGCAGCATCAGACAATGGGTTGTTGCGGATCAATCCCAATTCGGAGATGAAAAAACAAAAATATCCCGAAATTGTACTTTCAGATCTAAAAGTGTTCGATCAGTTGATACGACCCGACATACTCTTAAAAGGAAAACAGCTATTATCTCGCAAATTAAATTATTGTGATACCATTGTGCTCCCCCACTTCTGCCACACATTTTCGATTGGCGTCAATACCTTATCTTTTTCAGGTTCGCAAAAGGAAAAAATCCGCTTTCAGCTTGAAAACTTTGAAGCGACCTGGAATGTACACAAAGGCACTTCGGCCATTGCCAGCTATACAAATGTACCACCCGGATCGTATCATTTTAAGGTCCAGGTAGCTAATGATGATGATATTTGGAATCCTCATCCAAGAGAGCTGATGGTTATTAAACAAAAACCCTGGTGGGCGACAAATCTTGCCTATCTGGTTTACGCGCTCATTCTTCTTTCGCTCATTTATCTGATTTCGAAAATCATTCAGACCAGGACAAAAATGAGACAAGAGCTTAAAATTGAAAAGATTAAACAGGAAAGGGAGCAAGAACTCTACCAACAGAAACTTCATTTCTTCACCAATATATCTCACGATGTGCGCACGCCATTGACTTTAATAATTGGCCCTTTGGAAGAAATGACTAAAATGAAAGACATCCAACATGAACTAAAAATTAAAATGAATCGGATGCTTAAAAATGCCAAAATGCTACTCAACCTTTTTAACCAGGTATTGGATTTTAGAAAAATGGAGACCGACAACCTGGAACTTCATCTGTATCGAATTAATTTGAATGTTTTCATAGAAAGTGTTTTTTACCAGTTTAAAGAGTTAGCAACCACTAAAAAAATTGATTTTGAATTGGTATGCCCTGACGAATCTATCTATTGTGTGGCTGATCCCCAAAAATTAGAGTCCATTCTGTTTAACCTGCTTTCAAATGCATTGAAATTTACTTCCGCTTACGGAAATGTACTGCTTGAAATCAGTAAAATGGAGAATGAAATAAAAATTAGTATAAAAGATACTGGTATTGGAATATCAGAAAAAGATTTGAACTCCGTTTTTACCCGGTTTTACCGGTCCGAAACAAACAGTTTAACGCAAGGAACCGGCATAGGCCTGGCCCTGGTGAAAAAATATGTGGAAATTCTAAAAGGCGAAATATCTGTTAAAAGCACAGTTAACAAAGGGACTGAATTTAGTGTAGAATTGCCAGTCAACACAAATATATTGGATTATGAACTGTATCATACGAACCAGAAACCCGAAGCTCTAAAAAATGACCAGGTACCGGAAGAAAACAGAATTAAAACAGAAAAGAAATCAACCATTTTAGTAATTGATGATAATCCTGACATCCGGGAATACCTGACAGATATCTTAAAAACGCAATACGGAATCGTCACTGCTTCTAACGGGAAAGAGGGACTCGCTTTATGCGCTCGCAAAAACCCGGCTCTGGTAATCTGTGATATTATGATGGAAGGGATCGATGGTTTGGAGGTATGCAAGCAGATTAAAACAAACCTGAATACCTCACATATCCCCGTCATCCTATTAACGGCTAAAAACTCTATGGATTCGAAAATCGAAGGATTTGAAAAAGGGGCCGATGCGTATATTGAAAAACCGTTTAACAGTCATTTATTATTGACCCGCATTAAAAACCTCATTGAACACCGTCAGTTACTTAAGAAGAAATTTACACTCCTGGAATCAATGACTAGCGACATAACACCTACTTCGGTAGATGAAAAGTTTCTTCAACAGGTAGTTGAACTGGTGGAGAAAAATATCATGGATTCTGATTTCTCCGTTCAAAGTCTGGTCGGAGAACTACATGTGGGCCAGGATCAACTGTACCGAAAAATCAAGGCACTAACAGGCCTATCGATCAATCACTTCATCCGCTCCATACGCCTCAAAAAAGCCGCTCAATTATTAAAAGCCAAGAAATTTAACGTCAGTGAAGTGGTTTTTCAGGTAGGATTCAACAATCCCTCCTATTTCACAAAGTGCTTTAAATCGGAATATGGAATGTTACCAAGTGAATTTATCAATACGCAATAATTGCATAACATAAGTAGGATCTCCGGGAGCTACCTGGCAGATCCCCATGGCATTCATGATATACCAGGCCGACACATGGTCCAGTCCCATTTATTTTGAAGACACATCTATAAAAGAACAAACCTCACATCTTTGAATAGATATGAGGCTTGTTAAGTTTATTCAACTGAATTAAGTATTATTCAGTCCTATTTTCCAACGCTACTAATTCTTAATGATCTTGGAAATAAAATTGGGTATAAAACAGATCATTTTATAAGTATAAATGTAGAATCAAAATACAGCTTTATTTCTATCAATAAGTTGATTAATCTTTTCAACCGATAGATGCGAAGCCAAATCATCTCCCGGTGTATTTTTCACATAGTCTACCAATTGCTCTATCGAAGAGGTAGCCACATGCATCCTGGTATCTGAAGACGCATAATAAATAAAGACCGATCCATCATCCTCTACGATCCACCCATTGGAAAACAACACATTGGAAACATCACCAACGCGCTCCTCGCCCTCAGGAGCCATGAAGTAGCCTCCTGGTTGATGAATCACTTTTGATATGTCATTATTATCTGTCATGAACAAATATAACACATAGCGTAATCCAGCAGCCGTATTTCTCACACCATGCGCCAGGTGCAGCCATCCTTCATCCGTTTTAATAGGCGCGGGCCCCAGTCCATTCTTCAATTCATAAACGGTGTGGTACTTTTTTTTGTTGATGATGACCTCTTCATCCACCACCGGATTCTCCATTTTATCAACAAAACCAAGGCCTATACCGCCTCCACCGCCTACATCGATGAAACCATCCTGAGGCCGGGTATAAAGGGCATATTTACCATTCACAAATTCGGGATGTAACACCACGTTGCGCTGTTGACCGGAATGACTTACCAAATCAGGTAAACGCTCCCAGTCTATCAAATCTTTTGTCCGGGCTATACCGGCCTTCGCCTCTGCCAAACTGGTATCGCCCGCCGGCGCAGACAGATCTTTGCGTTCGGTACAGAAGATACCATATATCCAGCCATCTTCATGCCTGGTAAGGCGCATATCATACACATTCACATCGGGCTGCTCTGTTTGGGGTAATGTAATGGGGCAATCCCAAAACCTAAATCCATCTACACCATTTTCACTCTCGGCCACAGCAAAAAAAGATTTACGATCTACCCCTTCCACACGGGCTACCACCAGGTATTTGCCGTTCATCTTAATGGCTCCGGCATTAAACACTGCATTCACACCAATGCGTTCCATAAAAAATGGATTCTGTTCCGGGTTAAAGTCAAAACGCCAATGCAAAGGCACATGATTAGCGGTTAAAATGGGGTTATTAAAACGCTCATAGATACCATTTGAAGATAATACCTTACTATTCACTCTTTTTATAAGGCCTTCATGGTCCCTTTTCAATTCTATCATCCGCTCTTTAAACATCTTCTGCTTTTTAATGATCACTTAATTTATTCCACCAGTTCTTTTTCAATATAACCACACACACGACTGTTATCGCAATGGTTATTACCATTGGTAGTGTTTGTTCTAAAACCAGATACATGGGTACTACTACCAGGCATGTTTGTGCAATAACTCCAATAATTACGTTGAACATATCCCGTTTAAAACACTTATCGCTGCTAAAGGTTGGATCCTCTGCCACAACTTTATCATGAATCGGTTTCCAAAAACCCCACGGACGCACTTTTTTGTAAAAATTCATCAGCGTCTCATCATCGCTGGGCGGTGTGAGCAAAGTGCCCCCAATGCATCCCGCCACAGAGATCAACAATAACAATGGAAAGTAATACAGGTCCAGTGTTTCACTAAACACATAGGGGAAAACCAATGCAGGTATCAGCCCGGCTACCATCCCCCAGAAAAATCCGGAACCATTGAAACGCCACCAATGCCATTTTAACACATTAGATGCTACATAACTCCCGTACAGCGCAGAAACCAACCATTGTAAAATAGAGTTGACATCTTTGGCAAACACGCCAAAGATGATACTGACCACCACTACTATTAAACCGGTTGCATAATTGGTTAATTTTAACTGGCGGTTGGTGGCATTCTTATTATAGTATTTCAAGTAGATATCGTTGACGATATAGGCCTGAGCAGCGTTCAATGTGCCGGCAAACGTGGACATAAAGGCAGCCAGTAATCCGGCCAGCAACAAACCCATAAATCCAACCGGTACAAACTCACTGATAGCAGAAGGAAGAATCTGCTCAAAGTCAATTTTTCCGGCTACAACCAGGTTTAACTGATCGTAATATAAAATAGCCAGTACTGCAAATCCGGTGATCATTAGATAACGCGCCGGCATTAATACAACACTGACAAATCCACTCATCTTAGCCGCTTCCTTGGGGGAGGCGGTGGAAAGGATCTTTTGCATATCGTAATTGGGCGCAGGACCGGCCAAACTGGCCAATACCCCTTTAAAAAGCATCATCATAAAGAAAATGCCAAAGAGGGAATAGCCATCGGAGGCAATTTTACTATTGACCTCATCAATAATACCCGTCCAGTCCATGTTCATCTTCCAGTCAAAAAAGGGATTCATCCAGCCATCGGGCACATTCAAAGTATGCCCATCTAAAGCCGTCATCGCAATGATACCGATCACAAAAGCTGAGATGGTCATAATCAGATACTGAACCAGGTCAGCCCATACAATACCCGACATCCCGCCCAGCACGGAATAAAATACCGCAAACGAGGTGAAAATAATCCCATAAATATGCGGCACATAAGAAGCAGGGACCACAAAAGGGATATAGGGTGCCACGTATTCCCAGGGTATAAATATCTGCACAAACTTACCTAAGCCGATAAAACCATATGCCAAAAAACCCAAACAATTAACCAATGCAAATACTACCACAATGGTATGCGAGAGTCGGCCATCACGTCCATTGCCAAACCGAAAACTGATCCATTCAGCCCCGGTGGTCACATTGGATCGGCGTAGCCAGGCAGATAAATACACCATTAAAAAGACCTGATTAAAAACCGGCCACAACCACGGTATCCAGATACTCTTGAGTCCGTACACAAAAGTGAGTGTGACCAGCCACATGGTACCCGAGATATCAAACATACCGGAAGCATTGGATAGCCCCAACATATACCAGGGTATTTTTTTCCCTCCCAGCAAATAGGAGGACATGTCATTTTGGGCCCGCTTTTTTAAGAGCAGCCCAATCACAATCGTTGACAGCAGATAAGTCAAAATGATTGCAAAGTCAATACCTTTTAAATTCATTACACAATAACCTTTATATCATTATTTATCTGCCACTTAAGCAGACTATTCCATTCCAGGGTAAGAAAATCAGACTCCTATTTTTCAAATTCCAACAACATCTTCCGCTTATCACCCTTTCCTGAAGTTTTGATAATGACCCAACCTGCATCCGTATTGTCCATTTTATCAATACTAACCGCCTCAGACAAGCCCTCTTTTTTCAAGCGCGAAAGCCACGGCACATAAATAACTGTTGGAGATTTATTTTCTTGGCTTTCATTCCATTCAACCGATAAGATGGCAGAATCGTAATCGAACTTATAATTTAATAATTCACCATTTGTGTAGGCCGGATAAGGACGCAATAATGCTTTTTGAAAATACTCCAGATTTTCATGTCCGGGATCGTATGACCAATAGGCATTACCGAATAAATTCCTTTCAATTAAGCTTACCGCATAGCGGGCGACCGGTACAATACCATCCGAATGACTGTAGTAAGCACCCCATTCGCCCAACCATACCGGCATACCAAGCTGTTGGCCTTTCTCTTGAATACGATCGTAAATAAACTCCACCCGCTCTGAATTGGCAGAGGCGGCATCCTCAGTATCGGTCACTAAATCATATCCATGAGGTGCATAGGCCACTAACGGATCAGGTGTACCATCCACAAGCATTACCCTTTCAATACTACTCTTTACCCCCATATTACTAAAATAACTATGTTCTAAAAACAAAATATGATTGGTATCCACCTCACGAATAGCATTGGCTACCTTTTGATACATCGCCTGTAAATGCGTACTTTCAAATTCTGCATTAAATTCGTACAAAGCATCTATTACATATGAGTAGTTATCTCGCGTTGATAAAACCTTAAGCGCCTCGGTACGTTTATTGACGTCTCCCCAGGTGGCTGCCAGCTCCTCTTCAGTCAGTATTTTTCCGGTTGTCGCATAAATCAACTCCCCATAGGCCGTCAGCAAGGCCGGCATGGCATAGGCTGCAGATGACCCGGCAAAAGGCTCATTCATGATATCATACCCTATAACCGTTGAATTATTGGCATAGCGTTTCGCAATGTGTTTCCATAAATTCGCATAGCGATCCTGAATGCCCACACCATCTGCAGCCGGCTTATTGGCCCAGAAATTATCAAAGGATGTTTGAACGGCTTCACTCATCATATAGGCATCACTCCAGATAGCACCTGTTGTATGTGTTTTTCCTTCATCCAGAATAGCCCATTCAGGAGCTCCGTTACCGAACTTCACCCCAAACAAATCCTGGTGCATATCCAGAATGACAAATAAACCATTATCAGCCGCCCATTGAATACGTTTGTCAATCTCTTTTAAATAGTCTTCGTTATAAATTCCAGGCTCTGATTCAAAACCATCCCAACATATATAAAACCGAATGCTATTAAATCCCCAGCTTTTCAGATTGGCATAAAATTCAGGACCTGCCTGAAAAAGATACTGCTCTTCTTTGGATTTACTGACCACATTAATCCCATTAAGAATTACATGTCTTCCATTATTATCTATAAAACGATCGCCCTGGATAGAAATTCCTGCCGGATTTATATAATCATTTAATTCGCCCCCCTTACCTTGACTAGCACAGCCTGTACCTGCCATGTAACTAAACACAGCTATAACAAGATAATTTAACACTTTAAGTTTCTTACTTCTCCACATAGTATGAATTTTAATAGTTTACATTTAACCAGGGTTCTGCCAAATAATCAATTACCCTTTGCCTTTTTAAAGCGAGCATTACCACAATCAAAGAATTAGTATTTTTTCAACACCTTAATCCATTTTTTGAACCTTTTCAAAAACACAAATAAACATCAAGACAACACCCTCCTAACTTTCAATTTCTTATGGAGACAAAAATATTTCATACCTTTACAATGCTCTAATACTATTTTATCAATTCTCAATCATTAATCAACAAAAGCAATCATGAAGATTACAAATCCATCATTTCATCGGGAAATTACACCACTGACTCCAGGGGATTGCCTAATGGTATTTGAGCGGACTAAAGAGAGTTTTGATTTTCCAGTTCATTTCCATCCCGAATATGAATTAAACTTGATTGTGGATGCAGCCGGGGCCAAACGTATTGTAGGAGACCACATGAGTCACATATCCGACTTTGAAATGGTACTCACCGGTCCAAACCTCTTTCATGGTTGGGAACAAGGCAAGTGCACCAGTAAGTCGATACATGAGATCACCATCCAGTTTCATCATGATTTATTCAGCAATAATTTACTGAACCGCAACATCATGAAACCCATTAAAGACTTATTGAAACGTAGCTCCAGTGGCATTCTTTTTTCAGAAGAGGTAACAAAAACAATGCTTCCAAGAGTTTTAAACTTATCAAACAATAATGGCTTTGACTCTTATGTTGAATTACTCTCCATACTCTATGATTTATCCAATACCAGAAATCAACGATTATTATCTACTACCCAAGCGAGGGAAGATGACTTTTATAACAGTGAAAAAATTAAAAAAGTCTATCAATATATACAGATCCATTTTCGTGACAAGATTAAGCTTGAAGACCTGGCCAATGAATTAAATATGACCACCATATCCTTTAGTCGTTTAATCAAACAGCGCACGGGTAAAACGTTTGTTGAATTTTTAAATGACTACCGGATTGGATGTGCCTCCAGGATGCTAATAGACTCAAATGATAGCATTGCTGAAATAGCCTTTAAATGCGGCTTTAATAATCTGGCTAACTTTAACCGGATCTTCAAAAAAACGAAGGACTGTTCCCCTACACAGTTTAAAGACAACTTCTCGGGGATTAAACGGTTTTATTGAGTGTGACGAGTTTATAAAAAACTCCTTTCCATAGTCTCCCCATTTGGGGAGATCCCGGTTTACCGAGAAAGGGACGATTTTTCAGTCCCTCACAGAGTTTTTTTAAGAGCTCTGAAAGAGCGACATCGTAATAGCATCCCGTAAAAACGGGACAGGTACGGTGCAGCGAAGCGGAGCCCTATGATAATAGGATGGCACATAAAAACCGGCGCAACCAATGAGACGATAACCGCAGTCGGCTCCATGCGCCGGAATAGGCAAAACTTCTTTCCTTTTCTTGGCGACTCTGCGTCTTGGCGGTTGATATATCTCCTGTAAACGCAAATGAATTTTTTGCTTTTTTAATAAACCGCAAAGACGCAGAGATTCCCAGAGGGAATCAGCTTGCTGAAGTGTTGTAAAAGTTCATTCATTGTTTGTAGCACCAGCTTATAAAGAAGGGGCGCTTTGGACACCCCACCCAAACAGCTTGGGCAGGGTGCCCGGGCTTCTTGGGTAAGCTGCCCCATGTGGTTGGGCAAGGCACCTGATTACCTTGGGCAAGGCACCCCATGTGACGGGGTAACCAGTAATAGAAAGGGGATGTCTCAAAAGCTGCATGATTGCCACGAAGGCACAAATACACGAAGGTCACACAAAGACTTAGTTTTAATAATTTTAGTTCTTTGTGTACTCTTTGAGTCTTGGAGACTTAGTGGCTAATCACATAATTCATATCTTTTGAGACAACCTCTTTTCTTTTTAGAAAGAAGCAATTTAATTGACCGGCACCAGATCTATCGCAAACCGGCCTTTTCGCAGCGACTTGGATTTGTGGTAAACACATCTTATTTCCACTTCATAGGACCCTGTTGTCAGCACAGCTGGTACGATAAACAACAATTCGGACGGATAATTTTTAATCAGGTTGTCAACCCGGGTTTCATTTCCATCTTTGTCAATAAAAAAGATACCTTGATTAGAATCTGCTGCATCAAATTTTAAATTTGATCCCCGAATGGAGGCCACCTGACCGGCGGTAAAGGATTCGTTGGTGACCTTGGTGATTAAGTCGATGAATTTTTGAGGAATGGGTTGAATAGCTGTAATACTAACTTTTCGAAGATCAATTTGATCCGCCACTTCACTTAGTCGTTTGCCCGCATTCAGGTTAATCTTTACGGCATGCCGCGAAGTGTCAAAACCATCATTCGAATCGTTAAAAACCCCCACAATGCTTGGTGAAATTTTGAATAACTCCGTATTTACATTATTGCCACTTTTCACCGCATCCACCACTGCATATTCAAACTCTTCGATGACTGAAAGCGCTTCGGCCTTGGTTATTGTGGAGCCTTTGCCAATCATTTGTTCCACAATAGCCTCTTTGCTTATTGTTTCATTTTCGGTCGTCACGGCCATGCAGTCGTTCGGATCATCCGTCAGGTGATTCGGTACTAAACCATAGCGTAGTGCCATAATTATTACGTTTTAAATGATATCTTGCAGGTCCCGTCGGCCACTTCTTCCTATCCGCGTCGGTAAACAAGGGTGGTTGATGACCAGCCGGCGGGTTACCCGTTTCGATTCTCTACTAAAGTTAATACCGTTAGTTGGATTTTACCTAAGCATGGCTGGCGGCTTCCATGAAACAAGAATATGAAGTGACCAACGCATATAACCCATCGACTAACGTACATTTTGTGGTGACGGATAAATATTTGCCTGAATCATGAATTCTGAAGCCTTCAGTGGTTGCCCCCTACTTTTTGACCGTATGTCGTAAAATAAAATCGACAATAGGTTGCGGATCATTCAAGCTGTGCGATTAGTAACTAAATCAATTATTAATGTTTAATTATTAATGTTTAATTATTAATTGAAGCCACAAGTGGGATGTTACTATGAATTTGAACAACATGTTGGTAAAAGTTATCCCCTAAGCGTCTATTCAACCAATTTCATTCAAAGGAGAGTTAGTTCGTTTGAATTGAAAATTCAGCGATTGAATAAGCACTCTCTCCACGTTCTATCGATTTAGGTACAAACTTTATATACCGCCCACTAACATCTTTAAAGGTTTTCTGCTGCTTTACCGGATTGTTTACAATATTGCTAAACTCGCCGGAAGAAACAGGGCTTCCCCAGTTCAGGCCATCCTCACTGACAAAAAACGCGTAACTTGAAACATAATTACCTCCCCATCGGCTTTGATCAGGTAGATAAGTAAATCCGTTTATCACTAAATCCTCTCCCAAGTCCAATGTAAGACATTCCTCGCTTATGGTAAGGCTTGTATTGACATCACCATCAAACATTACATCTGCATTTTTAGGTGTTTTGGATAAGAACTTCCATTTAACAGGGGCAATATCAAAGTCGCTGGTCGCGGTCTGACTTTTTTTCTTTGAATCATAATCAGATGCAATAGCCTTAATCATTTGCTTTCCTGTAAGTGCGAACGGTTGAGTATAATGCTTACTGTTTTGATCTGGCTCTGAACCATCAATAGTATAAAAAACCTTGGCTTCTGCGTCTGCACATGTTATAGTCACCTGCCCTGCCTGATTACGCATGATTTCAGGTTCAACTAATAATGTGGGGGCATTATATATCTCCATGTTACTAATGCAAGGACAGGCTTTTGCAGCTAATATGGTGAATCGAATCTGCTCTGATGTTGTGGTTGGTAAACGCAATATTCGCTTTGCGCCAATGGTAGATTGTTTATCTAGTGTTCTCCATTTCCCATCCACCAAGGCTTCCACTTTAAAATGTTGCACACGTTGCCCCAATGGAATGTACTCCTGAACTAAAAAACGATTAAAAGTAATGGGATCTTCAAATTGAAGAGTGATCCCCCCTCCCTTTTCTTCATCATCAGTTGCCCAATAAGTATCATTATCACCATCAGTTGCTTTCCTTGCCGAAAACCGGCTACAATCACCCCGCACCTGTGTTGCGCTAACCTCAGCCTCAGCGGCCAAATCAAATTTAAAATCTTGCCTGATCACTTCAGCTAATTCCCTAACACACATAGCATCATTTTCGTGTACTAAACCTCTTCGATCTATCGGAAAATTGACCAGCAAGGAAGCATTCCTGCCAATGGAATGATAGTAAATATCTACCATTTGAGCCAATGATTTCACCCGGTGATCTTCCCTGGCATGATAATACCAGCCAGGACGCGTACTCACATCACACTCTGCCGGCACCCATTTGGTACCGTCTTCATGCCCATACGACAACTCTTTATAATTAGGCATACCAGCATAACACTCTTCATGCTTAATAGTAGACCAGTTTGTTTCTCCGGCCCATCCCTCTTCGTTTCCAACCCAACGCACTTCAGGACCTCCATCGCCAAAAATGCAGGCATGGGGCTGCAGCTCCCTTATAATATCATATGTTTTATCCCAATCATAATAGGTCTCACGGTCAATGGTACGTTTTTCGTTGGCACCGCCATAGTAACCAGTACCTCCATTTGCGCCATCAAACCACACTTCAAATATTTCACCATAGTTAGTTAATAATTCGCGTAATTGTTGGCGAAATATATTGACATATTCAGGTTCCCCGTAATATTCATTGTTTCGATCCCAAGGTGAAAGATACACCCCAAATTTTAATCCGGATTCCTTACAAGCTTCCGATAATTCTTTAATGATATCTCCATTTTCATAAGGTGAGTTTTTTATAGAATGCTCAGTTGTGGTAGTCGGCCACAAACAAAATCCATCGTGATGCTTGGCGGTGATAATAACCGCTTTCATACCTGCCTCTTTGAAAGTATTCACCCATTGACGACAATCCAATTCTGAAGGATTAAAAGAAGAAGGATCTTCATTACCAAATCCCCATTCCTCATCGGTAAAGGTATTCATGTTAAAATGAACGAAGGCATAATACTCTAATTGATGCCAGTTCAACTGGGCCTCCGATGGAACCGGTCCACACGGTTTGGGTTCAGGTATTCGGTTACAACCGGCCAACGCCAACAATAAAACACCTATTACTTGTAAAATTAATTTTCCCATCTATTTATTTTTCTATATCCCAAAATCACCTATTCGAAGCAAACTCAAAGAATAAGAGAGCGCCAAAAAACAATATTCCACGTAAAAAACACTACTTAATTCGCAGGCATTTAATCCCTTTTATGTAGTCTGGTATTTTCTGTTTTCAGACACCCTCTTAATCAATTATTACAAGGCAATCGCATTTAAAAAGGATTGTTGTGTTTCGTTATTAACACAGCATGCATTTTATACAGTTAATCCGAACTTCGGATATATTATCTTAATTTTAACCACAGATTCCAGTAGAGTAGAATGGTGGGAGCACAAATACTCCCCCATCCCCTCGTCAAACCGTACGTGCGGTTTTCCC
>JAEINY010000177.1 GCA_016342595.1 Marinilabiliaceae bacterium
TTTGTGATTAGTGGTGATACCGGCTTTTTACATGCCGCTGACCTGTTTCAAAAATCTGGATTAGCCATCATCGGCCCCACAGCATTTGGTTTCCCCTCCAATCCGGCGATGAAAGTAATGGAAGTGGATTTACCCTGCCGCCCCTGTACTAAGGATGGCAGTGTAAAGTGTAAGCTCAAAGAAGAACGGAAGTGTATTTTAGATGTTACACCCAAAATGGTAGCTGACTCAATTAATTGATTTAAGGATGGAGTTAGTTCGTAATACACCCATTGACAAACATAAACTCATATTAAAAGAAACGGGTAAATTTCTCCTGATCTATCCCGTGCTAACATATGATGGTTTAGATGTGAATGTTCTTCAACAAGGCGAAAGACAGAAACATCCGGATGGCACAGTGAGATTCCGGGTGCTAAAGAGCTTAAAGAGTTAGCCGATAAACGCTCCTTACTGGGTGAGGCACGCCTACGCAAAATTAAAAAACCGGATTGTGTAAGCGCTCAATTACGCGACTATCAGCAAGCGGGTTTTAACTGGCTGGCAACACTCTATAAACTTCAACTGGGGGGCTGTCTGGCCGACGACATGGGCTTAGGAAAGACCTTGCAGGTGTTAACCCTCCTGGCCTACGCCCGTCAAAAAAGCCAACGTAAATACCTGACCAACCTGGTGGTTTGTCCCACTTCATTAATTTATAACTGGCGCAATGAATTGGAGAAATTCACTCCTTCCCTGAAAGTGAAGGTTCATTATGGCAATAACCGAGCCACCCAGGTTAAAGATTGGCGACAGACAGACGTTATTATCACTACCTACGGAACACTCGCCAATGACATGGAGTGGCTGCGTAAGTTTACCTTTCACATTGCCTGCCTGGATGAATCGCAAACCATTAAAAATCCATCTTCGCTGCGCTTTAAAGCCGTTTCCTTGCTCAAAGCAGAGCACCGGTTTGTTATGACCGGTACGCCCATTGAAAACAGTACTGTTGAATTGTTTGCACAAATGCAGTTTATTAATCCGGGCCTACTAGGAACCTTAACGGGTTTTAAGGATAAATTCTCTAACCATATCGACACCCAGCGGAACCCGGCACTCATCAACCAACTGAAGCAATTGATTAAGCCCTTCCTTCTGCGCCGGACAAAAGAAGAAGTAGCGACAGATCTGCCCGCCAAAACGGAACAGGTACTTTTCTGCGAAATGGGAGAGGAGCAACGCCTGGTATATGACAGCTTTAAGCAGGTTATCCGCAACCAATTGCTGGGTCTCATTGAACAGGAAACCCTGGAGAAATCAAAACTCTCCGTGCTGGAAGGATTAACAAAACTTCGCCAGATATGTGATTCTCCGGCTCTGCTAAATGCAGAGGAGTCACTGGGGGATCAGAGTGTCAAGGCCGATGAATTGGTGCGCCTGATCACCACAAAAATACGTGATCATAAAGCCCTGGTTTTTTCCCAGTTTCTGGGCATGCTGGATATTATTGAGGAGCGCCTGAGAACAGCAGATATCCCCTACTTACAACTAACCGGCAGGAGCTGGTAGATCAGTTTGAAAACAATGACCACTACCGTGTGTTTCTCATCAGTTTAAAAGCAGGTGATGATTTAATGCAGTTGCTGGAATAATTGAAAGGTGATGCCATTTGAACCGGCCTGACTTTGTAAGATGATATCTCTTACTCCGTTTACCGCTTTTTATTTCATATACCTGCAGATTCAAGGCAATATTGTATGTTTTCTTACAAAGACTGCACACCAAGGGGTGCCTGCCGTCAATAATGAGCGAGCGTAGCCAGGTAATTATTATGGGCTAAAAAAACCAATGACTACCTCCTGCCAAATGGCAAAGGGCCGGATGACAGCCCAGCAACCAGCTGCCAAAAGGCAGCCGGAACACCCCTTTCTGGTTTTCATCCTGCCAAATTTCAAACTCTCAAATACCCATCATTTAATAGCCTGCCGTTTGGCAGATGGATCGTTAACCGTCAGCAAGGCACTAGCCAAAAGGCAAGCTGATAAAATGCCTCCATTCTTCTCCTGGCCAACTGGCAGACCCAACAAAAAAATTGTTTCCCTTATCTGCCAGTTGGCAACTTATTAAACATACCCCCAGCCACCTGTCATCGCAATGACATAACGCTAAGAAGGGTTGAGCTTTCAACAGACTGAAAGTCTGAAACATTAAAACTTGGGCATCGCCCCAAGAAAGAGGAGAATCAGAAATATCAGGCTGAAGGTCTGATACAAACTAAAGGGAACGAATTGTTTCACCCATTCAGGGTGATTATTATCATTTTCATAAAATACTTGGGCCGATGCCCCAAGAATTGTTGTTAAAGGCCTTGAGCCTAAAATTAATGCTATTACCTGCCATCGGCGATAGCAAAAAAGTTCTTTCCTTTTATTTAAAATAGTCCTAACTTGAATATTACAGATAAAAGGAATAATCGAACAAAACCTAAAACACTATTATTATGAAAGAAATTGCATTTTCCTTATTCATTACCAATGAACGTTTCTTATTACTTCAATTAATTGTGAGCCTGCTTCAGAAAAAGCTGGAAGCACTCCCCATCTTAAACCCCATCTATGAAAAACTAGTAGGGATGCGAGACCAGATGGAGGAGGCCCTGCAAAAAAACACCGGCAGCACCTTCACACCCTTACTTGCACAGTTTGACGAGCAGCAAGACAATGGCTTTATTTGCTTCCGCAATGGCGTTAATGCCAAAAAATATTCGATTGTCAATGAATCATTGCGCCCCATGGCCGAGCAGATTGAATCCATTATCCGTCGACATAGCTGGTCACTCATGAAATTAGGCTATCAGAAACAACTGGCTTTATCGCGTAGTCTGATTGCTGAATTAAACACGCCCGCCAATCAACTGTTAATTCAACAACTCAATCAACAAGATGAATTTGAAGCCTGGAGTGAAGCAGTAGATAACTTTGAAAAATCATTCACTCAAAAAGTGGAAGCCTCGGCCGCGAAAAATGATGTGGCGGCATCGGAAATCAGTAAGGAGGCGATCAGTGTCATCGAAAAATTACTGCCGGGTTGGTACTACCAGGCCGAGTTTGGTAACGATGCCAACTACCGGGAGCTGGTGGATCAGATACTGGAAGGAGCAAGCGACATTGAATCACAAGCACGCGCACGCATCACCCGCCGTCGCAATCAGAAAGAGGCGGAGGTGAATTGATGGATTATTTGTCATGGATAGGTTAAAAATAATCGCCGTTATCTGAATATTTGGATAACGGCGTCCATTTTTAGAAAGATTTATTTAAGCTTATGAAGCGTATAATTCTTGAACGTAAATAGCCCAAACTCTTTAAAGAACATCTTTTCGAGGAAGCTGATAAATCGATATTTTAAACGTTCGTGCTTTTGCTTTTTGCCTCTCTTTCGTACTTTCGAATAATTTAATTGATCGGCCCAGTTAAAAGATTCAATTCGCTCTTTCATAGTAGCTGGATGTACTCCGCTAAACTCCGGAACCATATCCATTGGGCCAAAATCGACTTGCGACAATATTTCTAATTCTTCTTTACTGGAATTGTCTTCTTTATAACAACTGCCAAAATGAGCCTGTTTTTTACCCATTAGCAGAGGAGGTCGTACCCATCCATAATGATAAATGTGCGCATCTATCCGTGCCACCTTCAATTTTCGTGTTCCCACATTGCACAGATATTTCTCCTTACTAAAACTATTAATCGCTCTAAAACTTTGAGCGTCGCGCCATGAGTGAATTTCTGGTTTATTACGGATGATTCTGATCTCATTGCGATACCATACGTGATTAGAAGTAAATGCATGGTTGTAATCACCCCAAAAATGGATGTATTTAAACAGCAGTCCCTCTACTACATGATCATTAAGATACTGATGGCATGTTTTGACAATTGCCTCATGATCTTTTTCATGAATCACTTCATCTGCCTGCAGATAAAATAACCAATCACCTGTACAATGCTCCTTGGCCACATCTGTTTGTTGAGCCAAAATAGATCCTTTGGGATAAGCTTTAACATCCCATTTAGTATGAACAAGCTTAATTTTAGGACTGTTAATAGCATCTATCATTTCCAGTGTGTCATCTTCCGGATCACAGTCTCCGATAGCTATTACAAACTCATCAACCAGGGGAAGAATAGATAATACTGATTCCTTAAACGGGTAATAGAGTTTTCCCGCATTTTTAACCATTGTGAAACCGCTTATTTTCATGCTAATCTATAAAGGGCATATATTTTCCTACCATATTCCTTCCAGGAATGAGCAACAACATCCTTGCGAACATCACCCTCTAATACCAAGGCCTTCTGAACAAAATCAATAACCTCCTCAGTGGTATTAGTATGGGGATCGAACAAAAAACCATTCACGCCGTGCTTAATTAAATCTGGGCAAAAACCAGTGTTTGAGGCCACAGGTACCACATTACTCAACATAGCTTCTAATAAAGGAACAGGTCCACCTTCCAAATATGAAGGAGATACAAAAACATCCATCAACCGATATAGGCCAGGATATTCTTCATAGCTTTTATCACCATAATAAGTAAAATTTGGAGCCCTCATAAGTTGGTCGAATTTAGGATAGTTTTCCCAATTCTGCCCTACTAAAATAAAGTTGATATCGGACATTTTCATTACCAAATCATAGATCAACTCTGGATTTTTTCGATTCGAATAATAACAGCAGAATCCGACCGTTTGACCTTTACGATTATCTTTAGGCTGAAAAAATTCAGGGTTAGAGGCCAGATGAAACACAGAAATTCGATCCTTAGGGATTCCCAGTTCCATTAATTCATGGGCCATATTATGATTCAGACATATAATACTGGAAGCATTTTTTAAAGTATAGAAAGCATGACTTTTCGAATAGAATTTATTCCATTCGGGATGTGTAAACATCACTATACATTTCGCTCTTTTTAGATGAGGGTTGTATCGAAGCGCTTTGGCATAATATTTTTGATGCAGAAAAAAATAGCCTGGTGCTATGGGCAAGTTTTTAAATTTCTCGGAAAACAGCACTTCACTACCGGCCTTAAAATGCTTGGAAAGCCGTCGTGCTTTGGCTCCTAATATCCAGTCAGAGGTTCCTGCGTGCGATACAAAAAGAAATTTGTCAGTAGTTGAAGTTATCTTAATGACAGATAGCAGTTTATTGACGTAATATTTCCATTTAAACTCAAAGAAGTCTAATATAGGGGATGATTGCAGTCTTTTTTTAGTCATCATTATGCAATGTACTTTTAATAAATCCTTCTCCACAAATCGATTCAAATACCTGTTGTGTATTCTTTAAAAAATCGCTTCTTTCATTTTTTAATTGAGCCCGGAATGGTTCAAAATCGGTAATCCGCTTATTATAATGAAGCGCAGTATCCACCAATTGTTCAATGATAAGAGCGCGATTGCCTGAATGATCAGTTATCCTGTAGTTATCAGGCACCTGATAATCCTCATTGAATGCAGCAGTCCCCCGCGTATTCATAAAAATGGTACACCCCAGCATGGCTGCTTCGCGAGGCATGCGGTCACGACCTGAATAATTACCAAATTCGGCAAATATCTTTGCTTTGCTCATTAATTCAAAAACCTTTTCCAAGGGTAACTTTCGTAACCGGATAATGGAATAATCAGGCAAATATTTACCTAATTTTCTGATAATTTGCTTGGGTGTTTTAGGGCCAAATAGTATTAAGTTTTCACGTGAAGTATAATCGGGTTCAAAATTATAGAACTCCTGTCGGATGGGATTGTGTAAAACAAATACACTAGGAGCACCTTTTCGTCGGCAATAATCAGCCACAAAATGAGAATTGGAAAGGTGTATAACATTTCCATTCCAAATATCGAGGTGGGATTTGGCATATTCATTTAACTTCCGTTTGGTGTCTTCCACCCAGCCACTGCTATATCCTGCATAGGAACGGCAGGAGATCAGTTTCCTAAAACCTTTCAAGTTAAACGGGAATCGCCACAAAGGATTTTTAAAAAAATAGTTAAGTCCCAACCAATACACCATTTTTTGCGCTTTACTGAATTGCAATAGATAAGATACCATGGTTTCAGGCACTACTACCAAGTAAGTAGGATCATCCTTTAACTCAGTAAGTTGCTTTACACCATAAGAAGTAATTTGATGGTTGCAAAGAACGGTCTCGTCAGGTGAAATGTAATGCATCATAGAATTGAAACCACATTCCTGCAAGGACTTGCACAAATTATGCAGGCTATTCACACCTCCGCTGATCACATTGCCAGGGCAACAAATTACAATGGTTTGAATATGTTTTTTTGTCATTATTACTGAGTCAAAAGTTCATTATATAGTTGAATGTATTCGGCCGCATTCTTTTGCCAGGTAAAAGATTGCGCATATTTTATCTGCTCTTCCTTCTTTTGGGGATGTTGCTTAAAATCCTTCATTCCCTCTGTAAAAACTTTTATCATTTGATCTGGATCAAATGATTTCCAAAAATATGCGAATCGTGAACCAATTTCTTTCAGACTGGTTTTTTCAGAACAAAAAACAGGCTTACCAACGCTCATTGCTTCAATGACAGGAAGGCCGAATCCCTCAGCAATGGATGGAAATACAAATGCTTCACTCTGATGATACAAATAACTTTTTTCGGCTTCGGTAATCATTCCCGGTAATACAATCCGTCCTTCTAATTGATTCTCATTTATCAACTTGTGAATTCTTTCTCCATACCTGGTTGAACAATCTCCGGCGATTACCAATTTATATGTATCAGGCAACAGTTTCAGAAAAGGAACCAAAGTGTGAAAATTCTTTTTATCCAGAAACACACCTACTGAAAAAAGAAAAGGGCTGTCAGGACACCAGGATGGGTGTGATGATGGGTTTTTCAGCTCACCAGAACCATTGTGAATAACTCTTAGTTTTTTATTAGCAGGAATCGTCAAATTTTTAAGGCAATCATTTTTCGTAAACTCCGAAATGAAGGACAACACATGTGCCGTATTTATAATTTTCTGTATCCGTTTTCGATATTTAATCCGTTTCTTTTCGTTTTTAGTATATAGAAAATTTAAGTCATGTACCGTTAAAATTAACTTTGGCGCTTTTGAAATTGAATAAGCCGGAAGTTGATGAATAATATGTACCAAATCGAATGATTGCATATACCCGGAGAAGAATCTTCTGAAGAAAGTCAATGATACCGTTCTCATTGAAGGAATTTTCTTTTCAAAACCTTTAGGTACCAGAAATGTAAACTCAAATTCTTCGTTTTTTATGACTTCATTCATAAAGTCAATCGATACTCTCCCCAATCCACTGTTTGGGTATTTAATACGATCCAGACTAATTAATATTTTCTTCTTCATTCTTGTACCAGTTGAATATCCAGGCGATGCCTTTAAAATGAAATTGATCTTAAAAATAACCGTTAGTCTGTTTCAATTGCTTTAAGTATTTCTCCATCCCGGCGCTAAGCGACAAAAACTCTTGATTGAAGCCTGCTTTACGCAATTGGGAAATATTAGCTTTCGTATATGCCTGGTATTTACCTTTCAGATGCTCCGGGAATGCAACAGTATTAATCCGGCAATCGCCGTGAAGCTGAATAAATATATTGGCCATATCCATGAAGGAACGTTCACGTCCGGTACCACAATTGAAAATACCGCTTTTACCCGACTCCAAAAAGAAAGTGACCACTTTTACCACATCTTCCACAAAGATGAAATCACGCAGGAAGTTTTCACTGCCTTCAAACACGTTAATTTCACCATTTTTTTTAGCCTGGTTAAAAAAATGAAAGGGTACAGAGGCCATACTACCTTTATGATTTTCCTGGTAGCCATACACATTAAAGTAACGCAAACCGACTACTTGAGATGGTGCATTATCCAGGTTAATTTGCTGGCGTACATAGTTGTCAAATATACATTTAGAGAAGGCATATCCATTCAACGGATATTCACATTTGGGATCTTCACTAAAACCATCAACACCATTGCCATATACCGATGCACTGGAAGCATATATAAAGGGAATTTTACGATCCTGACAAAAATTAAATAACGCCTTTGAGTATTCGTAGTTATTGCGAATTAGATAATTGGCATCCAATTCTGTTGTAGCTGAACAGGCTCCCTGATGAATAATCGCATCAATTGTTCCGAGGAGAGGAAGTCGCTCCAAAAAATCTGATTTATCGATGTAATCTACAAATTTTAGCCTGTTAAGATTAAGGTACTTTTGAGTTTGCCCCAGGTTATCGACTATTACAATGTCAGTTTGTCCTTTATCATTCAGACCTTTCACAATGTTACTCCCAATAAAACCGGCACCACCTGTTACTACAATCATAACTAATCACTTAATAAAATATTTGCCCACAAAGGTAAAAATAAATGAGCAGTAACCCTCCCCATACGATCTCAAATAGCTGTATTTAGAACAATTTCATGAATATCTGAAGAAAAGCCGCTATAGTTAGCATAATTATGAAATTCTCAATTACATTTGATCGTTAAAAAAGATGAATTCTCTATTATTAATGAGGTGAAACCATTTATTTTGCAAAAAAATATTCAATGAGACTACTGTTAATTAATTCTATCGGTAAAAACAAATGGGGTGGCGGCGAGAAATGGATGATTCTGGCTGCGAAAGGATTAATTAGTAAAGGTCATCAGGTTACCATCGCCTGTCACAAGCATTCCATTCTTGAACAAAAAACGAAAGAAGAGAATATTCCCTTTACCCCAGTTTCAATCTATACAGACTTAAGTCTTTCCGGGTACTATCAACTCAAGCACTTTATAAAGCATCACCAACCGGAACTTATCATTGCCTGTCAAAATAAAGATGTGCGAATTGCTGGCTATATCGCCAAACAATTGGGTTTCCCGATTGTATTAAGCCGACAGGGGGTTCAGCTACTACATAATTTATTAAAATACCGTTTAGGTTTTTACCCTTTTTGCCATGGCATTATCACCAATACCCATTCGATCAAAAAAGAGTACGACAGTTATGGGTGGTGGGATGACAAATATGTAAAAGTCATCCACAATGGAGTTACTACTGTCAAAGAAGTCCCCAATCGCTTTGATTACTCAGACTATTTGCCATCTGAGGAAAAAAAACCATTCATTGTCCTTTCAACCGGACGGCTCACCACACAAAAAGGATTCAAGTTTTTAATTGAAGCAGCCCGCAATATTGTTGCACAACATCAAAATGCCCATTTTTTCATTGCCGGCCAGGGCAAATTGGAAAAAGAGCTGAAGACTCTAACCAAACGAACTGGATTAAGCGAAAATATTCATTTTTTGGGTTTCCAAAATGATATCCCAGCCCTTTTGGCAGGGGCAGATCTTTTTGTCTTGCCATCGTTATACGAAGGTATGCCTAACTCTGTGATGGAAGCATTGGCGCACGGGCTTCCTGTTGTTTGTACACAAGTAAATGGCGTCAGTGAGCTAATGAACAACGGCGAACATGGAATCACTATCCCGCCGGGTGACCCCAAAGCGTTAGAAGAGGCCATTTTGCAATTAATGGGTGAAAATGAGTTAAAAACATTAGGTACCAAGGGGCAACAACATGTTGAGAAAAACTTCTCAATTGAAAGAATGGTGGAGAATCTGGAGAACCACTTATTAGAACAAATAGCGTCCAGACCTAAAAAGGCGAGAAAGTTTCTGATTATCCAAACCGCTTTTATAGGTGATGTCATTCTGGCAACCCCTGTTATCGAAAAATTAAAACGATTTTATCCCGATAGCACCATCGATATTTTAGTTCGTAAAGGCAATGAGGGATTATTGATGCACAATCCTCATTTAAATAAGATAATTATTTTTGACAAACAACAAGGAAAATACAAAAACCTGATTAAGCTAATTAAAACGGTACGCATAGAAAATTATTACGCCGTAATAAACATTCAGCGTTACTTCACAACAGGTTTAATCACGGCACTTTCAAAGGCAGTTGTAAAAATTGGCTTTAAAAAAAATCCACTCGCCTTTTTATACACGAAAGCTATTGCGCATAAAATGCATGCTAGTGAGGAATCGGATCATGAAGTAAAAAGAAATCTTTCTTTAATTGAATCCCTTACGGATGACTCTTTTGAGATGCCAAAAATGTATCCTTCTCAAGAGGATTTTGAAAAAGTTAAGCATGACAAGGAGTACTATTGCCTGGCACCTACTTCTGTTTGGTTCACTAAACAATATCCAGCCGAAAGATGGGTAGAATTGATGAATAGCCTACCCAGGGAGAGCACCCTGTTTTTGTTAGGCGGACCAGGTGATAAATCGGCCTGTCAAGTATTACTTGAACAAACCCAACATCCCGATGTTAGAAATAAGGCGGGAGAGTTATCATTTCTCGAATCAGCCGCTTTAATGAAGGGAGCCCGGATGAATTTTGTTAATGACTCAGCTCCCCTGCATATTTGTTCAGCAGTGAATGCACCAGTACGGGCATTGTTTTGCTCCACCGTTCCAGCCTTTGGGTACACACCCCTGTCAGATAACTCGAGAGTTCTGGAAATAAGCACACCATTAAATTGCAAGCCTTGTGGTTTACACGGAAAACGAGCGTGTCCAAAAGGTCATTTTAAATGTGGTAATATACCGATTAATGCAATTCTGAATAGTATTACACATGATTAAACAATTCATTACACAATATCTGAAAACGTTCCTCTTCTGGTTGGTTTTCTTTGCCATTCATCGATTGATTTTTATCCTTTTCAATCAGAGTTATGCCAGTGATACGCCAATAAGCTCTATTTTCACCTCTTTTCTGGTAGGAATCCGTATGGATCTCTCATTTACGGGTTACTTGATGTTTCTCTTATTTACGGGCCAATTCCTGATGCTCATCATTCGCCGTAAATTTTGCACAAAGTGCTTTGAGTATATCAGTTATCCGTTAATTGTCATTTTAACAACCTTCCTTTTGGGAGATACCAATCTTTATTCCTATTGGGGCAGGCACATGGATGGAGAGGCCATTGGCTTTTTGAAAACCCCTGGAATTGTAATGGCGTCCCTCCGTTGGTATGAAATGGTTGTTTTCTTCCTGGGAGTAGCGATCATCTCGGCATGTTTCATCTATCTTTATAAAAAGACTATTTCAAAGCTGGATAAAACTCCCGACAATCCTTTTTCATGGAAAAAATGGCTCATCCGGATGGCAGTGGTATTATTTTCGGGTGCCATTCTTATTTTACCTATCCGGGGAAGTTTAGGCGTGGCGCCAATCAATACTGGCGTCGCTTATTTCTCGGCTCATCGCTTTGCCAATCATGCAGCTATCAATCCACTCTGGAATCTAGCATACTCCATGAAACGACTGGATGTAACAAAAAAGTCGTATAAATTCATGGATGACAATCAGGCCGAAGCTATCTTTCAACAGATGATGCAGGAGTCGGGCGATTATCCTAAACTACTTAACAAGAAACAACCTAATATTGTCGTAATTCTTCTTGAAAGCTTTGCTGCTCATACTATCGAAGCCTTAGGAGGAAATCCAGTCACTCCGAATTTTAATAAACTGGTACCTGAGGGTGTTCTATTCTCAAATCTCTATGCTGCAGCTAACCGTTCAGATAAAGGATTAGTGGCCACTTTAGCCGGCTATCAGGTTTTACCATCATATTCCATTATTCGTTTTCCAGACAAAACGCAGAGCCTCACTTTTCTTCCTAAAATTCTAAAAGAAAATGGATACAACGATTTATCATACATGTATGGTGGCGATATAAAATTCAAGAACATGAATTCCTTTGTTACTCAAGCGGGATTTGAAGAGATTATATCAATTGATGATTTTCCGGATGAATTTCAAGGCGAGAAATGGGGCGTCCATGATCAATACACTTTTAACCGCTTGTTTGATGAAATGAAAGAATCCAGCGAACCTTATTTCAAGTTCTTCTTTACCTTAAGTAGTCATGAACCATTTGATGTCCCGATGGATCGTGTGCATAAAAATGACTATCATAACTCTATTCACTATACTGACAAGTGTTTGGGCGAATTCTTCGATACAGCCAAAGCTGAAGGATTGTGGGATAATACACTTTTCATATTAATCGCAGATCATGGGGTAGGAGGGGCTGAAAAACTCACCATCGACACAAAACGCTTCAACCAAATCCCCATGTTGTGGACCGGCGGAGCATTGGCAAAAAAAGATACTGTTGTATCCAAAGTTGGCTCCCAAACAGATATGGTACAGACATTATTAAATCAGCTGGATATCCACAATAATGAACTCAGGTTCAGCAAAAATATATTGGATCAAACCACTGCCGGTTTTGCCTTTTTTGACTATTCAGATGCTTTTGGCTATGTTGAAAAAGATCATTTCCAGGTGTATGATAATCGAATAAAACGCTTCCTGCACATGGAGGGAACAAAAGGTAATTTGGATAGTTTAAAAGGAAAGGCCTACTTGCAAGTGCTTTCAAACGACCATAAAAAAAGGTAGCAATAGATAATGGAAAAATTGAATTTAACACGAAGTGATGTTGAGATAATGGCGCCGGTTGGTTCATACGAATCATTAATGGCGGCTATTCAAGGAGGGGCAGATTCGGTTTATTTTGGCATTGAACAACTCAATATGCGATCCCGGTCATCACATAATTTCACACGTGAGGATCTGAAAGAAATCGTTCGCATTGCCAATGAAAATGAAATTAAAACATACCTAACGGTCAACACCGTTATCTTCAACGAAGAGTTACCATTGCTTCGTGAGATAATTGATGTTGCGAAAGAAGCAAACGTAACAGCCGTTATTGCCTCTGACCAGGCTGCTATTAATTATGCTCATAACAAGGGGGTAGAAGTACATATTTCAACGCAAGTGAATATCTCTAATATTGAGACCCTTAAATTCTACAGCAAGTTTGCTGATGTTGTTGTGCTGGCACGTGAATTAAACATGGAGCAAGTGAGTGCCATCCATCAGGCCGTTATTGATGAAGATGTCAGAGGACCTCGTGGTGAGCTCATTAAAATTGAGATGTTTTCCCATGGAGCCTTGTGCATGGCTACTTCGGGCAAATGTTACATCAGCCTTCATCAACTAAATACATCTGCCAACCGTGGGGGATGCTTACAACCTTGTCGACGTGGATATACGGTAAAGGAAAAAGAATCGGGCATAGAGATGGATTTGGAGAACGAATACATCATGTCGCCCAAAGATCTCAAAACCATCCACTTCTTAAACAAGATGATGGATGCCGGTGTACGCGTATTCAAAATCGAAGGAAGAGCCCGTTCTGCAGAATATGTCAAAACGGTGTGTGAGTGTTACAATGAAGCTATACATGCGGTAATTGACGGCACTTTTGATGAAGAAAAAATTGACGATTGGAATACCCGATTGGCAGAGGTGTTTAACCGTGGTTTCTGG
>JAEINY010000178.1 GCA_016342595.1 Marinilabiliaceae bacterium
GTCAAAATATCCGGTGGTGGCCGGTGCAACGTGACCAATGGTTGTACTTCTATTTCTGAGTTATGTAAGGCCTATCCCAGAGGAGGCCGCCAACTGAAAAAAGCGTTTCACATGTTTAATACCAAACACACCATGACGTGGTTCGAATCGCGTGGTGTGCCCCTGGTTATTCAGGATGATCAATGTGTTTTTCCGGTTTCACAGGATTCGCAAAGCATCATCGATTGTTTTCTTATAGAATCCCGACGACTAGGAATAGAAATAAAAACAGGGATGGGGGTGCAAGCCATTAAACCGATGGGTGATCAATTGGCCTTGTCTTTTCAGACGGATGAGCAGGATGCCCTTCATTTCGACAAAGTTATTGTGACGACTGGCGGATCACCCCAACGAAGTGGCTTGGATTGGCTGGAAGCATTAAACCATCAGATTGAACCACCGGTGCCGTCTTTATTTACTTTTAATATGCCCGGGGAAGCCATCACCAAGTTGATGGGAGTGGTGGTGGACCCGGTCTTAGTGACGATTCAGGGGACAAAGATAAAATCAGACGGGCCTTTGTTGGTCACGCACTGGGGCATGAGCGGACCAGCCATTTTGAAACTCTCGGCTTTTGGAGCGAGACTGGTCAATGAAATGGGATATGATTTCAAGGTACAGGTTAATTGGACCCATGAACAAAACAGCAATAGGGTGATGGAGCTTTTGGAAAGCATCATCAGTGAACATCCTAACAAATTATTGTCCAACATTAAGCCCTATGGTTTATCCGAGCGCTTGTGGTTGTTTTTATTGGATAAATGTGAGTTGTTACCGCGCAAAAAATGGGGTGAACTGGGTAAGAAAGGGATAAATAGACTAATCAATGTACTTACCAACGATGTGTATGCAGTTAAAGGGATATCGAAGTTCCGGGATGAATTTGTGACCTGTGGAGGTGTGAGTTTGCGAAACATCGATATGAATACCATGCAGAGCAAAGTATGTAAGAATCTCTATTTCGCCGGCGAAGTGCTCGATATTGATGCCATTACAGGCGGCTATAACCTACAGGCTGCCTGGACTACTGGTTTCATTGCCGGGCAATTAAAGGATTAGGTCATCGATACGTACATAAGGCAATCGTATGGATGATTGTATTCCTTGCGTTATGCCTTTAACATTTTCTCCCACCTGTTGGCAGGGGGAGGACATTGTTCCGTGAAACGGAATGTCTTGCTTGCAAGACAGAGGGGGTAATATGATCATACATAAATCGCTGATTCATTCAATTTCAAAGTTATAGCTATCGAAATGTATCTGTTTTCAAAACCTTAAGTTGATACGTATACCCATTCGGGGTTGTGCTTCTACTATTTCATAATCCACGGGTTTAGCTTCGCTGATTTTCAATTCACTCGTGGTTAAAATTATAGCTTGTTGCATATCTTCAATGAGATGACTTTTATTGATAAAAATGATCCGATAAGGATCAAATAACAATAACCGTAGGTGAAAACCTACGGTGCAACAAAATGAAACGAAGGAACTCCAACGGAGTTCAATTTTTTAATAATAACTACTCATCTTCCGGAAGAGCCATTCATCAGTTCTTTCCGCATAGTATTTTATATGTAACATGCGGAATATAAAATGACTCAAATTTCTTGTTAATTATATTTTGGAAGAGTTAAAAAATGTAATACGTTTGCCTGCCGAAGTTAAAAACGACTAAAATGGGAAAAATTGATCTGGAAAAAATATTAATTGAACTGGCAGAAGATAATGAAGATTCGTTTGAGGTCTTGTTTAATTACTATTATCCCCGATTATATAATTTTTCCAAGTCTTTTTTAAAGATGGAGGATGGTATTGATGATATTCTGCAGGAAGTATTTGTGAAAATATGGCAAAAGCGGAAAAGTATTACTACTACAGTAACTTTTAATTCTTACATTTTCACCATTGCACGCAACCTTTTATTAAACGAGTTGAGAAGACGTTTAAATAGCGAAAATATAAAAGAGACTGTGCAAAGTCTTTCCACAGCAGAAGAATATTCATCATCTCAGCAAATTGAATTCCAGGAATTAAAAGAAAAGGTGGACTATGTTATTGATAAACATCCCGAACGTCGCAAAGAAATATTTATATTAAGCCGCACAGAAGGTTTATCGCATAAAGAAATTGCGGAAAAATTGGGAATAAAAACCAAAACAGTAGAATATCACATATCCCTTGTTATAAAAGATTTAAAAGAAGAGTTCAAAGGTTTCGGGGTAATGTCGTTGCTGTATTTATATCTTTTTTTATAAATTTTTAATTTTTTTTCAGTTTTCCACTAGGGATAGACTTTTCTGCTGTGTATTACTAATAGACAAGCATAAGAGATGAAAAGTTTATTCAAAAGATATTATCATTCTATTTTACGTCCCGACGAATTTTCTGAAGTATCAGATTATTTGTCTGACAAAAAGAAAGAGACTATCATTTATAGTCTGATGAAACCTTTTTGGGACAAGGAAATCAATGAAGCAGATGTTCCTTCGCGGACAAATCCAGTGCTATTTGTAAGAATAAAAGAAGCCATTTGGAAAAATAGGCACCAGGCAGCTCAGAAAAAAATAAAGATGTACAACTGGGCCATGAGTGCTGTCGCGGTTTTGGTAGTTGCTTTGCTCGTCAGCAATATTTTCTTTTACAAGAAATCGGATTCAAATCAGTTGATATCTCAGTTACAAACTATAACCACGCCTTATGGGGCAAAAACCAACATCACTTTACCCGATGGCTCGAGTGTTTGGCTAAATTCCGGGTCCACACTTTCATATCCCCTGAAGTTTGGGAAAAGCAGGTTAGTAACCTTGGTGGGGGAAGCATTTTTTGAAGTAGAAAAAAACAAAAAGCCATTCATCGTTTCTGCAAATGATGGAGATGTGATAGTGAAGGGTACTGCATTTAATGTAAAAGCCTACGCAGACGATAGTAAATACGAAACCACATTGGTTGAGGGGGTAATCGTTTTTAATACTAAAAACGCGAAAAATGGAGTGACCCTAAAACCCGGTGAACAGATTGTCAAAACATCAAAAGGATTTACTATAAAACAAGTGGAAACAAAATACTTTACCTCCTGGAAAGAAGGGAAACTTCTCTTTAAAAAAGAGCCTTTCCCCAGCTTTATGAAAAAACTGGAGCGTTGGTACAATGTAAAGATTCAATACTCTGATCCTGAACTTGACAAATTGTGGTACACTGGTACCATTGAAATGGAAAGTATCAGCGAGGTGATGGAGATGATCAGTAAGTCTGCTCCGGTTAACTATAGTTTCAACAACAAAACACGTATTTTCACAATAAACGCGAAATAGATCGATAGGAATTAATAGTATAAATTAAATAAAACTATATGATGCAAAACATAACCCTATTCAGTTAGCAGGTTTAAGAAAAAAGAAGCAAGAACTGGAACTTCTCGCTTCTTTAAATTAGTTGATAAATAATTGAATTACTTATCTAATAACATTTCAAAATTATGAAAAAAAATCGATGTATACATGGGTTAAGTCCATGTATGTTAAAATTGCTTAGAATTATGAAGCTATCAGTATTGATGATGTTAATTGGCATGACCAGTGTTTTCGCTTCTGAAACATACTCTCAAACCACCAAATTATCACTTAAGGTTGAAGAAAAAAGTCTGGAAGAGTTTCTGACTGAGATTGAACAGCAGAGTGAATTCCGCTTTTTTTACACCGGCAAGATCGATGTGGAGAAAAAGGTTTCTGGTGAATTCAAAAACAAGAAAATCACTGATATTTTAGATGGAATCAAAGAAGGAGCAGGCTTTCAATATGAAGTAATGGGGCGGCAAGTTATCCTTTCTTCTAATAATGCTGAGAATGCGATTAAAAGTATTCAGCAACAAAAAAACATCACCGGAAGGGTAACTGACGACGCCGGTGAACCACTGCCAGGTGTGAACGTATATGATAAAAGTAATCCGCAAAATGGCGTTATTACCGGCGGTGATGGTGCCTATTCTATTGCCGTTTCATCAGCTGATGCTGTGTTGATCTATTCCTTTATCGGTATGGATACGCAGGAGATAATTGTTGGAAGCCGAACAGTTATTGATATTGAGATGACTGCCGATGCCATAAACTTAGATGAAGTAGTAGCTGTTGGTTATGGAACAATGACCAAAAGGGATTTAACAGGTTCGGTTGTTAAAATTAGTTCTGACAAAATTGAATCCAGTGTTCAAACAAATGCCATTGAAGCATTAGCTGGTCGTGTTGGTGGTGTTTTGGTCAGTCAGGGCGATGGTGCTCCAGGGGGTAATTTTAATGTCCAAATCCGCGGGGTGAACTCCATCAATGGTAGTTCGGCCCCCTTGTATGTAGTGGATGGCTATGTAGGAGTAGATCCTAAAACCATTGATGCCGCCAATATTACTTCTATGGAGATCCTTAAAGATGCATCTGCTGCTGCAATTTATGGTTCACGTGGTGCAAATGGTGTGATTATCATTACTACCAAATCACCCAAAATAGGAGGTGCCTCCGGATGGTATGCTAATTATGGATCTGGATTTTCTGAGGTTGTAGACCAAATAGAGATGTTAAATCCAGGCGAGCGTTATTCTATTTCCAGCTTAGAGGATCCTTACAAGCCAGAATATAAGGAGTATGCAGAAACGTATAAGGATGAACCAGGTATTAACTGGCAGGATCATGTTCTGCGAAAAGCAAAATATTCTAATTTCCGTTTTGGAGCTGATGGTAGTAGTGGAAAAACAACATATGGGTTTAATGCTGGTGTCAATAAGGAGGAAGGTATTCTCATAACAACAGGATTTAAGCGTATGTATGTGAATTTAATGGGATCTCATAAGTTTAATCAAAAACTAACGATTAAATCTGATTTTGGTTTTACTTATGGTCACAGTTATGGTCCTTCGGGTAATGGTGAGTGGGGTGAATATTGGCCCAGCCTGAGAGCCGCGCCTCATAACCCTGTTAAAGATCTGTTGGATGGAGATTATATGTATGACCATGAAGGAAATCCTATTACAGACCAGTTTACACCCGTTACACGGATTGAAAATACGGATAAGAATGGGTATTCAAAGGATTATCGTTTCCAAATGGAGCTTGTTTATGAAGTTATTAAAGATCTGAAGTTTACTGCTCGTGGCACTTATCAGGGGAATCATGGTCGGGGTGAAACTTTTATGGGATCAAAATCCCTCTTTGGAAGCTGGAAAAATGGAATTGCTACCCTCTCGTATTCAGATAATCAGACCATCGAGCAGAATTATTATTTCAATTATAAGAAGAACATATCTTCACATCGAATTGAGTTAATGAGTGGTTTTACCGAGTCACAAAATGTGAAGACGAGTTTGAGCTCTTCCAGTAATGGATTTTCAAATGAGGTATTAGGGCCATGGGGGCTTCCTCAAGGTCAAACCATCGACACACCTGGTGTAGGCAAAGAAAAAAGTACACTGAAATCCTTTATAGGACGTTTTAATTATTCTTTTAATGATCGCTACTTATTAACTGCTACCTTTCGCGCAGATGGTGCCAGTAAATTTGGAGACGGGAACCAATGGGGCTATTTCCCGGCTATTTCAGGTGGATGGCGCATTCATGAAGAGGAATTCATTAAGCAATTGGGACTTTTCTCCAATTTCAAACTGCGAGCTAGTTATGGTATCAATGGAAGTCAGGGAATTGAACCTTATTCTTCATTAAGTAAGTATAGCGCTCAAAGTTATTCCTTTGATAATAATAAGACGATAGGTATAGGACCTGCTCAAATGGCAAATCCTGATCTCAGATGGGAAAAAACAGCCCAAACAAATATCGGTTTGGATATGGGATTTTTTAAAAACAGGATCGCTTTTACTTTTGACGTATATCATAAAAAGACTACTGACCTTTTGTATCTCGTTTCTTTACCTGCTACAAGTGGATTTACTAAAACAATAAAGAATATAGGTTCTCTTGAAAATAAAGGTTTTGATATAGAACTTCATACCCGAAATCTAACCGGGAAGTTTAAATGGGAAACCAGTTTTAACATCTCAGCAAATAGAAATAAAGTGTTGTCACTGGAAGGTGAAAATGATTATAAAATATTAAATTCATTTTATGATAATGGAGATGTCAAGGCCCACCTCCTTAAAGTAGATGAACCTATTGGATTAATGTATGGTTATGTATGTGATGGTGTATATCGGATGAATGATTTTGTATATGATGAAACCATTAATAAATATATCTTAAAAGGAAATATTGCTAAATTTTCCGGGGTTAATAATGTGGAACCCGGATATGGTAAATTTAGGGACATAACAGGAGATGGAATTGTTAATGATAAAGATAGAACGGTAATTGGCAATGCGAATCCTGATTTTTATGGGGGTATTTCCAATGATGTCTCTTATCAGGGATTCCATTTGGCTATCAACTGCACGTATCAAGTAGGCGGGGATATAATGAACCTAAATAATCGTTATTTAAAGAATTTTGTTGGGGGAGGCAACTACATGAAAGAGATTCTTGATTATTGGACCCCTGAAAATGATGATTCGAATATTCCTAAACCAGGTTATGAAGCACAGATGCCTTCAAAAATTGCTTCTGATTTGATCGAAGATGCCAGTTATTTTAAATTGAATACGATATCTCTATCGTATGATCTTCCTAAACACTTCGCCAAAAAAATCTTTTTAAAATCGGCATCTGTAGGTGTATCAGCAAAAAATATTTATACATGGTCTAATTACTCGGGAATTAACCCACAAGCTTCATCCACAGGATATAGCTTATCGAGAGGGGTTGATTTTGCAACTTATCCAACGGCAAAGACCTATTCTTTAAATCTCAATATCAAACTCTAAATTAAATACGATGAAAAATATACTATTTGGCTTTAGCATGCTTCTTTTTTGTTTAGGGGCCTGTGATACTCTTGAAGAGGAAGCTTTCACTATATATACAGCTGAGAATGTTTATGACAATGAGAAGAGTGCCTTTTCTGCGCTTGTTAGTTGTTATGATTCTTACCAAGGGAATTATGGTAATATCATTTGGGGTCCTGGTTATGGAGCTACCGATGAAATAGTCATGATTAGCTGGGCTCAAAACAGGAAAAGTGTCATCAGTTACGATGTATATGCTGATGGAGGAGATGGGGGCTATTGGAGTGGGCTTTATCGCACCATCAATAGGTGTAATACGTTTATTGATAGAATGAACGAGAAGGATTTCGGGACTCCGACAAGTGATGGGATGATTGGTGAGGCGAAAGTAATTAGGGCTTATAGTTACTTCTGGCTTACCCGGCTATTTGGTGATGCACCTTTGATTTTAAAAGGAAGAACCGGACTTGATGATTTGCTTCCTTCAAAAAATAGCTCGGAAGAGATTTATGATCAAATCATAATAGATCTAAATGAAGCAAAAGAGGTGTTGCCATTGGCCAGTGAGGTGGAACAGCATCCACGAATGAGCAAAGGAAGCGCCCAGGGATTGTTAGCGGAAGTATACGCCACCATGGCAGGGTATCCTCTTAATAAGAAAGAAAATTGGGCCAATGTAGTAACTGTTTGTGAGGAGATGTTTCTGGAAAATGAACATTCGCTTAATCCAAGCTATTCCAATATTTTTCTAAATATTAGAGACGATGTTTATGATACCAAGTATAACGAAATCCTTTTGGAGATTGCCTATTCCATTAAAATGGGTGAAGGTGGAAGAATTGGGGCTACAGGTATTGGTGATAACTCTAAAGATGTCAATAAGGGTGGAGGATCATGGGCTGATTTGGAGTATACGGACAAGCTTAAAAGCAAATATAACACCCAGGATGTTAGACTGGAATGGAATTTAAGTAGTAAAAATCATAATGCAATAAAATACAGACGTAGAGATTATAATGATTATCATCCATTTGATAATCCTATAAATTGGATTGTTCAACGCTTCTCTGATGTGGTGTTACTATATGCTGAAGCGCTAAATGAAATTCATCAAGGTCCTACACAGGTGGCTTGTGATGCAATTAATACAATGAAACTGCGGGCAAGGCCTGACGATAAAAAGGATGATAACACCATTAATCCATTATGTACTACTTCAATGAGCTATGAGCAGTTTTTCTCCGAAATTCGTGATGAGCGTGCTCGCGAACTGTGCTTTGAGGGATATCGATGGTTTGATCTGAAAAGATGGCATATTCTGGTAGAGACTGTTCAAGAACTTGCTTATGGCGATCATGCATTGCCAAACCTGAAGGCTGCAAAGAATATTTCTGATAAACATTATTTCTATCCAATACCTCAGAGTGAAATTAATGTTAATCCTAACTTATTACCTCAAAATCCAGGCTACTAATCAAAGTAAATATAAGAACATGAAAAATATATTATTTTATTGTACTATAGTACTCTTTGCAATAACAGGGTGTACAAGTGATGATATTGAGTATCCAGGTACACAGGTAGTTGTTGATAAGGTTCAGGTTAAAGTTGGCGAACTTGTTAAATTTAATGTAACAAACAGTCCAGACATGGTCACATTTTATAGTGGAGAACTTGGGAAGAAATATGAAGATATAGACAAAATAAATGTTAAAGCGAGCCTGATGGTTTCCTTTGAATCTTTTGGGACCTGGTCGGGTAGTGCTAATGAAATGGCTTTACTTTATTCCAGTGATTTTGTAGGTATTGATTCGATATACTCGAAAAATGGCATATTAGATGATTATCTAAGGCAGGTTACCGATAGTTTATCCGCTGATTCATTAGGCTTGTCAGAAGAAGTTATTGACTTGAAGCTCGATTCTCTGAAAACAATTTTTGCTAAGAAGGAACAAATTGTTGATGACATGGTACTTTATGATGAAGCTACCTGGACCGAAATTGAGGGAGTTAATTTTGGAGGAGATAATTGGGATACAAAATTGGCTGAAGTAGACCTTTCTGAATTATCCGGACAAAAAGTAACATTGAATTTTCGTCGAAAAGACAATATTAACCATGGTAATTACTATATCAAATACTACAAGATCATGGCTGTCAATGACGAGATAGGAGCAATGCCCTATATCGATTTAGGTGCCGGTTATTATAACTATACACCAGGTGAAAAAAGTGAACTTGGCGAGTGGATTGTAGAAGGAGGCGAAATTAAAGCAAACGAAGCCTGGCCATGGTGGGAGCAGCCCATGGAGCATTATCTGTTAATGGCTCCAATTAATCTTGATAAGAAAGAATTTCCGGTTCAAGGAGCAAGAGGAGTTACCATTAAAGGGTTGGTTGATAAATTAGAAGATTATGAATACAGTTATGCGGAGCCAGGGGTATATGAAGCTACCTTTATCTTTATGAATAGTGGAGAAAAAGGAAAGGATGCTAAAGAGGTGATTCAATCGTTTGAAATTACTGTTGTAGAATAATATACTTTAAATTAAAACGCATGTTGCCTGAAGGCACATGCGTTTTAACAAAAATAAAAGGTTGTATTTATGAGACTAACATTAATATCGCTATTGTTTTTCCTTATTGGAAATTTAAGCGGTCAAACAATCAATTATTGTGTTGATTTTGATGGTAATCCGGGATCGCGCATTAGTCTGGGGGAGCTAAGTGAATTAAATGCATGTTCAGAATTTACGATTGAATGTTGGGTTCGTGTGGATCATTGGAATGATGGCGGGTATATCCTTCAAAAGGAGGGTGCGGATTGGCAGGAGCGGATTAGTGTGAGATTAGGTTCTGAAAGTACACATTCTTTGTACTGGCATCTTTCAGATGAATCGAATTATTACTTGGAAGCGCGAGATATGTTTCTGGATAATCAATGGCATCATATTCGTCTGGAATACGAAGGAGAAGCTCCGATGGGTAAACAAATGAGACTGTACTACGATGGGAACTTGCAGTTTAATTATTATGGTTTAACAAACTATCCGCAAGCTACAGCTTCGCAATTGGGATCTCTTTTTATAGGCAATCAATTTGATGGACGAATTGATGAACTTAGAATTTGGAACACCGGGAATAATGGCATGTCTCCAACTCAATATATGGGAAATACCATACATTTGAAAGGCGAGTATTTTGACCGGCTTATAGGCTATTGGCGCTTTGACTATTCAGGTCAGACAAATGTGATAGACTATACCAATCATTACAACAGCAGTGCAAAGGGCTTTTTCAAAAGATTGTCAGTAGGACCAACGCAGTATGGTGATAACAGCAATGCCCGATTCACTTATAAAAAAGTAACAGCCTACCTGAGAAACAATGTTTTGCAAATGGGTAATGTGTCAGATAAGCGTCTTCGGAATATAAATGATTGCATCTATTTTGCCGCTTCTCCTACTGCCGAGGGTGGTGTATATTGGGGCTATCCTGATAATTCCGGCATACTTACCAATAGCACATTTCTTTCGGAGTTCAATGGAAGACCTGGAGTTCTTTCCTTCGATGGAAATTCAAAAATGAATTGTGGAAAACAACTGTTGTGGGGCGGTGGAAAGAACGGAACTAATCATTTTACGTTAGAGACCTTTGTGTACGTGGATCAATGGGTGCAAGGCAGTTCTATTGTTGAATCGGTAAATGATAATAACCACCTGTTTAAGATTGAAATGGGGGAGGAAGCAACTCATCGATTGTATATTAAAATGTATGATGGTAATAATACCTATATGGCTTGTGAACAGGCATTGGAATTGAATCAATGGCATCATTTTGTTCTTAAATATGATGGTTCACAGCCTTATTTTAAGCAATGCAAGGTATATGTAGATGGGGTTGAAATAAGCAATACATGGTATAGCAACACTAATGGGGAGATGCCTAGTGAGCTAAATAGGAACGATGCAGATCTGATCTTCGGAAATGGATTTAAAGGAAAGTTGGATGAAATTCGCTATTGGGATACACTGATAGGGATTGAAACTTTAACAAATGCTTTTAAGGGAAAACGAATGACCGAGTCTGATGGTTGGTATTATTCGTTATTAAAATCCTATTGGCCAATTGATGATCAGACTACTGCATCCAAAGATGTAAAAAGTTGGAAGGTCGATTTGGATAAGATTCGATCTGTAACGGCCGATTTGGAAGGGTATAACATAAGAGTTGGATCGGTTGGCGGAAGTTTCTGGAAAGAGGTAATGGGCAATTCAACAGTTCGTGATAATTATGCGCATTCTTTGGCTCAATTTGTTTTGGATAACAACTTGCAGGGCGTAGATATGGATTGTGAATGGCCAGGCAACCTATGGGAATGGAAGTGGTTGAGTCTGTTTATGGATAAATTAAAGCAAGCTCTTCCTGATAAATTTGTATCGGTTTCATTACAATCTTATTTTCATGGTATCGATCCGGATGTTCTTAATAAACTTGACGGCGTCACTATGCAATCCTACGATCGTCATGATTCCAAAGGGCATGCAACTTACGAGGGGATGATAACTGATTGGGATAGGTTAATTTCAAAGCCAATTCCTTCGGAAAAAATAATTATGGGTGTTCCTTTTTATACCGTGAATTCGGATAAAACACAAGCGGGATACAGTAATGTAGTTGGTGCTTATCCAAATGTTGATCCGGATTTAGATGAAGTTATTTTTTATCGGGATAATGGTTCGGTCACTGCGTCTTTCAATGGGCAAACTACTATGGCAAGAAAAATGAAATATTTAGTAGACAATAACAGTGGTGGAACTATGTTTTGGTCTTTGGGATTAGATGTGGATACTGATAAATCCTTATTGAGAATTGTTAATCGCTTTATGTCTGCAAATACCCAACCAGTTTTGTATGGATTAAAATCAAGTAATGATTCCTATGAAAAGCCCTTTCTTTCTTCCAACTCTTCGTCTCTTTACTATAGTTCAAAGGAAGAGCTGTTAAAGGTGAAGGTTCCTGATGAAAAGCAATTATACACAATGAGTGTTTTTGATATTCAGGGACGTAAGGTATTGACGAAGAACTTAAAGGATAAAATGGAATATGATGTTGATTTATCTGGTCTTAGCAGAGGTATGTTTGTGATTAAGATCAAAGGATTAGTAGAAAGTACGAGTACAAAAATAGTGAAGAATTAAAATATCTTTAAAAGAGGTCTTCATACTTTATGGGCCTCTTTTAAATGATTTTAAATAAATGAATAATGACGATAGGGAGATAGGATCTGTAAATTAGTAGGTTATAGTTTTTTAAGTATAAAGTAGTAAACAAAATCAACCATGAAGAAGAATCTGTACATCAAAAAATTATTGATAATATCAAGGATCCTGTCTCTGTATTTATTGTGTATATCCTGTATAAGTCCTAAAGAGGATACTGTTGTGTTTGATTTATTCACCAACGGAAAGGAAGTTATTTATATTGATCCGGATACAGATCCATTAATTGAATGGGCCGTGGAACAATTGGCGATCGATATTGAGAAGATCACAGGTTCAAAACCGTTGGTTTGTAAAGAAATCAAAACTCATTCAGAAGGAAGTATCATTATTGGTTGTTGTAAGGATGGACTTATAAAAAATACAAGTAAAAAATATGTAAATCAACTGAGTGGAAAGTGGGAGACATTTTATTTGGGAAAGGATGGGGAAGAACTCTATGTTTGCGGTAGTGATGTACGCGGCACAGTATACGGGGTATTTGAATTAGCCGAAAGGATGGGTATTTCGCCCTGGATTTGGTGGGCGGATGTTCATCCCGAAAAAAAGAAGAAAATAACACTTCAACTTCCTAATGAAGGCATCACACAAGGGCCTTCGGTGCAATACAGGGGTATCTTCCTGAATGATGAAGATTGGGGTTTGCAACCGTGGGCTGCAAAAACTTTTGAGCCGGAAACAGGCGACATCGGGCCAAAAACCTATGAAAAGATTTTTCAGTTGTTATTGAGGTTGAAAGCTAACACCATTTGGCCGGCCATGCACCCTTGTACAAAAGCTTTTTATCAGATTCCCGGCAACAACGAAATGGCACAGAAATACCACATTGTGGTGGGGACTTCACACTGCGAGCCCATGCTCCGAAACAATGTAGATGAGTGGGATCACAAAATAAATGGTGACTACAACTATTTTTCCAACAAAACAGGAGTATGCCAATATTGGAACGATAGAATAAAACAAGTAAAAGATGCCGAAAATATTGTTACCCTTGGAATGCGGGGAATTCATGACGGGCATATGCATGGGGGAAATTCATTGGAAGAGAGAACCCGGATGGTTGAACAGATTATTGGCGATCAGCGACAAATGTTAGTTGATGTGAAGAAAAAGCCCATCGATTCAATTGCGACTACTGTCGTATTATACAAGGAAGTTTTGGATTTGTACAATAAAGGGATGAATATACCGGAGGATGTCACTATTATGTGGTGTGATGATAA
>JAEINY010000179.1 GCA_016342595.1 Marinilabiliaceae bacterium
GAGATGGATGGTATTGTGGCGGTTCAGAAGTTGAAGAAGAAAGGAAATAATTGCCCGGTCATTGCATTGACGGCTAGTATTGATGATGCTGAGAAAACCCGGGTGATTGATGCCGGAATGGACGATTTTATTACTAAACCCACACGACTGGAGGATTTATCCAGAATGTTGACCAAATGGTGTCTGAAATAATTTCCGCTTTCAATTTGAGTTTGTTTGACTGAGATTTCAATCCGGTTTGTTAGCGTAATAAATATCTCAGGCATGCGTTTAGTAATAAGTCTTGACATTCTATTGATGTTTGTAAGATGAATTCATTTAAGTAAAATGCCTTATTATCCTTTTCATGTCGATGAGTTTTTATACCCGCAAAAAAATTTGGAAGTTTCTGCTTTTAATTGGAGCCTTTGCCATTGGTACCTTTACACTTCTATACACACAGCGTTTAAGCTCTGAATTGAAAAAGGAAGAGCAAAAACGTGCTGAATTGTGGGCTGAAGCTACACGGCAATTGACGGATCAGGTAGATGGAGATACTTCCATCAAATTAATCTTTGAAGTCATTCGAAACAATACGACGATACCGGTTATTTTGGTGGATGATAATGATGTTATTTTGCATCATCGAAACATAAAAATTCCTGAGCAAGGAGTGGAAGCAATGTTAAAAGCTGAACTGGCCAGAATGCGTGAAAAAAGTGAACCGTTTGTAGTCGATCTGGGAAAAGGCGGTAAGCAGTTTCTCTACTATGAGGACTCTTTGTTAATAAAAAAATTGGCTTGGTTTCCAGTTATACAGTTGTTAATCGTTGCTTTTTTCATTTCCATCGCCTATTTGGCTTTTAGTGGTGCCCGAAAGGCCGAACAAGATCAGGTATGGGTAGGTATGTCCAAGGAAACGGCTCATCAATTAGGAACACCCACTTCTTCCATTTTAGGATGGATTGATGTGCTAAAGATGAAAGGGAGTGATCTGGAAATAGCTCAAGAGCTGGAAAAGGATGTAGAGCGTTTGCAGGTGATTACGGATCGTTTTTCCAAGATAGGATCTAAGCCGGAGTTGAAATTGCAAGCAGTGGATCCCATTATTCTTGATATTTTGAGTTATCTGGATCGACGCACATCAGCTGACATTACATTTAAGACCAGTATTCAGGATGAGAAACCAACGAGAGCGAGCGTTAATAAGGTATTGTTTCAATGGGTGATTGAAAATCTTTGTAAAAATGCGGTAGATGCAATCAAGGAGAAAGGTGAAGTGAATATTTCACTAGCCTGTGAGGGGCCGAAAGTGATTATTGATGTGATGGATACAGGTAAAGGGATCTCACGTAATAATTTCAAAACAGTTTTTCAACCAGGTTATACAACCAAGCGTCGGGGGTGGGGATTAGGATTATCATTGGTGAAGCGAATAGTGGAGGGCTATCATGGTGGAAAGATATTTGTTAAAGAGAGTGAGCCCGGTAAGGGTACAACGTTTCGAATTATTCTTCCTGGCATTCAGAGGTAAAGAAGTTCTTTCTTTACCTACAGTAAAAAAAAGTACTTTTCTTTCATTGTCACTATTTATTTTTATACTTTTGCACAGTTTTTACAGAGGGAAAAGTGGATAAACTAAAGGACTATGTGATCCCGTTTAAGGGACTAAACGAAGGTAAATACCTGTTTAATTTTCAAATAGGAGCACCTTTCTTTGAATTGTTCGAAGAGTCGTTAGTAAAGATTGGAGATGTTGAGGCAATAGTAGAACTGGAAAAGAGTTCAGCACTATTAACTATACGGTTTGACATCAGTGGAGTGGTGGAGTCAATATGCGATCGCTGTTTAGATACCCTGGAATTGACTGTTGAAAGCAGCAGTCAGATGTATGTGAAGTTTGGAGAAGCATATGATGAACCTTCAGAAGAACTGATTGTACTGCCGAATGATGCAAACGACATTAATGTGGCCCAATTACTTTATGAATTCATTTGTGTGAACATACCTATTGGGCATGTTCATCCGGATGATGAAGATGGAAATCCAACTTGTAATCCGGAAATGCTGGAAAAACTCGATCAATATTTGGTTGAGGATGAGCATGAAGGAGATCAGGAAGATGATATCGACCCTCGATGGGAGGCGTTGAAAAAACTAGTAGATAATAACAAGTAAATAGGTTGAAAAATGGCACATCCTAAACGAAAGATCTCGAAAACGAGAAGAGACAAGAGAAGAACACACTATAAGGCTGTAGTGCCTGCATTGGGTGTATGTTCAAACTGTGGTGCTTCAGTGAAGTTACACACAGTATGCGGAGAGTGCGGTTATTACCGTGGAAAATTAGCTGTTGAAAAAGAAGTAACAGCTTAATTTATTGAATTCGCGTTCAATAAAATTTGCCTCCAGGAAACTGGGGGCAAATTTTATTTTGGGCCTATTGAAGATGCATGAAGTAAAGTAAATTTGTATACTTTTAACGAATTCTTACTTTTGTAGTGCCCCAAAAAAATCACATCAAAAATTCCGGATCAGGCCAGGGGGGAGTGCCCGCAAATATTGCAGGGCCTGTGGTTGGGGATCCGGTGAAAACAACAGCTGCATGTAACTCTGATCTGTTCCTTTGCGGTAATCAAAGGAGAATAGAAGACATGCGACTTTTGATAATAAAGAAAAACTCATGAAAAAAACCAATGCAGTGATCACGGCGGTTGGCGGGTATGTACCCGACTATATCATGACCAACCAGGAACTGAGTACAATGGTCGACACCACCGATGAGTGGATCATGTCCCGTGTAGGAATTAAGGAGCGCCATATTCTGAAAGGTGAAGGCAAAGGGACTTCTGATATGGGAGTTGAAGCCATTAAAGACATTTTTGCCAAGACTGGTACTACGCCGGATGAAATCGATATGGTGATTTGCGCCACGGTAACGCCTGATCATCCTTTTCCGGCCACTGCCAATATTATTGCCGATAAAGCAGGGATTAAAAATGCACACAGTTTTGATTTGAACGGTGCTTGTTCTGGTTTTATATATGCTTTGGATACGGCTTCACGCTTTATCGAATCCGGAGCAAAGAAAAAAATCATCGTGGTAGGTGCTGATAAAATGTCATCTATTGTCGATTATACCGATCGTACTACGTGCGTTCTTTTTGGTGATGCGGGAGCAGCGGTGTTGCTGGAGCCTACCCAAGAGGAAGTGGGTATTAAGGATCGTATCCTGCAAAGCGACGGTTCCGGTCGCGTGCATTTACATATGAAAGCTGGTGGGTCTGTGCATCCTTCATCACATGAAACCATAGATAAACGCATGCATTACATTTATCAGGAAGGTCAGCACGTATTTAAACATGCGGTATCTCGCATGGCCGATGTATCTGTTGAAATTATGGAGCGCAATGGTATGACAAGTGATGATTTAGCTTGGTTGGTACCGCACCAGGCCAACTTACGTATCATTGGTGCTACTGCTGATCGCATGAACCTGGATAAGAACAAGGTGATGGTCAATATTGAGCGCTATGGTAACACTACAGCTGCTACTATTCCTTTGTGTTTGTGGGAGTGGGAGAAGCAACTGAAAAAAGGTGACAACCTCATTTTAGCTTCTTTTGGGGCCGGTTTCACCTGGGGTTCTATCTACCTCAAATGGGGATATGACGGAAAATAAAAAGAGATTATAAGCTATATATAAAAAGGAGGCCTGAGCCTCCTTTTTTTTATTGTCCCAACTCATCATGTTCTAAAAAGTCTTTCACCTCCAGGAAGGCTTTCTCCATCCGTAACATCTGGTCAATAAGAAAGTGCATTACTTCGGGCCAGCTGTCTTGTTGGTACATGTCGCAGGGCATTTCATTGTACACCCGGCAAACTTCCTGGTCGTTGGAAGTTGGACGCGTACAGAGATAATCCCATTTTAAAGGCATGCCATATTCAGTCTCAAAGATGGTTTTACAAGCTTCCAGTTTCTCATACAGATGCAAGCGCCGATCTTCATTGCGATGGTTAATTTCCAGCGCCACAATGGCCCGTTGACGGTCGATGTCAAATCGCAAATCCAGGCCTTTAATGCCCGTGTTATCGAAAATCCATTTTTTTTTATGCCCTTTTTGACCGGGTAAACGTTTGGTCCGATTTTCCAGCTTCTGCCAAAACAGTTGTCGTAATTCTTTTACTTCTTCTTTTGAGAACATGATGTATGGTATTTCTTTTTATTCGGAGTCTGATGAATTCTTACCGGCGTATTTTAAAACTAGAAATAACAGATAGGCGGCACCTAGTCCAATCATTAATATGCTGACTACTTCCATCAATCGGGAGGTGCCGTGTATCATTCCAAAACCGGTAATGATCATTAAAATGGCGATGACTGCCAGAACTTGCTTCATGAACTTGTCTTTTTATCAGTGACAACAGTAATCGTACCATTATGGTTTATGAAATTGCTTAAAAAGTATAGCGTAAGCTGGTGATAAAACGGTTGTTGGACACTGTTTCCAGATCAACAGGTTTCCCTTTTGCGTTATAATCACTTCCATAAGCAGCAAGGGTATGCAGCCATTCTACTCCCAGCCAGATTTTTGGCGTGGCATGGAATTTTACGCGTGGTGAAAAGGCATACATGTAACCAATATCCTGGCCTAGACAATAGGAAAGTTTCTGCTCTGGTCCTTCTTTAGTGGCTGGAGTAGCGGCTTCTGATGCGCCCAGGTTTTGACTATACCCAAACATAATACCTGGTTGAACTTTTTGACCGTTGGAATGAACATCCGTCCAAACGGAGAATGATTTCAATGGTACATATTCGGTCAGACCTTTATCATTATCGGGACTGGTTTTTTTTGCCACACCACCTAACATCACTACGTTGGTCATGTTGCCACCATACAAACCTTCTGTTTTAAAGGTGAATTGATTGAACTTTTTGCGGAACGAAGCGGACAGGTGGAAACTACTGATTTCCTCGTCAGTTACCAGGTTGTTTTCTATTAACTGTGGTTTAAGTGTTTTGTAACCGGCAGTAAAGGCTGCGAACAGTCCGGATTCATTTTTATATTTGATTTGAGCATCTACTTCCGGTACTTCAGAGTTCTCCATGGCACCCACCAGGTTTTTATCGCTAAAATCATTTTGCGACAGCAAGTATCCTAAAACTTCCAGCTTGTCGTTCAATTTATGACTAATCCGAAGTTGAGGCGTTCTGTTTAATGGGTGAAAAGGAGATCCTGCATTCAGGTTTACAGTCGATGGGAAGTTTTCGGTCAAGAAAAGAGGGTGCCAGGTTTGACCGGCTAATAGCGTTGTTTTTCCCCAATTCAAACGAATATAGGCATGGCGGATGCGAAAGTTATGGTTTTTTTTATCACCGGAAGTACCCAAAAAATCGGCCTCCAGCAATGCAAAACTTTTGGCGCCGAATACTTCAGGACCAGAAACGTGTAATCCAAAACGACTGAAAGCAGCATCCAGATCAAATTTTCCGTGATCATTCATGTCTTTCCCATTTTGATCATACTCGGGCTTATTAGGCCACAAATAGATATTGCCATTTCGGGGAGTAACACTTTGGCGCGTGTCATAATAAGCATTCACGCCCACGAATCCGTGTAACTCAATGTTAAAAGCTTTTTGTTTTTCCTGCCCTACTACTAATGATGTCAAAAGAAGGAACACAAAAATGTTCAGAATTTTTCTCATAATTGTCTGGTATACTATTTTATAAAGTTTTGTTCTTCAAAAAACGATGCAAAGCAACTAAAATCGTTTTAGATGTGCAAGTTGCAGGGCATCGAGTATGCCAAATCAGGAATATTGACAGCTGATGAAGAGGATTCATTATCAATCGATAATATTTTTCACAGACCGCTATCAAAATTAAAAACAGCTCTTTGATCCTCATGCAAAAGGACGCTAATCTATTAAGCAGCTTTATCCAATTTTTGATACGCGTGGAATACCTACATGACTTTGCCCATTCCCTACAATAAAGGCAGGCCTACCTACACTACTGATATTATTATCTAAATGAAATAGATCTCCACCTACATGGTTGACATAGATCTCCACACAAGGATTACTATGTGTTAAGTAGATAGCACATATAGATTTAGTAGGATCTATGCCACTTTTGCACGTGTTTGAGGACTTATTGTAATGACGCATCAAAAAAGGCAGGGGGGACCCTAACCGGGAATGTTGGCACCTGTCTCCTATTAATTGGAGGAATTAGTTTGAAAAAAACAGACTGAAATACGGATATTTTGGTCTTAATTATTATTTTAACATCCGTAATTATTTCGGAGCATTCTGCTTTATTCAAATTAATTTTTAAACGATGAATAAAATCCTTGATTTCCTGACTGCTAAATGGTTAATGGGGACCTTGTTACTCTTCTTAGCAGCCGTGATGGGTGTGGCTACATTTATTGAGCGCGACTTTGGTACGAATGCTTCGAAAGCTTTGGTATATAATGCCTGGTGGTTTGAGTTGGTTTTTGTCATACTGGCCATAAACTTATTGGGTAACCTGTTTAAGTACAAAATTTTTTCATGGAAGAAATTGCCGGTGCTTGTGTTTCATCTTGCATTTTTACTGATTATTATTGGGGCTGGTATCACGCGTTATCTGGGCTATGAAGGATTGATGCACATTCGTGAAGGGGCTGCATCTAACACTATTTTATCCGGCAATCAATATGTGAAGGTTAACATTATAGAGGCGGGTAATGAAATATCCGATCAATCAAGCGTTCTGTTTTCAACCGTTAGTCCATTTGAGTACAGTGAATCCTTCACGACTTCTAAAGGCAAACTGAGAATCCGCAGTGAAGCGTTTATTCCACAAGCCATGTCCCGGGCTATTGAAAAACCGGGTGGACGTCCGGCATTGCAATTAGTTTTATCATCGCAAAAAGGGCGACAAGAGGTCTCTTTGTTTCCGGGTGATAATATTAATATCGGGTCATTTCGGGTAGCTTTTGAGCCAGCGGTGGAGAATGGACAGGACATTGTGTTTACCTTGAAAGATGGGGTGCCTTATTATAAAGGGAAGCAACCTTCAAAGATGATGGCCATGCAATCGGGGCAGGAACAGTTTTTTGCGGCCGATTCATTGAACAAGCTATTCTCGGGTGTTTTGTATAATGTGGGAGCGTTAAAGATGGTTTTAACGCAACAGCTGGAGAGTGCCGTTGTGGAGCCGGTATCGGTACCTGGTGATCAGGGAAGAGCTTTGCCCAATGCTGTTAAAATGGTAGCCGAACTGGGGGATGTGCAGGAAACGTTTTATGTGTTTGGCCGCAAAGATATGTTGGGCGAAGCTTATTCTTTTAACCTGAACGGTATTGAGATTTCTGCGACCTATGGGAGTAAAGTGATTGAATTACCTTTTTCGTTACATCTCAATAAATTCGAGTTAGAGCGGTATCCGGGCAGTAACAGTCCGTCTTCATATGCCAGTGAAGTGACATTGATTGATGGTCAGGCGGGAGTGAAAGAGAATCGTCGCATTTTTATGAATAACATTTTAAACTATCGGGGCTTTCGTTTTTTTCAATCCTCTTATGATACGGATGAAAAAGGAACAGTTTTGTCGGTGAATCAGGATATGATGGGAACGATTATCACTTACATCGGTTATTTATTATTGACATTGGGCATGTTTGCTGCGCTATTTGCACCCAATACGCGTTTTCGTTTTTTAATCAAACGGACTGATGCGATCTATAAGGAGAAGAAAAAGGTGATGACCATACTATTAGTGTTGATCTCTTTACCGGCATTTTCGGCCGACTTAAATCCGCCGCATACCATTACTGCTGAGATGGGAAATGCCTTTGGACGTGTATGGGTGCAAGATAACGGAGGCCGCATGGAACCGCTGAACACGCTGAATGGTGAAATCATGCGTAAAATTGTGAAACACCATACGTTTAGAGGCTGGTCGGCTGACCGGGTGGTGTTGAGCATGATGATTGACCGCCAGTACTGGCAGGAAGTGCCCATGATCACGGTGAAGCACGATGAGCTACGCGCCATTTTGAATGTGACCGGACGTAAGGCCGCTTTTCAACAATTTTTCACCCCCAATGGTGAATATAAAATCAGGCAGATAGTCGAAACAGCCTATCGAAAACCCGGGGGGCAGCAAAGTAAATTGGATCAGGAGGCTATTAAGATAGATGAGCAAGTCAATGTGTTTTACATGACACAAATGGGAAGTTTGTTGAAAATATTTCCGCAACCCGCCGATAGTCACCTGCCCTGGTTAGCCCCCGGTGCTCGTCCGGCTGATTTTCCGCAAGAAGATAGCTTGTTTGTGCGTAACATCTTTGGCATGTATGTGGATGCCTTGGTACAGAATAAAAACGGAGAAGCCGATGAATATCTGACAGCCATTGTGAATTATCAGAACAAATATGGTGCAGATATTTTGCCGGGTGATACCATGAAAGAGGTGGAGATTTTCTACAATGAGAGTAGTTTGTTTATGACGCTTTCTCCCTACTTCTTGCTATTGGGTATTTTGCTTTTAGTATTTCAATTAATTCGTTTGGTGAAACCCAAATATCAGTTTAAATGGGTGATGCGAATAGGGTTCACTCTCATCATTATTGCATTTGCACTTTATACAGCTGGTATGGGTATTCGTTGGTATATTTCGGGCCATGCACCTTGGAGTAATGGGTATGAATCTATGCTTTACATTGGTTGGTCGGTATTGGTAGCAGGCTTGTTGTTTAGTATGATTAGTGATATAGCATTGTCAGTTACATCGATTTTTGCCGGTGTTATTTTAATGGTGGCTCATTTAAGTTGGATGAATCCGGAGATTACCAATCTAGTACCGGTACTCAAATCCTATTGGTTAACGATTCACGTGGCTGTAATCGTGAAAAGCTATGGATTTTTAGGTTTAAGTGCGTTTTTAAGTTTTCTTAATCTTGTCTTAATTGGGATTAAAACGCCAAAGAATAAGCTTAATATATCATCTACTGTAGAATTGCTCTCATCTATTAGTGAAATGTCCATTACTGTTGGATTGTATCTGTTAACAATAGGTGCCTTCCTGGGCGGGGTATGGGCCAATGAGTCATGGGGGCGTTACTGGGGCTGGGATCCCAAGGAAACCTGGTCGGCCGTTACCATCGTGGTTTATGCCTTTGTACTGCACATGCGCTTTATTCCGGGCATGAAGAGTTTGACCACCTTTAATATCTGGTCGGTGATTAGTTTTGCATCGGTAATTATGACTTATTTGGGTGTCAACTATCTTTTAGCAGGGATGCATTCTTATGCAAAGGGAGAAGCTGCAAATATTCCTGCATGGGTTTATTATACTACTGCAGTTATTACCGTAGTTGTCTTTTATGCCATTTTTAATGAAGGAAAGCTCCGAAAAGTCGTGGAGATGAAAGAGTAACGAAATAGATCAGCCGCTTAGCAACTTTGTTAAGCAGTTTTTTTTCAACTTTGTGAGAACATTTCCTGCAAAGGGGTTGTTTAGGATACAAACAAAAATTTGATACAAAATGGCAAAAATAGCATTCAAAGGAAATCCGGTCAATACAGCAGGTGATCTGCCAAGAGTTGGTGGAGAAGCGCCTGAATTTGCATTGGTAAAAACAGACCTTAGCGAGGTGTCGTTAAATGATTACAAAGGAAAACGTGTTGTTTTAAACATCTTTCCAAGTGTAGATACCGGTGTTTGTGCCGCTTCTGTGCGTCGTTTCAACGATGAAGCATCTAAGCAGAATAATACAGCAGTATTGTGTGTGTCTCGTGACTTACCGTTCGCTCATGCCCGTTTTTGCGGTGCCGAAGGTTTAGATAATGTGGTTTCACTATCAGAATATAAAGACGAAGTATTCAGTCAGAACTATGGTGTGAAGATGGTGGATGGCCCCTTATCCGGCCTTTTATCACGTGCAGTAGTGGTGATTGATGAAGACGGAAAAGTGGTGCACAGCGAGCAAGTCGATGATATCGTGAACGAACCGGATTACGAAGCCGCGATTAAAGTTCTTCAATAAGTTTATAACAAACCCCAAGTTAAAGCTTGGGGTTTGTTGTATCTTGTAATATGTGCAGAGTGCTTCTTTAGTGCTTTGTGCTATGCACTATGTACTTCATACTATGCACTAATACCTACTCTCTACTGACCAAAATTACTTCAACCCGATCCCGCTAATTTTTTTATAGAGATCCAGGGCATATACATCTGTCATGCCCGAAACAAAATCCAAAACCGATTGCAGTTTATTGTACAGCGAATCTTCTGGTTGAACGGTAAATTGTTCGGGAATAAAAGGTAATAACATCTTGGAGTAATAGTGATCAGGATGTGTCACTGCGCGCGTGAATTCCTCAAGCAGAGTGCCCAGTATACGAAAACCAGAGAGTTCAATTTCTACTACTGACTGATGTTTGTAGATGCGCTGAATGGCCACTTTTTTGCAGGTCTCCATGGCTTCTAATTCTGTCCCGGTCAAGTGGTCAATTAATCCATTTTTGAAGGAGCCATTCAAGATTGATGCCTGGTTATCCCAAAAGATATCGGTGCAAATACCCACTAACTTACCGATAACTTTGGCCCGAAGAAAAGCCATTTGCTCATTCTTATCCGTTACCTCGGTAAATACCTGATTGATTTTCTCAAATTCATGTGCTTCCGATTGCGGATCGAAGAAAGCCGTTAAAAGCTCATAGGTTTCCTCATACGATAGAATTCTTAACTTATGCGCATCTTCAATATCCATTACCTGATAGCAGATATCATCGGCTGCTTCAACCAGAAAAACCAACGGATGACGGGCATAAATCCCTTTTTCAGTGTCAATAGCTTTAAGTCCCAATTCATTGGCAATGTGGTGAAACATGTCTACTTCGGACTGAAAATAACCAAATTTTTTCATGTCATCCAGCCCGGATTTATAGGGATATTTGAGGATGGAGGCGACGGTCGTGTAAGTCATGGCAAAGCCACCTTTTCGGCGGCCATGAAAGGCATGTGTCAGAATACGCAAGGCATTGGCATTGCCTTCAAAACGGGTGAAATCACTCCATTGCGATGGGGTAAGGTCATCCTTATACTGTTGGCCGTTGCCATGTTTGAAAAAGTTACCAATAGCCTCTTCCCCGGAGTGACCAAAGGGCGGGTTACCTAAATCGTGCGCGAGACATGCGGCTGCTACTACTGAGCCAATCTCTTCAATGAGATCAGCAGGTGCCTGCTTGATTTCATTAAGTTTCTTAGAGATATTGTTTCCTAAAGAGCGTCCCACACTGGCTACTTCCAAACTATGTGTTAATCGGTTGTGCACAAACACACTGCCCGGCAACGGAAATACCTGTGTTTTATCCTGCAGGCGCCTGAAGGGAGAGGAGAAGATCAACCGGTCGTAATCGCGCTGAAATTGGGTGCGATCGTGTTTAATTTCTGTAATATGCTCCTGTCCGGTGCGTTTTGTCGATAGCAGTTGTTCCCAGTTCATGGCTTGGGTGCTGTCAGTGCAATCATTTGGGATTGATATCATGGAATATATAGTCTGTTCAAATTATGAATACTTCTTACTTCTGCCTCTTCCCCGATAGCTATCGGGGTTTTACCCTTTACACTTTTACCTTTTAATTCTTCACTTTTACCTTTTCTCTTTACACTTGTGTATTATCCCTTTTACCTTGCCACTAATATATCTTAGTTTGATAGTCGCGCATAGCTCCATCCAGTTCCCGGGCATATCCATCAGTCATTTTATCCAAACGGCGCCAAAATCCAGGGCCATGATTCTTCTCATGCACATGGCACAACTCATGCAAAAGTACATAATCAATCAGCGGATCGGGCAGTCGCATCAAGTGTAAATTCAAGTTGATATTATTGACTGCCGAACAGGAGCCCCAGCGTGATTTCAGGTTCTTAATCACTACATTGTTGAAGCCGATGTTCCATTGTTTGGCCAGCCAGGCCAAACGACCCGGTAAGAATGACCTGGCCTCAATGCGTAAAGCCTCTTCGATGGCATAGCGTATTGCTTCCTGAATATGAGGATGCTCAACAGCTTGTTTCGCCGGATAACTTACCTTGAGCAGACCATTGTTGAGTTGCATGTGAACATTGCTGCGGTCCTGTTTCTCTATTTTTAAGGCGAATGAACGGGATTTAAACTCAGTGGTCTCATCAAAAATGGTCAGACGGTCTTCTTTTTGTTCTATTTTTTGCAAATTTTGCTTGATCCACTCCTTTTTTTGTTGCACAAACTCTAAGCCTGCCTTTGGATTGCTCCCTGCCGGAATGGTTAAAATGACCCCTTTAAATGGTTTAAGCTGTATGTTGATTCGCTTGGCCCTGGCACTCTGACGAATGGTTACCGTGCCAATTCCTTCTATTTTAATTTCTTGTTCGATGACCTTAGTTTTTTTTACGGATGTAAAAATAGTAATATTTAAATACCTATGAGGTCTTTATGACCTCAGGGCAGCCGCATCCCTTTTTCTCTGGTAATTGTAATTATTTAGACGCTGATGCCGATTGTCCACGGAATGATTACTTAAGATGATTATGATCCTCTTATTCTGCGGTAATTATAATCAACATAAAAATCTGCGTTTACCTGAAGAAAATTTGTTCATAGATTTATTACGTTATATTTATTAGTAAGCTACTAATGAAAATACTCTGTGCCTTATTGTTTTCATTTTTTCTCATTAACTCTGTGTAACAGTTCGGATAAATAAAATATGGAACCAATTGTTCTTGTAAGGTCAAAGTTTATAGTGCAATAGGGGGATTGATGAAAAATTGTTGATAAAAAGATGTAAAAATGGTGTTACGTTTTACCATTTATGCAATTAACCTTAAGTAACATGTGTTTGCAAATGTTAAATAACAAAATAATCTAACCATGAAAATTAACCAACAAGCTGAAAGATTAAAATATTTAGTGAATATAATTAAATGTGGTAAAACCGGCAATGCTAATACCCTGGCCAAAAGAGTCGGTATTTCTCGCACCAGTCTTTTTGAGTTGTTTGACGATTTCAGGGCGTTGGGCCTTGAGGTTTATTACAATCGCTCCAGTAAAAGCTATTGCTTAGGTGAAGATAATACTATAGAAGTGGTTGTTCCCGTAAAAGTAATGAAGCGAAAAGAACTCACTGAAATAGAAGGTGGTTTTCATCAAAAATCCCTTTCCGTTCATTTTTCTGAACGGTGTTCCACTTATCTTTGATATGTTTTTGTTAACAATCGGCCGAGCGTAACAATACCGATAAGTTTTTAATTGTCGGTATAAAAAACACCCCGATGGATACCTTACAAGTATTACTCCACCGGGGCGCAGGTTTGAACCTGCACAAAATTAATTGTTTTATTAACTATTTAAAATTTTGTGATTAT
>JAEINY010000180.1 GCA_016342595.1 Marinilabiliaceae bacterium
AACCTGGATGCATCCCGAAAAATCGATAAGGTAATTATTCAGCGTTTCCTGAATGAAGATTGGAAAAATTACCGCTATTCAGAGAATGAAGATTTTCTGAAATCACCTAAAACATCTGTGAGTAAAGGGAAATTATTGCAATTGCTCGAACGTATCAACCATTTGCCGGAGGAGAAATCTTTCTTTAAAAAACTTCACAAAATAGTGAGTGATCGCCAGAAGATGGTGGAGGAAGATCGCCTGGATTGGGCTTTGGGTGAAATGTTAGCTTATGCTACCCTGGTGGAAGAAGGACACCCGGTACGGTTGAGTGGACAGGATTCAGAACGGGGTACTTTTGCACATCGTCATGCCGTCTTGACCGTTGAAGGTGCGGACGAAAAATACCGCCCACTGCAACAAGTAGACGCTAAGCAAGCGCCCTTTCATGTCTATAACTCGCCACTGTCGGAATATGGGGTGATGGGATTTGAATATGGTTATGCATTGGCCAAGCCCGAAGGATTGACCATTTGGGAGGCGCAGTTTGGTGATTTTTACAATGTAGCCCAGGTGATCATTGATCAATATATCTCTTCAGCTGAAGAGAAATGGGGCTTGATGAATGGTTTGGTGCTGTTGTTGCCCCATGGATTTGAAGGGCAAGGGCCGGAGCATTCCAGTGCTCGTATTGAGCGCTTCTTATCATTATCAGCACGCAATAACATGCAGATTGTGAATTGTACCACACCGGCGAATTTCTTTCATGTCTTGCGTCGTCAGTTGAAGCGTGAATTCCGTGTGCCTTTGGTAGTCTTTACGCCCAAGAGTTTGTTGCGTCATGCCAAATGTGTCTCCAGCTTGGAGGAATTTGAATCAGGTGGATTTCAGGAAGTGATTGACGATACGAATGTGAACGTAGATAAAGTGAAACGTGTGGTGATCTCGTCAGGCAAAATCTATTACGATCTGTTGGCCCGTAAGGAAGAATTGAATGCCCGTGATGTGGCCTTGATTCGCCTGGAGCAAATGCATCCTTTCCCCAAAGAGCAATTATTAAAGATTCGTGATAAATATAAAAATGCCTTGTTGCATTTGTGGGTGCAGGAAGAACCACAGAATATGGGACCCTGGTATTATGTGCAAAATCAGATTCCGGAATTCAATTTGGTGCCAATCGCGCGTTTGGCCAGTGGTAGTCCGGCAACCGGACTGAATGGACTACATGTGATTGGTCAAGAGGAGATTATTAATAAGGTGTTTAAACGCTGTCATTGTGACCTGCACCTTAAGTATTGTGGTCTGCAATGCGTAGAAGGTAAATCGCGTGAAGAAATCCTCAAGCAGCATAAATACTTTACAGAACGACCACGTTTCTCAATTTAGAATGGTTAGTAGTTAAATAGTAATTAGTCAGTAGCAAGTAGTCAGTAGCGCCGGACTTCCAACTCCGGTCTTCAGACTCATAGTTAACCCCAGGATTTATCCTGGGGCCATAAAGTAAAACCTATGATAGTTGAAATAAAAGTCCCTACACCAGGTGAATCAATCACCGAAGTTGAATTGGCAAGCTGGATGGTATCCGATGGTGACATCGTTGAGAAAGACCAGGAAATAGCCGAAATTGAATCTGATAAAGCAACCCTTTCGCTGTTAGCAGTGGAAGCAGGGAAGATAAAAATAAGCATTGAAGCCGGTGAAACCGTAAAAGTGGGATCTGTGGCATGTAGCGTAGATACTGATTTTGCAGGAGAAGTATCAATGCCTGAACCAGAGGCTGCCGCAGTAACCGAAACAACGTCAGAAGAAGTTAAGGAATTGAAAACTACTTCATCAAAACCTGAAACAGAACAACTTGAAGCAACATATTCCGATGCCAAAGTATCACCACTGGCCCGGAAGCTAATGGAAGAGGCTGGTTTGTCAGTTGATGATGTGATCAGTGGATTGAAGCGTATCTCCACTAAAGAGGTGGAGCTGGTGAAAGAGATGCCTGCTGAGCAAGTCGTTTCAACAACAACTGCTTCTGCTTTCATCGATAGCAATGCCAGTCGTGAAGCAGAGCGTCAGAAAATGACGACACTTCGCAAGAAACTAAGTCAGCGTCTGGTGGCCGTGAAGAATGAAACAGCCATGCTCACTACCTTCAACGAGGTGGATATGTCGGCAGTCATGCAATTACGCAAAAAGTATCAATCCAAATTCATCGACAAACATGGTGTGAAATTGGGTTTTATGTCCTTCTTCATTAAAGCGGCATCTTTGGCGCTTAAGCATCATCCCATGGTGAATGCCATGATTGATGGGGAAGAGATTGTCATGCCGGAATATCATGATGTATCCGTGGCGGTGCAAACCCCTAAAGGGCTAATGGTGCCAGTCATTCGTAACGTCGAAACCTTAAGCCTGGATGGTATTGAAACTGCACTAAAGAATTTGGCGGAGAAAGCACGCAAAGGGAAAATTGGCCTGGAAGAAATGACAGGGGGTACGTTTACGGTGACCAATGGTGGAGTGTTTGGTTCTATGTTGAGCACGCCTATCATCAACCCACCACAATCGGCCATCATGGGTATGCACAACATTGTGGAACGTCCGGTAGCTGTGAATGGCAAGGTGGAGATTCGGCCCATCATGTACCTGGCCTTATCCTACGATCACCGCATTATTGATGGTAAAGATTCAGTTGGCTTCCTGGTAAAGGTTAAAGAGATGATTGAAAATCCGGCCAGGCTTTTAGCTGGAGGTTTTGATCCGGAGAAGGAAGTGTTAGGTTTGTAATACCAATTGTATAACAAAATGATTGATAAAGTATTTTGCTTATTATAATGGTAAATGCCGATACACAATCATAGATTGATATTTTTATCAATCGTTTTGATTGGTAATCGGTATAAGATCAAGGATAAAGAATCAAAGTATCAAGTAAGAAAAGGTCTGGAAACGGACCTTTTCTACTTCATGCCATACTGTGGAAAGTAAATTTTTATGGTGTCTGAGAATTATAATCACTTCCTTTCATTCTGATATTCCTTAGCTGAAATTCCAAATTGTTGTTTAAAGCATTTGGCGAAATAAGAAGGATTCGTAAAACCTACCTCATAAAGAATTTCGGATATTGAATAGTCCGTATTATCCAGCATTTGTGCAGCGCGTTTTAGTCTTATCATGCGTATAAACTGTGCTGCACTCATTCCTGAGAGATTTTTTATTTTCCGGTAAAAATTGTCATGACTTAATCCTAAGGCCAGACTCAGATTTTCAATAGAAAATTCATGGTTGGAGATATTTTCCTCGATTAGTTGTATGGTTTTTTCAAGGAACTGCTCATCCAGTGAGGTGGGTGAAACATTGGACGGCTCCAGGTTTAGCCCTTTTATTTTTTTCTGTAGTTTTTCCCGTTGTTCAATTAAATTATAGATTCTAGTTTTGAGGAGTTTAATGCTGAATGGCTTACATATATAGTCGTCGGCACCCTTTTCATACCCTTCTATTTGAGATTCGGTGGCTGTTTTTGCTGTTATTAATATGACAGGAATATGTGATGTTTTTAAGTCGGACTTAATGTGTTCACAAAATTCCAGTCCATCCATCCCAGGCATCATGATATCACAAATAATGAGTGATACATCTTTTTTTTGTGCCATCGCCAATCCATCGGCTGCATTATCGAAATCAAAGCTATTAAAATCGGCAGTTAGGTTATCCTTAATGTAATGCCGGATGTCATCATTATCATCAATAATAATTACTGTTGGCTTATTTTGTTTTGACGATGGTGTATGGGTTGTAATGATCTTAGGCTTTTCATCTTCCGCTATAACTGGTCTTTCTGTGATGATGTCGGTATTGTTGAAGTGATCCCTACCATTTTTAAAATTAATTATGAATTCACTGCCTTTGCCCAGCTGGCTTTCAACCTTAATGGTGCCTTTATGCAATTCCACCATTTTTTTTACCAGGCATAAACCAATACCCGAACCTTCATCCTCCTTATTATGGCGTGATTGATAGAATCGGTCAAAAAGATAAGGCAGGTCGTTGGGGGCAATTCCGGTTCCGTTGTCTTTGATTTTTATACAGATGGTGTCTGCATTTTCTTCAATGGTTACCTGAATATTACCTGCGTCTGGCGTGAACCGGATGGCATTTGATATGAGGTTGAATAGTATCTTGCGGAGCAGATTGCTATCCGCCCAAAGTACAATATTCTGATTCTTTGATAAGAATTGCAGGGAAATATTCTTTTGTTGAGCTTGTCCCTCAAACTGCCCCAATGTTTGCAAAATGAATTCGTTAAGTTTTATGCTGCTTACTTTTAATGCGATCTTATCGTTCTCAATTTTTCGGAAGTCCAGAACCTGGTTTATCAGTTGAAGCAGGAAATTTGCATTTTTTTGCATCATATGCAATTGCCGATGCAGAGGAGATCCTTCTTGTGCATTATCGAGCATATTTTCAAGTGGCCCCAGAATAAGTGTAAGAGGAGTTCTGATATCATGCGAGATATTGGTGAAGAAGGATAATTTAAGCTCGTTGAGTTTGTCGTTTTGTTCTTTTTTTATCTTTTCAAGTTTGAGAGCATTGCTAATTCTGATACGTGTTTTGATGGTCATGTAAATAGTATAGGCAATCATCAGGAAGAGCACAAAATAACCCGCGTAAGCCCAGTTAGTCTTCCACCATGGAGGAAGTATAATGATAGTCAATTTTCGAACTTGTGGATTCCAAATATTGTCTTTATTCGCAGCTTTTACTTTAAAAATATATTCACCGGGTGACAAATTAGTATATGTTACTGATGTGGCAGCGCCGATTCGTTCATTCCAGTTCTTTTCAAAATTTTCCAGTTGGTAATAGAGCTGGTTTTTGTTTTGGGAGGCAAAAGATAAAGCCGTTATATCCATTGAAAAGACATTGTTGGAGTAGGGCAAAATAAGTGTGTCCGTGTAGTTGAATGCTTTATTCAGATATATCTTTCCCTTAATTTCTTCTTTTGGGTTGACAGGTTTATTAAAGATATTTAATCCTGAAAAGATCACCTCAGGACAAAAAGGATCTTCTGTTAATTTGGAGGGATTAAATGAAAATACTCCTTTATTGGAGCCGGTATGTATTTGATTGTTTTTATCATCATAGAAAAGCGAATAAAAACAGGTTTCCGTGAGGTAGTTTCGGACATCACCGTTCTCTGGATTGTACCTGATTAACCCATTATAAGTGGAAATCCAAATAATTCCATGCTTGTCTTCAATGAATCCGGTGGCAATTTTGTTTTTTAGCTTTGATAAAATTTGGCATGAATCCGGACTACTGTGAGCTAGTACTGTAATTCCATTTAGATGACCGATCCACAAGTTCCGTTTTGAATCCAGATATAGGGTTCTGATTTGGAGATGATCCTCACCTGATCGGCCGGTTTTAAAAAATGGCTCAATGGTAGATATATTTCCCTTGTCGTCTGTGGTTGCCTTGAATAATCCGTTAGAAAGACTACCAATCCATAATACATTGTTTCTATCCGGAATAATCGTACGTATTTCAGCATTTTCCAATCCCGTTTCTTTTGAAATTTGTTTAAAATAGTTGAAGTACTTTAAAGGTTGTTTCCGGTCGTTGTGATTTAAACTGAACAGGCCATGTGTTACTGTTCCAATCCATAATACCCCGTGAGCATCTTTTGTTAAGGGATAAATTCTGTCGTTTTTCAATAATGCTGTATCCAGTCGATATTTTAAAATGGGAGCCATATCAGGATAAGAGAATGCTTGTAAACCATTTCCCCATGTACCCGCCCAAATAATTTTATTTTCTTCATCAAACAAAAGACTTGATACGGAATTAACGGAAGTAGTAGTTATCTCTTCAGTAAAATAGGATTTATTTTTTTCAAAGGAGCAGATTCCACTTCCATGTGTCCCGATCCAATATTTTCCAAATTCTTTTTCGGCAATGCTCCATACAATATTCTCCGATAAATCATCGGCTTTACCCTTATTTCGGATATTAATAAATTGCTGGGAATGGAGGTTTAGGATATTAACACCTCCATTCCAGGTGCCAATCCATAAATTGTTGTGTTTGTCTACATAAAGAGAGAGTATTTTATTAATGTTTAGTGTATTCGAATTGGTGGGTATATTTTTAAAATGTTTGATTTCGGTTGAATGGTTTTTAAATTGTAATGAATATAGTCCATCCTCCTGTGTGCCTATCCATACGGTTCCCGACTTATCTTTACAGATAGCACGTACGATGTTGTTTGAAAGAGTGGCGTCGTGAGGTTTTTGGAGGAGAACTATATTCTTTTTAGTCTTCAGGTCAAATAGATTTAAGCCCTCTTCAGTGCCGATAAAAAGAGAGTCGCCATAAGCCTTAAGTGACCAGATTTTCAGGGAAGAAAGTGGAATAGTAGCAGAATGAACAGGTTGTTGAGAGGAAGCCTTCATTGAAAGTGAGAACAATCCTTTGTGACGAGTACCAATCCAAATGTCAGATGTTGAGGAACATATTGAAGTGATTTCACAGTTTTCAACGCCTCTGTACTTTTGACAGGAAATAGCTGTTTCTTCTTTCCAATGGATAATGGCGGTGGTCTCTATGGAATACAATCCTTTATGTAAGGTACCTATCCATATTCTCCCCAGGTTATCAGAGTGTAGTGATAGTATGGGTAAATTAAGTGTGTCATTATTTAAGTGGAGTGGAACCGTCACTATCTTTTTTGCCTTTTTATCCAACAAGAATAATCCCTTGTCAAGCGTGCCAATAAGAATCCTTGACGGAGATAAGGGAATTACGGCTTTAATATTCCTTCCGAAGCCCGGAGTATTGGCTTTGTTATGTATATTAATAATATTACCGTCGTATACGTTTAATGCATTGGTGCCAAAATAGAGGAATCCTTCGGCATCCTGGGTGATGCAATCAATGTTGTCAAGTGATAATCCATCTTTTGTGGTTATTTTTTTGAATTTGTATTCTGCCAGAGTTGATACGCAGAATAGGAGCCCGCAAAGAAATAATGGAATAAATTTTTTACTAACCGCTTGGTGCAAAATTGTTGATTTTGTTGATTTTCGATGCTCAAATTTATCCATATTATTTTATTAAATACTGTTGTTCCCGAAAAAGGAATATAATATCCCGATATTGTTATAGTGAGCCCGGAATAGGATCATAAACTAATTAATATGTGGTAATGAGTCACTCAGGTTCAGACTAAATTGTAAACGATTAGTTTCAGATAGTTTTTATTTAGGAAGTTATTCGATTATGAGAAAAAGAGTGAGTGTATTTAATAAGAGTGTATCGGTTGGTGTTATTTTACTTATGGCAAGTGTTTTTTTCATTTGCTCTTGTGGTCCTCAGCCCATAAAATTGTATGTGGCTAACAACGGTAGCGATAAATCTGGTGATGGTACCATAGATCATCCATTTGAAACGCTTGAGCGGGCCAGAGACGAAATCAGAAAGCTTAAGAAAGAGCAGGAAGGTCATAAGAGTTTTCAGGTGAACCTGAGAGAAGGGATTTATTTTAGAAACAGTTCATTTGAATTATTGGAGGAAGATTCGGGAAGTGAAGATGAGATAGTTGTTTATTCTGCTTATAAGAATGAAAAGGTAGTGATTCATGGGGGGCGAAAAATACCTCTGCAAAACGCTCAAAAGGTAAATGATGCCGATGTCTTGGTCAGATTGAATAGTAGTGTCAGGAATAAAATTGTTGAAATTGATCTTGATACTGAAGAAATACATAATACAGGTGAGTTACGTCCTGTAGGCTTTGCAAGGCCTTTTGGACCGGCATGGGCGGAGTTGTTCGTGAATGGCAAACCCTATTCACTGGCACGCTGGCCAAATGATTCAACCGTTAAAATGGGGAAGGTGATTGATAAAGGATCGGTTCCCCGGGATGGTGATTTAAGTAACCGTGGCGCTACTTTTGAATTTACCACAGAGCGTCCGTTAAATTGGAAAAATCAAAATGATATATGGATTTCTGGCTATTTTTTTAGAGGATGGGCCGAAGACGCCGTTGAACTGGCAGAGATAGATACCCTGAAAAAAATATTTAAAACCAAACAACCTTCTCTCTATGGATTTGGTAGCGGATTGAAATTTCAACGTTGGTTTGTTTATAATATATTGGAAGAGGTGGATGAACCGGGTGAGTTTTATATCGATCGTAAAACTCAAAAACTATATTTCTACCCATCAGAAGAAATTGAAGAGCTTGAGGTTTCAATGTTAGAAAAACCCATGGTTAGCATGAAGGGGGCTTCCAATGTGCATATTGAGGGAATTACCTTTGAGTGTTCCAGGGGGATGGGTATCTACATGGAACGTACAAAAAATAATCTAATTCGTAACTGCACATTCCGCAACCTTGGTATGGTAGGTGTTTGCATGGGCCGGGGAATAAAACCTTTTAAAGATCTGGTGCATGAAGGAATTGGTGAACCTGAATCTGAAAAAATTGGAAGTTACCTTCAACATATATATATGGATCCGGTATTTAACCGTGAGGCAGGATATAATAATGGGGTAGTGAATTGTACGATTTACAATACTGGTGCCGGAGGCGTTCATTTAAGTGGTGGTGACCGTTTGACTTTGGAGCCCGGTTATAATTACGTGGAGAATTGTACGATTCACGATTTTAATCGTATCGAAAAATCATACCGGGCAGGTATTGATATCAGTGGTGTAGGTAATAGGATTTCACACTGTGAGCTGTTCAATGCACCAAGCATGGCCATCCTTCTGCATGGTAACGATCATCTGATCGAATACAATGAAATTCATCATGTGTGTCAGGAAGTTCATGACCAGGGAGCCCTTTATTACGGGCGTGATCCATCAGAAAGAGGGCATAAAGTATATTATAACTTTTTCCATCACTTGAACAGTATTCATGCTACATCAGCCGTATACCACGATGATGGTGCCTGCGGCATGGAGGTATATGGAAATGTTTTTTACAAACCCGGAAAAATACCGGTATTGATTGGCGGAGGAATGGATAATACCTATACCAACAACATCTTTGTTGATGCAGAATTGGGAATTCATGTAGATAACCGAAATCAAAATTGGTCATCGGGAACCATTGCTAAAGGTGGTATTTATGATCAACGATTGAAAATGGTTAATTATCAGAAACCGCCTTACAGTGAAAGATATCCCCAACTTACAAGCTATTGGGAAGACGATCCAGCTTTGCCTAAACGAAATATCGTTTCTAAAAATATCTTTTACCAGGTGAAAAAGACATTCAAAGGAAATAAAGATTGGATGCCTTTTATGGACGATAACTGGATAACCGATATAGATCCGGGATTTGTCAATGAAGAGATCATGGACTTTGAACTGAAAGAGGGGGCGAAAGCCTTTGAAGCCATCCCAGGTTTTAAGGATATCCCATTTGAAAAGATAGGCGTTAATAATTAGGTCAGGTTAAAAATTAAAGTTTAAGGTCAAAAGTTAAAGGATCTTGAAACAGACTAGAGATATAACAGATTGTAGAATGCATGACTATGGAGAATAGAAACATCATAACAGCTCTGATCCTTTGTCTACTTACATTTTCGGGGGTAGCACAGAATAAGAAAGGGGAAGCAGATCATTTTGCCCAAATAGGCAACCGTGCCCAGGCAACACGGATTCATCTTTTAGAAGATAAACGACCGCCGGTTCTGCCGGATATCTATCTGCCGGATATGAAAGGCAGACGGGCCGCTTTTAAGTCTATTGACCGGATGGATACGCCTGAAGAATTGCAAAAGGAACTGGTGAAGATGCGGAAGAAATACCTTCCCTTTATGCACAATTATGCGCCGCAGGTAAAGGAAACCCGGAAACAATTGAATCTGGAAGAATTTAATTGGCGGATTGAAACCACAGAAGATCAGCTGAATTTCACAGAAACACTCAATGGAAAGGGCGAATGGGTCGCAGTTAAAGTTCCTCATTATGGCCCCCCGGAAGGACGTGCCACGACCTATTATTCCAAAGAGTTTGAGTTAACTGAAGAGATGTCAGGTTTTGAGAGTCAGTTCATCTGTTTCAAAGGAGTGGATTACAGGGCGAAAGTATTTGTTAACGGTGCATTGGTGGGGGAGCATGAAGGCTTTTTCGCGCCTTTTGAATTTAATATTACCAAATACATTAAACCGGGCAAGAACCGCTTACTGATAAAAGTAGAAAATGATTTTTCTACCCTGGGTTCACCTGACGCTGTTGGTGAAAAACAGATTGGGAATAAAATATATGCGGCCAGTGGATTGGGATGGGACGATCCTGTGCATGGCTGGCACCACTGTCCTCCGGGGATGGGTATTTACCAGGATTGCTACATTGAATCGCGTAACCCGATTCATCTGAATGATGTATTTGTACGTCCGCTGATTGACGAAGAGGCCGCTGAAGTTTGGATTGAAGTCAATAATTTTCATGAGAACTATCAGGATGTCAAATTACAATTGAGCCTTTACGGGCAAAATTTCAAAGACACCGTATTAAAAGATTTTGAGTATATCCCATCGACCACCTATATTCCAGGTGTGGGAGATTTGGCCAAACCAAATGATTGGGAACAGAGTCGTTTAAAAATGGGATATGGGGTTAATTTTCTAAAAGTTAAGTTTCCCATAAAAAAGCCAAGATTATGGAATAATGAAACCCCTTATTTATATCAACTGCAAGCGGAGGTGTTAAATGAGGACGGTGAAGTCACCGATGCCAGGGCTACTTCATTTGGCATGCGGTCGTTTACACAAGATACAGTTTCCATTCCCCGAGGTCAAATGTATCTTAATGGAGAGAAGGTGCGTTTGCGTGGTGCCAATACCATGGGATTTTTGCAGTTGGATGTGAAAAACAAAAATTGGGATCAATTGATTGATGATATCTTGTTGGCTAAGATTTGTAATCTTAATTTCATTCGCCTCACCCAGCGACCTGTTCAGCCTGAGATTTATGAGTATTGTAATCAATTGGGGATGATGCTGCAAACCGATCTGCCGTTGTTTGGAAGCTTACGTCCTAACCTGTTTGCCGAAGGAGTCAAGCAGGCCGGAGAGATGGAGCGCCTGGTACGTAACCATCCCAGCAATATTTTGATAACTTATATCAATGAGCGTTTTCCAAACGGAGAGGGACATCCCCAACGAAATATGGCAAATGCCGAAGAGTATTACCGTTTTTTTACTGCTTGCGACCAGATAGTGCATCACTGGAATCCCGACCGTGTGATTAAAGCTGGTGATGGCGATTATGATCCACCTTCACCAGGATTACCCGATAGCCATTGTTATAATACCTGGTACAACGGACATGGTCTGGGCCTGGGTGAACTACACAAAGGCTATTGGCAGAAGGTGAAACCCGGCTGGTTCTATGGTTGTGGTGAGTTTGGAGCTGAGGCATTTGACAGTTATGAGGTGGTTAAGAAGTATTGGCCCAAATCATGGCTTCCCGAAGATGAAAACAAACAGTGGTGGCCGGATAAAGTGACCAAAGCGCAAACCTATCGTTTTCATTACATGTGGTATCCATCGCCGGTTAAATTGAAAGATTGGATTGAGGCGAGTCAGAACCACCAGGCGTGGGCTACCCGCTTGGTTACCGAAGCTTTTCGCCGCGATACCAATATGATGACATTTGCCATCCATCTGTTTATCGATGCATGGCCGGCAGGATGGATGAAAGCAATTATGGATGTGGACAGAAATCCCAAGAAAGCTTTCTTTGTTTATAGAGATGCACTAGCCCCTGTAATGGTCAATTTAAGGACCGATCGTTACCAGTTCTTCGAAGACGATGAGGTGAATGTTGAAGCTTGGTTGTGTAATGATCTCAATACGATTCCTGAAAACCATACTCTTAAATGGCAGCTGGAAAAAAGAGGTAAAGTGGTATTTGCTTCGGAAGCAACTCCTGATTTTCCCTTAAATAGTTCGAAATTCCAGGGATACATCCGCTTTAACGCACCTAAGGTGTCCCATCGGTCACAATACAATCTGCGCCTGGCATTGTTCGATGAAAAAGGAAAGGGTGTTTCTGAATCGGTCATTGATTTGGATGTATTTCCGCAGGAAGTCGAGAAAGAAAAGATATCCGCTTTTGTTCCTGATTCGGAAGGAAAAGCAGAACAGCTGTTAAAAGAATTGAATACCGGAAATGCGGAAGATCTTAATTCCGCTGACGTAATCCTTATTGATGATGTGACCTGGTATCAACAAAATAGAGATGCAGTGGATCAAATGGTTGAGAATGGTAAAACAGTGATATTCCTTGAACTTCCTGTAGGGGAATTTAACATCGGGGAAAGTCAGATAGCTATTGAGAAAACAATAATGGGTCAATACTATTTTGTCTCACCACAAACCGGTCATCCGATGGTAAAAGATACCCAACCCTTTGATTTTAAATTCTGGTACAACGACTCAAAAGGATTGGTAACACCATTTATGGGATCTATGGTAAAAGCTGATTCGTCCTGGAAAACAATCCTGAAAACAGGAAAAACAACCTGGGTAGAGATGGGAGGCGAATATGCTGCTGTTTCAGAGATGAGAAGTGGCAAAGGTGTATTCAGAATCTGCCAGCTTCAGTTGAATGGCCGGATTCATTCAAATCCTTCGGCTAAGAAGTTTGCAGTTAAATTACTTGGATTATAAAATATTGAAATCATGAATTCGAAAATAATATTCTTATCCGGAAACATTCGAGTGAACTATAAAAAAGAGCATGAAGCAAGACGTGGGCATGATAAACTCGGTAAATGGTCGATTAATGTAACAGGACGTGAACCCCTGGATCAACTGTTAAAAGAGATCACCGATGAGGTGCAGGAACAAGGAGGCTGGTTAACGAACCCCGAAACAGGCATTCCGAAAGCGCACGAACCAATCACTAAGTATGGTGAGCTGATAGTTCTGCCTGAAGGTGCCAATGTAACCATTGAAGAATAATAATTACAAATCTATATTGTTAATATTTTCTGATGAATAGTATTAAAAAAATAAACTTCATTGTGCTTTCATGTTGCGTTTTACTTCTGCTTGCGAGATGTAAAAATAAGTCCCTGGAAGTAGCAAGTCCTTCTCATATATTGGAGGTGCAACTGATTGATTCTCTCCAATCTTTGAAATTGAATGTTGTTGATGCCAATGGCGTGGTAATGACTATTGATGTCGGACAGTTTGTATTTGGTGT
>JAEINY010000181.1 GCA_016342595.1 Marinilabiliaceae bacterium
TCTTTAATTGAATAGTACAATTATTTAAAAAAAATATTAAGGTGTTACTGTCCCATATTCATAAGTCAGCTCCTGTTCAAACTCGTATTCACCGGTTTTTCCCTTGGCACGTAACAAAAAGGTGACTTCTGTTTTTCCGGCTTCCTCCAGTTCCGTTAAGTCAAATGACACTAAGCCTTTTCTAAGATAGTTATAAGGATCGCCATTTTTGTTGTGCATCACCTCCAGTATTGGCATACCATCCGGTGTGGTTGGATTATCCACATCTGTCACTAGGTTGATAAAGTGAATGGTACCACCGCCACCATATGAAAATGCTACATTCAGGAATTGATTGGTGAAACTGTAGTCATCAATGGTAAGCGCATCATTTCCGATCGAATCGGCATTCTCCGGAGTTAATTCAATTATGCCTTTCGTCAGCACTTCGGATAAGTTGTTAATCTTTACGTAATAAGTGATCTCGCCCGTGGCATCACCTAGTATGGTATAGTTGACCCAAACACGCATGCCATCTTCCACTTCAAAGCCCGGGACAGCATTGGCGGACGGGAAAAGTCGATCACCATGGTCTGTTAGCACGGTGTATGAATCTTGCGTTCCTTCAATGGTTCCCAATGAAAGCCAAAATTTATCCAATGAATAGCCATCATCATCACTACATGAACTAAAGACGGCAGCAATAGATAAAACGAATAGTAGGTTTCTTAAAATCTTCATAATTAGTCCTCCGATTATTTAAATATAACTATAACAGCACAATGAAAAAATCGTGCCAAAAAAATGAGTAGGTCGGGTGGCTTGATGTAGTAGTGATGGGGAAATTTTATTTAGGTTGCGTGGCCTGATATTTTTTTTTCCCACAGGCATGGGTTAATTTTGATACGTTTTAGTAATGAATGAAGATGGTAATGGGGAGATTTTGTATAGCAGCTTTAGTATGTTTTTTAGTCGTAAATAATGGTCAGGCACAAAAATTCATTCCAAATGAGTGGGTGTTTCCATTGAAGATAAAGCCTTCAGTGAGTGGTAGTTTTGGTGAGTTGCGATCCAATCATTTTCATTCGGGAATAGATCTGAGCACGCATGGAAAAACCGGATATCGGGTTTATAGTTCTGATAAAGGATTCGTTTCACGCATCAAAGTTTCGCCCTATGGGTATGGCAAAGCGGTGTATGTTACTCATCCGGGAGGATATACAACGGTGTATGGACACCTGGAGCAGTACTCAGAGCGGATTGATTCGGTTGTTTTAGAGAAGCAATATAAGGAACAAAGTTTTGCCATCGAGATGTATTTTAAGCCGGGTGACTTGCCGGTTGAGAAAGGGGAAGTCATCGCTTATAGTGGCAATTCAGGTGGTTCGGGCGGACCTCATTTGCATTATGAGGTGCGTGAAACAGCCTCTCAAAAACCTACTGATCCCTTATTTTTCAGACAAGATGTGGAAGATGATGTGAAACCACAAATTCAAGGAGTGAAAGTCTATGCCCTGCAGCCCGGCTCTTTTGTCGAAAGGGGGCAGTCAACAGTGTATTTGCCAACGGTGCATTATGATGGCAAATTTCATTTGAAAGGGCGGAACGAAATAAAAGCCTTGGGGGAGATAGGTGTGGGGGTACAGGTGCTCGATTATTATACCGATAGCTGGCGTAAGTGCGGCGTGTCTTCCATTGAGTTGTTTGCCAATGATACCCTGGTGTTTCATTCGTTAATGGATGGTTTTAGTTTTGCGGAATCCCGTTATATCAATAGTCACATCGATTATGGTGAGAAGAAACGAACAGGTAAGGTCATTCAGAAAAGTTATGTGGAGCCGAATAATCAATTGAGTATCTATCAAAAGGGAAAAACGTATACCGTGCGATTAAATCCCGGTGAGCACACGGCAATGAAGTACATCATCAAGGATGTGAGTGGTAATACCTCGGTGTTAACGTTTACATTAATCGGTGCGAAGATGATGAATGGACAGCCTGCTGTAAAGCCCGCGAATGAATTAAAATATGCTGAAGACTTTTCAATGGATTCATTGGGATTTTTTGTTCACATGCCGGCTAAAGCGTTGTATACTAATGTGCCGTTTCATTTCTACAAAGAAGTAAAAGTAGATAAAACCCTTGCACCTGTGTATTCCTTTGGCGATCATCACGATCCGGTTCACAAACGGTTTGAAGTAAAGTTACAGGTGCCCGATAGTTTGCGTCATCTGAAAGATAAATTATTCATCGCTGGTGTAACAGCTACAGGTAAAATCTATTATTTAGGGGGAACCCCAAAGGGAAGCTTTATATCTGCCAATGTGCGTAGCTTTGGTCGTTTTTCGCTGGCTGCTGATACCCTTTCGCCTACTATCCGGTTTAAAAGTGTTCCGAAAAATGCGAATTATTCCAATCATAAAACACTTCAGATTATCATGAAGGATGATATGAGCGGTATAAATAAGTACAATTGCTTCATTGATGGACAGTGGGCCTTATTTGAATACGATGCCAAGCGAAATATGCTGGAAGGCGCCTTTGAAAAAATGCCTTTTTTAAACAAAAATACCCAACATCAGTTATTGGTAAAAGTGGTGGATAACAGAGGCAATCAATCCGAGCGAAAACTAACTTTTACGTATTAGTTTAAATGGATTGAGTGACTTTTGGGGCTGACGGGAGAATTGTTATGTCTTTCGCACATTTTTGGTTTAATATTTGTTAAACAGAAGGGGTAAAAAATATCATCACATACCCTAACTTTTTGTTAATTGGTTATATTTGTCAACTTGGCAATTAATACGGTTGAATTTTATTATTGAATATGGTTCGAAAAGTCATTATATATCTTTTTTGTCTCGCAGGTTTTGTGACAACTGCTACTTCTCAGATTAATACCGATCGCATGTTAACCATAGGGCGCAATGCGCTCTACTTTGAGGATTATGTGCTAGCCATCCAGTATTTTAATAAAGTGATTCGGGTCAAGCCTTATTTGGCAGATCCCTATTTCTATCGTGGGTTGGCGAAATATTATCTGGAGGATTACACAGGAGCACAAACGGATTTAAGTGTCTCTATTCAGAAAAATCCGTTTATGGTGGATGCTTACAATCTGCGGGGAATTATAAAGGGGCGTAATGAAGATCATGAAGAGGCGATTGATGATTATTCTATGGGATTGGCCATTGAACCGGAGAATATCAACCTCTTAATGAACCGGGGTAATAGTAAATCAGCATTAAAAGATTTCCAAAGTGCCATTGATGATTACAATAAGATAATTCAGAGTGACCCCGCACTATTAAGTGCTTATTTAAATCGTGGAGCCGCTAAAATAAACAATAGAGATACCATTGGCGCACTGAACGATTTCTCAAAAGTGGTGGAGATGAATCCGTTTATTGTAGATGGTTTTGCATCGCGCGGAATTTTATATTACCAAATTGGGGAGTATGCAAAGGCCTTGGAGGATTATGAGAAAGTTATTGAAATAAAAGATGATGTGTCGGGTTATTACATGACACGTGGTGTGATTCGCTATCAGTTGGATGATTTACGAGGTACGATGAGTGATTTCGATAAAGTCATTGAGTTGGATCCCAAGAATAGCATGGCGTATAATAACCGCGGTATTTTAAGGGCGCAAATCGGGGATTTAAACCGGGCCCTGGAAGATTTCTCACGTGTTTTGGCATTGGATCCAACGGATCTGTTAACGCTGTTTAACCGCGGATTAATCTATAATGAACTGGGGCAATACCATAATGCCTTAGCCGATTTGAATATCATCATTGATAATTATCCGAAATTTCATAGTGCCTATGGTGCACGTGGGTTTGCCAAGAGTAAGTTAAATGATCAGCAAGGGGCCAATATTGATTATCAAACGGCCTGGAAGTTAGAACAGGATAGCCGCAAGAAAGCGGAGAAGGAGGTACCTCATGGCGATGTAGCATCTAAAGAAGAAACGGACAAGGAGAAATCATCAAAGAAAAAGAAGCAAACCCGAAAAAAGTCTGATAAGGATATACGTAATTACGATAAAATTGCCGTATTGGATGACTTTGGTGAAGAGGAGGCGGAGGAAGATGAGTTTCAATCTATCCGTGGTAAAGTTCAGAACCGGAATATTTTCATTGATCTGGAACCCGTGTTTGGCTTGTCCTTTTTCTCAGCCGACACCATGTTAGATCGGACGCGTTATTACCAGAAAGAAATTGCAGCCTTCAACAAATTGCAGCTCTATAATCAATCCTTGGTGATTACCAATCGTGAATCGGAGGCCGATGGACTCAATTCGGTTCGTTTTTTCCGCCAGATTAGTGGGATTACGGAAGAAATGAAGGATCAGGAAGCGGAGAAGGAATATCAAGTGGTACGAGCGGTTTTGTATGGATTGGTGATGAACTACAGCAATGCCATTCAGGATTACGATGCGTTTCTAAAGAAACAACCGGACAATGTGGTTGCTTTGTTTAATCGTGCTTACATCCGTCATAAAATGGTGGAGGTGATTCGTTCACTGGAAGAAGAATCCACACCGGGTGAGGTGAATTTAACCAGTGGATTAAATACCCGGGTTTCTGGTGTTAAAGGTGATGATAAAGAAAAAGGGATAGAGCACATATTGGATTATGAACTGATAATAGCTGATCTGAATAAAGTCATTGAATTATCTCCTGATTTTGAATTTGCTTATTATAATCGGGCCATCATACATTGTTTGAAACGTGATTTTGAAAGTGGAGAGTTGGATTTCACCAAAGCCATTGAATTGAATGCCGACTTTGCTGAAGCCTATTTCAATCGTGGCTTGATCAAGATTTATAAGGAGCAGGAGAAAGAAGGAACAGCTGACTTGAGTAAAGCCGGTGAATTGGGTATTTATAAAGCGTACAACGTGATTAAGCGCTATGGCGCCGAATTATCTGAGGAATAATGGGTAGGTTTGGAGTGGAAAAGGGAAGTGTATGAAGGTAGAACCAGAGATTATTAATACGGATAATGCAGAGTTTCAGGATGCGTTACGGTTGATTCAACATACCAACTCGTCAGTGTTTTTAACGGGTCGGGCAGGGACAGGTAAATCAACCTTTCTGCGTTATATATGTACGCACACCCATAAGAAATTTGTGGTGGTAGCTCCCACTGGTATCGCCGCTATCAATGCAGGCGGTGTCACCATTCATTCATTTTTTAAAGTTCCCTTTCGCCCCATCTTGCCCGATGATCCGGATCTAAGCACCAAAGACGGGCGGATTTTTGATTTTCTCAAATACCGGAAAGCACATACCAAGATCATTGAAGAGATGGATTTGCTCATCATTGATGAAGTATCCATGGTGCGGTCTGATCTTTTGGATTTTGTGGATCGTGTTTTACGGGTATATACTAAAAATTTAAACCTTCCCTTTGGTGGTAAACAGTTACTGATGGTGGGGGATGTGTTTCAGTTAGAGCCGGTAGTAAAAAGAGACGATTGGCAAATATTACGTCGCTTTTATCGATCGCCTTATTTTTTCTCAGCACGTGTGTTTCAAAAGATACCATTGGTGCAGATTGAATTAAAGAAAGTGTACCGGCAGAATGATCCGGCTTTTGTGAATCTCTTGGATCGGGTGCGTGTCAATAAAGCGCAAACGACTGATTTAACGGCGATCAATAATCGTTTGAATCCCACTTTTAGTGCACCTATTGATGAGTTTTTCATAACCTTAGCTACTCGCCGTAATACCGTTGATTACATTAATGATAATAAATTAGATGAATTAGAAGGTAAAGAGTTTACTTTCAATGGCCGGATAGCCGGTGATTTTCCCGAGTCCAGTTTACCTACTTTGAAGTCATTGGTGCTGAAAGAAAATGCCCAGGTGATGTTCGTGAAGAACGATATGGAGAAACGTTGGTACAATGGTAGTCTGGGGCGTATTGAAGACATCGATGAGGATGGTATTTATGTCAGGCTGGAAAATGAAGAGATTCTTTTAGTCGAGAAGGAAGTGTGGCGTAATATCCGCTATAAATATGATGAAAAGAACAAACGCATCATTGAAGAAGAGTTGGGGTCTTTTTCTCAATATCCTTTGAAACTGGCATGGGCCATCACTGTTCATAAAAGCCAGGGATTAACCTTTGATAAAGTATTACTCGATTTTTCAGGGGGCGCCTTTGCCGGCGGTCAGTTATATGTGGCTCTGAGTCGTTGCCGCACCATGGAAGGTATCATCCTGAAAACCAAAGTGACTAACCGGGATGTGATTGTTAGCAAAGAGGTGGTTAGCTTTTCTCAAAATGCCAATAATAAGGTGCTCATCGAAGGTGAGTTGAAGAAGGCTGAGGCACGTGAGCTGTATTTGCGAGCCAAAGAGTCGTTTGATAAGGATGATTTCAGGGATGCAGTAGAGTGCTTTGCCTTGGCGAATGAAAAACAAGAATCACTTTCGGTAGAATCGGTCCAGCGCTATATTGCCATTAAATTATCAAAAATCGATCTGCTTCAGAAGCAATTGGCGGATAAGAAGAAAGAGTTAAAACAGCAGCAGGATAATGTAGCTGAGTTTGCGCGTGAGTATTTTTTAATGGCTAATGAGTGTGTGGTGAAGTTCAAAGATACACGCTCTGCCATTGGTAACCTGAATAAAGCCTTGCAGTTGAACCCTGAATTTTTTGCAGCTTACATAAGACGGGCAGCTTTAAAGGTGGAGACTGGTGATTTAGAAGGAGCAGAGGCCGATTATTCCAAGGCCGTTAAATTAAAGCGGCAATCGTATTCGGCCTTCTACAACAGGGGACGAACCCGATTGGCCCTGACAAACTATCAGGGGGCCTACAATGATTTACTGAAAGCTACCCGATTGGATAATGAGAAGGCTGAGGCCTATTACTACTTAGGTGAAGCATGCGATAAACTAGGGGAGCGCGATAAGGGAAACGAGTATCGGAATATTGCGGATAGTCTCGGGTACCAGCGTTGAATCTTAAATGAAATACAATGGAAATAAATGGAATTAAATCTCTATTTCAATTGTATTTCATTTGATTACTCTTTTTTATCCTCGGTTAAACTAATCCTTGGCATGGCAACGTTATAACGCACTGCCACTAATCGGATGGAAATGATGGTGACTACCGTCAAACTTTCGTTTACAATATCCGGTACATTGAACCATCGGAAAACCAGGAATACAACAGCACCGGCTATACACGCTGTGGCATAAATCTCACGGTGAAAAATCAAGGGCAGTTCATTGCACAAGGTATCCCGAATAACACCACCGACCACAGCAGATGAAAGTCCCATCATTACGGCTAGTGGCGCATCAATTCCCAGGAATAATGCTTTTTTCAGTCCGATTAAAGTGAAGACCGCAATACCAATAGTATCAAACAAAAAGAGTGTGCTGCGCAGTTTGAGGATGAGTTTTTTAAACAGCACCGTTCCTGCGACCCCCGCTATAATAACGAAAAAGTATTCTGTTGACCGTATCCATGCCACGGGCAAATCACCCAGCATCATGTCACGCAGCGTTCCTCCGCCAATGGCCGTTGCGAATCCAATGAACATGGCACCAAATATATCCAGCCGTTTTTCAGCGGCCATTAATGTACCACTAATGGCAAATACCATGGTGCCAATATAGTCGAAGTATAAAATGAGATCCATTCTTTCAAAATTTGGCCGCAAATAACGGAATTTTTAGGGAGATCCGGTACATGCAGTAATTTTAAATAATGTTAATTGAATGGTGTAATTGTTAATTCCAGACCGGTGAATCGTAATAGGGTTTTACATCCGTCACAATCATACCTGCTGCCTGAGCTGCTTCCAGACCCAGTTGTCCATCTTCAAATACCTGACAATGAGAAGGGGCTACGCCAAAGAAATCAGCACAATTGAGAAATGTTTCGGGATGGGGTTTATAATTGCTTACATCATCGGCTGTCACCACAATGTCGAAGAAGGAGGATAATCCAGTGGCCGCTAACATTTCCATCGCCATGGGACGGTTCGATCCTGTACCTACAGCTAATGGTAACAATCCATGGTACTGCTTAACGATGGCAATGACAGGATGAATGACTTCCACGATATGCATGTTTTTCTTGAAGAATGCTTCCTTTTCATGGAAGAGTTGTTGCGGCGAAACCAGCATACCATATTCTGTGACGATGCGTTTGCTCAATTCAATAGGGGGGCGCCCGGTTAAAGTAAAGAAGTAGTCCATCGAAAAACTCACACCGTAGGGGGCACATGCCTTTTGCCAGGCTGCATAGTGACCGGCGATGGTATCAATCAGGGTGCCATCCATATCAAAGATAAGTGCTTTAGCCAACGTATTTACAGGAATCTGCTTCATATTGCTTGTCATTAGTTGACGACGAAGATTGTTTTCATCTATTATTCGTGGGCGAAAGTAGAGATTAGAGATGAAGGAATAAAATCAGTTTCCATTTTATTGTTTGTGCCAAAACATTTTTGTTGTAAATTGGTTATGTGTTACGTTCTAAAAATTAAATAGGTAGGGCTATTAACTTTAATTTATAAATATGGAACTTTTTGGATATTCTTTTGAAGTGGATGCTATTCAAAGTATGGTTTTGACATACGGTAAATTGCTACTTGTTGGATTACTCATACTGATTGTCGGGTTGTGGATTATCAGCCGAGTGGTAAAAGGGTTTAGACACTTACTGGTTGTAAGAAATGTAGATGAAACATTAATACCATTTCTGGTGAGTTTAACGGGGGTAATACTGAAAGTACTTTTGTTTATTAGTGTTATTACTTACGTCGGAATCCCAATGACATCATTTGTAGTCTTGTTGGGTGCGGCTGGTTTAGCTATTGGAATGGCACTTTCCGGGACACTTCAGAATTTTGCAGGTGGTGTGATTCTACTTATTTTAAAACCATTTAAAGTTAAGGATTATATCGAAGCCCAAGGATATGCCGGTGTCGTGAAGGAAATTCAGGTTTTCAATACGGTATTAACTACCCCGGATAATAAAACAGTTGTGATTCCCAATGGTGGTTTGTCCACGGGAGCTATGGTGAACTACTCAAATCAGGAAACACGGCGTGTGGATCTGGTTTTTGGGATTGGTTATGATGATGATATTGATAAAGCCCGGGATATAATTAAAGAGGTGATTGCAAAAAAAACAACCATATTCATCGATCCGGAACCATTTATTGGCGTTGTGGAATTAGGTGATAATTCAGTTAATTTAGTAACACGTGTTTGGACCAAGTCGGCCGAATACTGGAATGTGTATTTCTTTTTAAATGAATTCGTGAAGAAAGAGTTCGATAATCAAGGTATTTCAATACCTTATCCGCAACGGGATGTTCACATTATCAAAGGAGAGATGTAATACCAATTGTATAACAAAATAATTGGTAAAGTATCTTGCTTATTACAAGTGGTAAATGCCGATACACAATCAAAGAGCGATCTTTTATCGCTCATCCGATAGCTATTGGATTTGATTGGTAAACGGTATAAGACTATTTCGCGACAGTAAATAATGAATAATTTTGCTCTGGAATTCCGGAGCAATTATTTTTTCTACAATACACTAACTAATATAAAAACCTTTACAAATGAAGAAAGTTATTTTGGTAATGATTGGCTTGATAAGTTGGCCATTATTAGCCCAGGATGCACCTGCTGATTCAGTGAAACGCTGGGCGATAGGTGGGAATTACTCTTTTACTTTTAACCAGGTGTCACTCACCAATTGGTCGGCAGGAGGTAAGAATTCGCTGGCAGGTACGTTTTTGGTGAATACCTATTTTAATTACAAAAAAGAGAAAGTCAATTGGGATAATGTGATTGATTTGGGCTATGGACTGACTAAACAAGGTTCGGATAATGCCATTAAAACAGAGGATAAATTAAACCTGGCCTCTAAATTTGGCTATTCAGCCGGACGGAGCTGGTTTTATTCAGCCCTGTTAGATTTTAAAACACAAATGGATGTAGGTTATAATGATCCACCGGAAAATACAAAGAAACTCTCTGAATTTATGTCGCCGGCATATTTGAATTTTTCATTTGGTATGGATTATAAACCCTCTGATCAATTCTCCCTTTACCTATCGCCATTAACCAGTAAGACAACCATTGTTTTGGATGATTCTTTATCGGCCAAGGGGGCATTTGGTGTAACAGAAGGTGAAAATTTTAGAGAGGAGTTTGGTGCTTCCGTGAAATTTACCGCCAGAAAAAAGGATTTAATTAAGAATGTGGATTTTACCACCCGGATTGATTTGTTTTCCAACTTAGATGGGATCGATAATGCCAAAAATGTAGATGTAGACTGGGAGATGGCGTTCAATATGAAAATCAATGCGCATTTAACAACGATTCTTTCCTTCCACGCGCTTTATGATGATGACATTGCTTATGTGAATGAAGCAGGTGATGCGGAGGGGCCTCGTCTCCAATTCAAACAATTGTTTGGATTCGGGATTAATTATAAGTTTGGAAAATAGTATGGACGGATATTTTTGGGCTCTATCCTAATTAGTAATTGGTGATATGGCAAGGTGTTAGCATTCAATCTATTCTGGATTGTTGTAGATTGAGTCCGTATCCCCTGGGTTCCACCCAGGGTTATTAACTTTCGTACGATAGCCATCGGATCACGTCGTGGTTGTAAAAGAATAATCCTGGAAGGATTGAATTTGAATAACCACGGGTGAAACCCGTGGTGTAATCAACAAAAACATCACAACCCGGAAAGGGTTGAATCAACCAACCATTAACTATGGTAGAGCCTTTTCACTAGTTTATTCCAACGGTGGTAATTTCATGCCTTCCACCCAGGGAGCCCCGTTTTCCAGTAGTATTTGTTCCAGGTGGGGGAGTTTGTCTTCCAATATTTCTTTGAGCTGCGTATTAATAAGGGTCAACTCTTCAACAGCAATCTCCAGATTTCGCACATGAGTGGCAGTTGGGCCATAGGTGCTGTTGCGGATGCCCATCATCACGATTTGAAACCGATCCTTCACAGTAGGAGGGTATTTTTCTCCCACTTCTTTTTGCGCAGCAGGACCGTTTAACCGGATATGCAGGTCATATAGTTCTTGCCTGATTTGATAGAGTTCCTGAATCATTGAACCGGGTTGTACTTCTGATCGATTCAAAGCCTCATTCATGACCCTGGTCTTTTGACGGGCTTTGGATAAGGCCAGTGAAACAGCTGTCAAGTCACGTTGAAATTGCTCCGTTTTGCGCCAGAAGAAAGCTGATTGACTTATGTCGGGCCGCTCCAGTGCACCCGATCGTAAGGGAACGACTTCAAAACTAAGCTGTTTAGAGAGGAGAGTCAGGTTTCCGTTTTCCTGTTTCGCCAGCGTCGCGGTGTAGAGTCCGGGAGGTGCCAGTAATCCCTGAGGTTTATACCATTCATTATATTTGGGGGGATGGAGTGACATGGCACTGGTGACCGGGTAGCGCAAATCCCAGGCTAGCTGATGAAAGCCTTTGCTAATAGGTCCCTTAACACGTCGCACCACATCTCCGGATTGATCTTTAATAATTACCCAAACGATCATGGAATCTTGTTGCATTTCCTCATTGAGTTTTTCCCATCCGGGGAATTCAACCGCGGTATTGGCTTTGAGCATTTCTTTTTCCTCCTTTTGCCGTTGCTGTTTCAGGGAGGAATAGCCTTCTGCCAGGTAATAATTGAACACAGCACCGAAAGGGGGATTAGGAGCCGCGAAGTGATCGGCTCCCATGGCTCCTTTTTCCGATAGTCCAAGTCGTGAGCGTGGGATGTACCACCAGGCTTTTGCCGGTTGGAAAAGCGTCGCTTCCCGGGCCAGTTGTTCAGGCGTCACTTCCCGCAGAAAAGAGTAGTTATCCAGTAGGTAGAAACCACGCCCAAAGGAAGCGCCAATCAGATCGTTTTCCCGCCGTTGAATGGCCAGATCACGGAATGAGATGGTGGGTACATTGCCTTTTAGCTGCATCCACTTTTGGCCGCCATCCAGGGTGAAGTAAATGCCAAATTCAGTAGCTGCAAAACAAAGCTCTGCTTTTTCATGATCCTGTACAAAACGCCAGACCATGCTACTATCCGGTAAATTGCCACGTATGGATTGCCAACTGTTTCCTTTATCGGTACTCTTGAGCAGATAAGGTGTGAAATCACCATACTTGTGATTATCCAGGGCGATATAGACTGTACTGGTGTCAAAGAGATCGGTTTTGATATCATTCACAAAAGCTGTAGCAGGCACATCGGGTAATTCACTCACCTCAATTTTACGCCACTCTTCCCCACTATTTTCAGTCACCTGGATTAGGCCATCATCGGTACCGGCATAGATGAGTCCTTGCTGAAGCGGTGATTCAGCCAACGAAGTTATGGTATTGTAATTGGACATGGCATATACATCCCAGGCATTATCCCAACTTTGAGTGGCTCCCATAATGGGTAAGGTCAGCCGTTCCTGGTCGCGCGTTAAATCTTCGGATAGGGCTTTCCAGCTATCGCCCCGGTCATCCGATTGCCATACGCGTTGCGAGGCAAAATAGAGCCGGGTAGGAGCGTGTGGACTAACCAGTATGGGGGCATCCCAATTGTAGCGTTCGTGCGGTTCGCCTTTATCCGGTTGGGGTTGTATGTGAATTACTTCACCGGTAGTAACATCCACCCGGACTAAATTTCCTTCCTGCCATTCATTGTAGACTATATCCGGATTACCCGGTTCTGTGGCCGGCTGGTGACCATCGGCAAAAAGGGTGATGTACCAATCGGCATTGCGAATGCCATGTGCGTTATCCGTCCGGGAGGGACCGGCTTGTGTATTGTTATCTTGCGTGCCCCCATAGATGTTATAGAAGGGTTCGGCATCATCCACCGCCAACTTATAAAACTGTGTCACGGGCAGGTTGGCTACAAAACGCCAGTTATTGGCATTGTCAAATGATTCATAGAGTCCGCCATCGGTGCCAACTAATAAATAGTTGGGATCATCTCTCCGGAAAGTCAGCGTATGGTTGTCGGAATGCTTGTGACGCTCCTTCATGGGGCGAAATGTTTGGCCGCCATCGTGAGACACCTGCATGCGCATATCGGCCAGGTATATGCG
>JAEINY010000182.1 GCA_016342595.1 Marinilabiliaceae bacterium
TAACCGCATGCAAATCACTGAGGCTGCTGCTAAAACAAACCGCACCATATAGCGTTGAGCTGCTTTTTACCCACAAAGGCGTTTCTTCCCAACTGGATCACATCTATGTAAAGGCTAATGATGCGGGGCTTTACACCAAAGTAGATCAACTGGATGTGTACACCAGAAATGCAACCCGGAACAGCCTTGATAAAATTAGTATCACACCGGAATAGCCATACCTCATATGACAATTCATCACCGGTTGGCGGAAGACCCGCTCCGGTCGCGAAAGGACGGCCTTCGGTTGTCCGGGTATCCTTCACGGTTGGAGGGTGAGTACTTCCTCATGCCCAGCTAGCCCCTCCGGTCGTGAAAAATCAAGCTCCGGTCGGAAAATGAGCGCTTCCGGTCGGCCAGGTACCCGCTCCGGTCGCTGAGGGAGCCTCTCCGGTTGGTTCAAAAAGCGGCTCCGGTCGCCGGGTGAGTATTTCCGGTCGCCTTGTGGGGCCTTCCGGTCGGCCAAAATGCAAGTCAATTGGTGACCGGAGAATTAATCCAGGTTTGAGCTAGTAGCGGCTAGCCGCTAATGGCTAATGCCTGGCAGCTAATCATTGTACGGATCTTTGCGAATAGCCAACCGTATGGTTCATTTCAAAAGATATTATTACTTTTAAACTCGCATAAACAAAACGATGATGAGTTACTTTTTAACAGCCATACAGATCAATAAGATATTCCATCTGGAAAATATTCACATCCCCATTGATGAGAACGAGAAGAAACACCTGATCATCACCGGTAAAAACGGATGTGGGAAGACTTCGTTGCTGTTGGCGTTAAAGGATTTTTTGAATTTAATTATTAGTGATTCAGGATTAAACTTTTTCTGGCCTGTCCGTATTGCAACGGTCGTAAACCAAACAAGCTAAAATTATTGGCACCTACGGCTCATAACATTGAAGATATTATTGAGCATCAAATTGATTTTTCCAAGCAGAAAATAGTTTTCTCAAGCTCCAATACCGATGAAGAAACCACCGATACCATTGCCCTGCTTGATCGTTTGCACAATGGTAATAATGGTCTGCGGGATGTGAAAACTCAAACTTTCTATAAAGAGCTGCAACAACAGATATTGGGCTTCATGACCATGTTGACCACCTATCAATCCAGTCCTACAGACGAAAACAAACAAGCGGTTATTGACAGTCTATCCGTTCAGAAAGAGTTCCTGGGCTTAAAGTATTGGCTGGTGAAAAAGAATACTTCACTTTTAACCTTATACCTTTTAACTTTTCACTTTTCCCTTACACCTTGCACTTTTCCCCTCATCTATAGCACCCCCTTAGTGCTCGGCAACTGATCACTGTACGGATCTTTGCGAATAGCCGCCCGAATGGCACGTGCCAGGGCTTTAAAAATCCCTTCAATCTTATGGTGTTCGTTTTGTCCTTCTGCCTTGATGTTTAGGTTGCAGGCAGCTGCATCGGAGAAGCTCTTGAAGAAATGCATGAACATCTCGGTGGGCATGTCACCAATTTTTTCCCGTTTAAAATCAGCCTCCCATACCAACCAGGGGCGCCCGCCAAAATCGATGGCTGCCTGACATAAACAATCATCCATGGGCAGGCAGAAGCCATAACGTTCAATGCCCCGTTTATCGCCCAAGGCTTTTTTGATGGTTTCGCCCAATACAATGGCGGTATCCTCAATGGTATGGTGTTCATCTACGTGCAAATCCCCTGCTACTTTCACCCTTAGGTCACAGCCGGAATGACGACCGATCTGTTCCAGCATGTGATCGAAGAAATGCAGCCCGGTGTGGATGTCACATTTCCCGGTTCCATCCAGGTTGATGCCCACTTCAATGCTGGTTTCAGAAGTAGCGCGTTTCACCGAAGCGGTCCGGTCGGTTTTGAAAAGGAAAGCGGCAATCTCTGACCATTGAGTGGTGGTCAAGGCACAACTGGATTTCAAATTATCTTCCAACACTTGTTGATCGGATAGAAACAAGGCTTTACACCCCAGGTTCATGGCCAGTTCCACATCTGTAAGCCGGTCGCCAATCACGAAGGAGTTGGCCAGATCATAGTCCTCCGAAAAGTAGTGTGTCAGTAATCCGGTGCGTGGTTTACGCGTGGGTGCCATCTCTTCCGGTAACGAACGATCAATATGTATGGCTTCAAAAGTGATCCCTTCATTGGCCAGTGTTTTCAACATTTTATTCTGTGCCGGCCAAAAAGTCTCTTCCGGGAAGGAAGCAGTCCCCAAGCCATCCTGGTTGGTCACCATCACCAATTCGTAATCCAACTGAGCCGCTATCTTTGATAAATTTTGAAATACACCCGGATAAAATTCCAGCTTCTCCAAACTATCCACCTGGTAATCCACGGGTGGTTCGATTATAAGGGTTCCATCGCGATCGATGAATAATATTTTCTTTTTCATATTAGATTTTTTTCTCGCAGAGCCGCAGAGTCGCAAAGAATATTTCTCAGCATTTTAGGGCCTGTGGGAACAATAAACTATTCGTTATAATTTTCTTTTAGAGTCTCGAAGTCGCAAGGAATACCTCTCTGCGTCTTAGCACCTTTGCGAGAGACTCATTTCAGCACATTCACTTCCAGCCATTCCTTAAGATCCTGTGTCCAGGAAAAGGTGGGTGAGTGAGGATTGTACCCAAAACCATGTCCGCCTTCATCCAAAATCACCTGCTTTACCGAAACGCCATTTTCTTTCAAAGCTTCGGTGTAGCTAATGGTATTATCTACCGAAACCGCTTGATCATCCCGGGCATGTAATATAAATGTGGGAGGTGTTTGTGAACTTACCTGATGTTCCATTGAGAAAAGACGAACTTGATCTTCATCAGGTGCTTCACCCAACAAGGCATCTTTCGAACCTTGATGGGTCAATCCTTCTTCCATGGATATCACCGGATACATTAAAATGGAAAAATCCGGTCGCACCACTTCAGGCTTCACATCATCCAAAAACGATTGCCTGAATAAGTTTGACGCAGAAGCAGCTAAATGTCCACCTGCTGAAAATCCCATCACCCCGATTTTATCTTTATCAATATTCCATTGCTCAGCACGTTCCCGTACTACTTGCATCGCTTTTTGAAGATCCATCAATGGCGCCTCTGTAGCCTGTGGACAGATGCGTTCATCGGGCAGTCGATATTTCAGCACGAAAGCATGGATGCCCAAGGTATTGAGCCATTCAGCTACCTTGGTTCCTTCGTGCTCATAGGCTTCCACCCTGTAGCCTCCCCCCGGGCAGATAAGGATGGCAGGCCTCGCTCCTTTATCCGCGGTTGGATACATCCATAACTCAGGTACAGATACACCCGTGAGAATTTTGGCACCACCCCATTCCGCAATGGTTCTTTCTTCCACTACATCATGTGCTATATTCCCCGGCACTTTATTTTCCCACACTGGAATGACCTGTTGTGCTACTGTTCCATTTATTCCCATAACAAAAGCAAATACAATAAAATAAAAACACTTCATTTTTAATTTTAAATGATCAGATACTTAGTCTTCGTTACAAAATAAACTGATGACTAGAGTGCTGTGTTGTTCAAAAACAAGTTTAATTTTTTTGATAATTCATCAAATTGTTACACAGAGTTTCGGAGAAAAACAAAAACAAAAAGGGCACAGAGTATTTTCATTAGTAAGGTACTAATAATCTTCTTTATTAAATTCTAAAAGCTCTGTGACCATTTCCTTTTCCTGAACTTTGCGCTCTCCGTGTAACACATTTCAAACATCCTTAACGCTTCCAGCAACAAACTATTCTCTGCCGGACTCCCAACAGTTATGCGCAAACAGCCTTCACACAAAGCCACCGATGAGCGATCGCGAATGATGATCTTTTTTTCCACCAGAAAATTATAGATTTCTTTTGGACGATCGGTCTTTACCAGGATAAAATTAGCATCGGAGGGGTAAACTTTTTGCACAAATGGTAATTGCTTCAACGCAACTTCCAATAGTCCTCTTTCACTCAATAGCTTTTCAATGGAGAAATTCACTTGTGACTCAGAGGCCAACAATTCCAATGCTTTTTGCTGTGTCAATACGTTGATATTATAGGGATATTTGATTTTACTCAATACGCCAATCAATTCTTTATCGGCAAAGGCCATACCTAAACGGATACCTGCCATTCCCCACGCTTTGGAAAATGTTTGAAGAATAACCAGGTTTGGAAATTCATTCAAGCGCTTGAGAAAACTTTGCCCTGGCGCAAAATCAATGTAAGCTTCATCCAAAACCACAATACCATCAAAGCCATTAAGGACAGCCTCAATATCAGCAGTATTCAAACAGTTACCTGTGGGATTATTGGGACTGCATAAAAACAATAATTTGGTCCGGTCATCCACCGCTTTTAACAAGGCCGGCACATCCAATTGAAAAGCCTCGTTTAATAACACCCGGCGCACTTCTACATTATTAATGTCGGCAGCCACCTGGTACATGCCATAGGTGGGATCAATGGATATGACATTATCGATACCTGGCTCACAAAAAGCACGAAACAACAGGTCAATGGGTTCATCACTGCCGTTACCCAGGAAAATTTGGGACGTCTCCACGTCTTTTAAGCTGGCAATCTTCGACTTCACCTTTCGCTGATGGGGATCGGGATAGCGATTGTAAGGCTCATTGAACGGATTTTCATTAGCGTCTAATAATACAGCTGCTTCACCGGTATATTCTTCACGGGCGGACGAGTAGGGCTTCAGCCCTTTTATATTGGGTCGTAATAATTGATTGAGTGGTTTCATATTAAAGGTTTCTGGTTCAATATTAGTAATTTCAGGTTTGTGACACCCATGTACAATTCGCTCATCCAGGCATTAATGAAACAGCTGGAAATACATGGAGATAAGGCCCTGCATTATAATTAAACATTAACAACTAATCATTAATCCTTCATCATTAACAATTAATCATTAGCCTTTGATCTTTTGCAAACGGATGGTTACTGCATTCCGGTGCGCTTCCAACTGCTCAGCTGAGGCCATGGTTTCAATAACAGGACCCAGTTTTTGCAAGCCTTTCGCCGATAACTTCTGAAAGGTGATCTTCTTTAGAAAGCTATCCAGACTCACCCCACTGTAAGCCGCCGCATACCCATTGGTCGGCAGTGTATGATTGGTACCCGAGGCATAATCACCGGCACTCTCAGGCGAATAATTCCCCAGGAAGATGGAGCCGGCATTGATAATCCGGTCACCAATGGTTTCTGCATCACGCATAGAGATGATCAAGTGCTCCGGCGCATATTGATTGGTGAGGGCCACCATCTCATCCACATTTTTCATGATGATGAGACGACTATTGGCCAATGCTTTCTTCGCAATCTCGTTACGCGGTAAGTTGGCTAGCTGAGTGGATACTTCTTGTTCCACTTTCTCCACCAAAGATTCACTATCCGACACCAGGATCACCTGACTATCCACTCCATGCTCAGCTTGTGATAGTAAGTCTGCTGCGACAAAAGCTGGTTCAGCACTCTCATCGGCCATCACCAATACTTCCGATGGACCAGCGGGCATATCAATGGCCACATCTTTCAAACTCACCAATTGCTTGGCAGCCGTTACAAATCGATTGCCCGGTCCGAATATCTTAGACACGCAAGGAACCGAATCAGTTCCATACGCCATGGCACCGATGGCCTGAATACCGCCTATTTTAAAAATCCTATTCACCCCAACCAAGGAAGCGGCATAGAGGATGGCCGGGTTGACGAGGCCCTCTTTTCCGACGGGAGTACACAACACGATTTCATTACAGCCGGCAATTTTCGCCGGGATACCCAGCATCAGTACCGTTGAAAAAAGCGGCGCGGTCCCTCCGGGGATGTACAAACCCACTTTCTCAATGGGCACACTTTTCTGCCAGCACATCACACCCGGCATGGTTTCGATTTTTTGCGGCACATTCTTTTGTGATTCGTGAAAGCGTTCAATGTTCTGCTTAGCCGTCAGGATCGCTGATTTCAACTCAGCCGACACACTCAGACAAGCCGAATCAATCTCTGCTTTTGATACTTCCAGCTGTTCCAGGTCCGCACCGTCAAACAAACGGGTATATTTCTTAACCGCCGCGTCTCCATTGCGTTGTACATCCTCTAACACCTTACTGGCTGTATCAAACAGGTCCTCCAGGCCATTATCAGGCCTGGTTAATAATGCGGACCATTCACTCTGCGAAGGATATAATATTTTATTCATAGCCTCAGTTTTTAATTGATTAAAGAATCATTTTTTCAATTGGTATCACCAGAATACCTTCGGCTCCCAACTCTTTCAACCGGCCAATAATTTCCCAAAACTTTTTTTCCTGAATCACCGAGTGCACCGAACTCCATCCCTTATCAGCCAATGGCAACACGGTGGGACTTTTCATACCCGGTAAAATTTGAACGATGTCCTCAATTTTATCATTGGGTACATTCATCAGGATGTATTTATTGGAATTGGCCGCCTGTACCGAATTAATCCTAAAAACTAACTCCTCCAAAAGCTGCTGCTTTTCAGGTGACAAATTTGAGCCGGACACCAATAAAGCTTCCGACCACATCACCAGTTCTACTTCTTTCAGCCGGTTAGCCACTAAGGTACTTCCTGAACTCACAATGTCAAAGATGGCATCCGCCAATCCAATTCCCGGGGCAATCTCAACGGAACCTGCAATTTCATGAATATCCGCCTGAATACCTTGTTCCATGAAATACTTTTCAAGAATCACCGGATAAGAAGTCGCTACTTTTTTCCCTTTGAAGAAATCCAAACCGGTATATTCTTCTGCTTTAGGAATTGCCAATGACAATCGACATTTGCTAAATCCCAACCGTTTCGAAATCGTCAGGTCAAAATTCTTCTCACACATTTCATTCTCGCCGACAATTCCTATATCTGCCACATCATCCGCTACAGTTTGCGGGATATCATCATCACGAAGGAACAAGACTTCAATGGGGAAATTCGGTGACGAAGCCACCAACTTGCCACTTCCTACATTAAACTTAATACCAGCTTCTTTCAATAATTTCATAGAGTCTTCATTAAGACGTCCTTTCTTTTGCAATGCGATTCTAAGTTTTGTTTCCATTATAATAAGTTGATTAATATTCATAAAAAAAGGCTTACCCTGTTGGATAAGCCTTTCTATTTATTCTGTATGATCAGACAATAGCATTCCAGCTCATCCCGGGAGGATCAGTATGATGATGATGGATATGATGCTGTTTCTGAAAATTCATGTTCGTTATCTTAAAAATTATTAACAAAAAAAGGCTTGCCATTTCCGGCAAGCCTCGATCAATATTGTATACATACATCAATCACCGCCTACCGCAGAGCAGAAAACAAATGATGGTGATGATGTATAAACGTTTGCATTTTTTTGACCTTTAATTCGATACAAATGTAAGTGTAAAAACAACAAATACAAACTAAACTCTAAAAAATTCCAGTTAATTATAAGCTGCGGCAGTAGAAACCAGACTTCTTTTGAACACAAATTTTGATTCTGTATCGGTTTGCAGTAATTTCGGTGCAAATATTCAAATGTTATGCAAATAGTAAAACATATTCCCAATTTCCTGACCTCGCTTAATGTGTTATGTGGCACACTAGCGGTATTCTTTGCTGTAACTGGATTTCCACAATGGTCTATCTGGCTGATTTTTGCCGGCGCGCTATTTGACTTTTCAGATGGCTTTGCAGCCCGCGCATTAAAAGCCTACAGTGAAATCGGAAAAGAACTGGACTCTTTAGCCGACTTAATCAGTTTTGGAGTAGCACCAGCAGCCATCTGGTCAGCCATTATGAAATATCAATTAACGGGCAGCTTCGCTATTCCTTTTTTCGAATTGACCTTGCATCAGCAAATATGGGTATTGGTACCCTTTGTGATGGTGGCTTTTGCGGCCTTACGTCTGGCTAAATTTAATGTGGACACCCGTCAAACGGAAAATTTCCTGGGGTTAACCACAACCGCCACCGGCATTTTCACGGCGGCTTTTGCCTACTCATTTATAGATCACTCAGAATGGTTTAATTGGCTCACACCAATTGTCATTTGTATAGCCATCGCCTTTTTCAGTATGATGCTGGTGAGTGAAGTTCCCATGTCTTCGTTGAAGTTTAAAAACCTGAAATGGCAAGAAAATAAAGAACGTTTCATCCTCTTATTGTTAGCGATAATCTTCATTGCATTATTAGGTGTGGGAGGAATTGCTGCTTTAATTTTGTATTATGTGATTGTATCCATTGCAAAATGGGTATTGAAAATTAAAAGCTAATACCTGGTCATATACAATCTAATATATAATAAAAAAGAGGTCTCTTGTGAGACCTCTTTTTTTATATCATATTTTAAAACCTATTCATCAGACTTCTCAGTTTCACCAGCCTCTTGTGCCAACTTTTTATGAAACAACTTTAACCCCCTTAAAACGGCATAATAACTCACAATAATAGTGATGGGCAAAGCCATGTACCAGAGTATTTCTTGCAAATATTTCATTTTTTATCTTTTTACTTGATACTAATATCTTTCGACTTAATACACATGAATATCATCCGACGACATTTCATCCTCGTCAATCTTTTTGCTATTTATGGCTCTCCAGGCATACCAAATATAGGCGATCACAAAGGGAATCATCAAGGATGAATAACTCATGGCTGTCAAGGTAAAATGACTGGAAGAGGCATTCTCAATAGTCAGTGAACTTTGCAAATCGAAAGTAGATGGATAAAAAGCAGTGTTATTAAATCCTGCCAATAATAATAAACTCAAGACAGTAATTACTGTTCCAGCACCGGCAGTCCAAATTCCTTTTGTACTATCTTTTATTAAACTTGAGATAATGCCATATAAAACAGCTACTACACCAAGTAAAAATAAAACCAATAGAACCGGCATTTCAATCAAATTGGTAAAATACTTATACGGCTCCATGAAAATTTCCTTGGTTTCAGGATTCACAGCAAATCCATCCCTGAACATTAACCAAATAACGAAGGTCAGAAAGAATACTACAAAAGGTATGGCATTATACAATAAATGCTTCTTGGCGCGCGAAAATATATCTGCATGCTCAATACTGTTCATGAAATAGAGTAATCCCAAAACACGCGCCAGGAAGAATACAGCCAACCCCAAAGTAAGGTTATGAAAATTCAAGGCAGCCTCCAGCCCATGAAACGGTGTTTCCCACTGGGACTGATTCATTTCATTCACAGAAAAAGATGAGCCTGTAAAGAAGGTCGCGACTGCCGTACCAATCAGGATCGTACCAACCAAGCCGTTGATAAAAAGAAAAGCTTCATATCCCTTGGATCCGAATACATTATTGGGACGTGACCGAAACTCATAAGCAATGGCTTGCAACACAAACGCAAACAGTATGATCATCCAAACCCAATAGGCACCTCCAAAACTGGTACTATAAAATAATGGGAAAGAGGCAAAAAAGGCACCTCCAAAAGTCACTAAAGTTGTAAAAGTAAACTCCCACTTACGCCCCAGAGTATTTATAATCATAGTCCGTTCCACATCGGATTTACCAATGGTATTGATCAGGGTTTGTCCGCCCTGAACAAACATCAGAAACACCAGAATGGCGCCCAGTAATGATACCAGAACCCACCAATATTGTTGTAGTGCTAAATGTGATAAAGTTTCAAACATTAGTTATTTCCTCCTTCTTTAGGTCCTTTAGTAATTTGCTTCAACATGATGCGTACTTCTGCAATCGCCAATGCCACAAACGTAACGGCAAATAACCAAAACGTAATTATCACCGCACTACTGTCAATTTTTGATACCGCCGTCATCGTTGACATCAAATCCTGAATCACCCATGGCTGACGTCCCACTTCCGCCACAATCCATCCGGCCTGACTGGCAATGTATGCCAACGGGATCGTCCAAAGTGCTGTGTACAATATGAATCGTTTATTCTCAATTTTATTTTTAAGCGTCAACCATAGTACTACCATAAATAATAACAGAAAGTGCATGCCCAAGCCAACCATGATGTGAAACGCATAAAAGGACAATGAAATAGGCGGCACAATTTTAAATGCATTCAATTCTAATTGTTCCGGATCGGGATCGTAATAATTTCCATAACCAAAATATTTGAAATAATTATCTCCCCATTCCTGATCATTAAATTTGGCCAATAATCGCTCATACTCGGCAGAATCCTTCTTTTTTGCAGCTTTAAAAGCTTTCAAAGTCTGTTGCGCTTCATACCCTCTTCTTATTTTTTCTTTATAGGACATGATTCCCTGAGCCTCGTTCCCCAGCACCAAATCTTTAATTCCCGGTACAAATGCATCCACTTTCAGAAACGCCATGTAAGATAACATATTCGGAATCTCAATCTTCATCAGAAAATCCTGCTCTGATCCCCGATGCATGGGGTCATCATGGGATGAACCAAACAATCCAATGGCAATTAATGGTGCCTGCGTCTGCCCTTCATACAAGGATTCCATAGCCGCAAACTTCATCGGTTGCGTTTGCGCCACGTCGCGGGCACTACCATCTCCTGTTCCAATCAACATAATGGAAGAAATAATACCAAATACAGACGCTACGATGATACTTCGCTTAGCAAATAAGATGTGTCTTTTCTTCAACAGAAACCAACAACTGATGCCCACTACAAATACAGCAGCAAGCACATATCCCGAAGTTGCCGTGTGTAAAAATTTATTGACAGCCGAATTCGATAATAAAACTTCCCAAAAATTGACCATCTCGTTACGAGCTGTCTCCGGATTAAACTTCATGCCCACCGGATTCTGCATCCAGGCATTAGCCACTAATATCCAGAGCGCTGACAAATTGGCCCCTATCGCTGTTAACCAGGTAGCTGTAAGGTGAAATCGCTTACTGACTTTTCCCCAGCCAAAAAACATAACGGCTACGAAAGTACTTTCTAAAAAGAACGCCATGATTCCTTCAATAGCCAATGGAGCTCCAAAAATATCGCCAACAAACCAAGAGTAATTAGACCAGTTAGTCCCAAACTCAAACTCCAGAATAAGCCCGGTGGCAACGCCAATGGCAAAATTGATCCCAAAGATCTTCATCCAAAATTTAGTAATCCGTTTCCATTCCAGGTCACCGGTCTTATAGTAAATGGTCTCCATAAAGGCAATAATAAAAGCAAGACCAAGCGTAAGCGGAACAAAGAGCCAATGAAACATGGCCGTGAGAGCAAATTGAGCTCGCGACCAGTTAATCAGCGTTACATCGATATTCTCTAACATTATGGTTGTATTTTAGTGTGTGATTAATTCCTCTAAAACATGTTGTGCCCGTTCCTCATCAGTCGTGTACCTATTTTTTAAAGTATCTCTGAAAAAGAACAACTTAAACACAGCGAACATAATAAACAATTTCAGTAAAATAATTATCCACATGGTTCGTCCCCAAGAACTCATATTCATGAAACCATCCACATAAAACATATATACCTTCTTTATCCAATTCATACATCTACTTTATAATCTTCATCCTTTCCATTACAATTACTGGGGAAAGATAACAAACAATTGAAGAACCTAAATACTCAATTGGAATGTTTTAAATCATCCTTTGCCAATTAAGGCATTCTTTCTTCAATAATAGACAATCACTTAACTGATTTGTTTATATAAAAACACACCTCTCTATCAAAAAAAATATTTGAGTCTGATTACAAAGCAGTTCCATTGCGAAAAGGAATAATTACTGAATAATTAAGTGGTGATTTACTTAAACAAATTTGGCAGTTCAGACTTTTTTGTTCACCTTTATTCCGCAATCGAGTATTTGTTTGCTTATTTGATGTAATTAGCAAATCGGTATTGATAGTCAGTTGCATAAACAGAATTAATTGATTAAATTATGTGAGGATTTGGAAAACACAGGCGTTAAACACCCAAACAAATGTGTTTCATCCGAAACCAAACGTTAAACAAAAACCCAACAAGATGACCGCAGAACAATTTAACTATCGACTTTTGGGGCTTCAACAGAGAATGTTTAGCTACGCCCTTACATTGACAACTAACGAAGAGGACGCTAATGACCTTCTTCAGGAAACGAACTACCGGGCACTTTCATCACGGGAAAAATTTGTGATCAACACCAATTTTTCAGCCTGGATGCATACTATTATGCGCAACTCATTTATTAACAACTACCGAAGACGCTATAAAATGCGTCAAGCACCGATGCTTGTGGATGAAGTAAACTACCTCTCCAACAAGTACTACACAAACGACACCCCCGATCGTTTACATTATACAGGCGAAATCAGAACGCACATGAACAACCTGGATAATGATTTTAAGCAACCTTTGACCATGCATATGGAAGGTTACAAATACAAGGAGATTGCAGAAAAACTGGAAATGCCGATTGGTACCGTTAAAAGTCGCATTTTTTTTGGAAGAAAAAAATTACAACAATTGATTGATTAGTATGAAACACATGTTAGATGACTACTAAATCGGGAAGTTAGCCAGTAACTTCCCGATTTCTATATACAAAAACAGCTTCCGCCAAAAGCAAAAGCTGTTATTCAAATATTCTACAAAACCATTAGCTCTTTTTGAGTTTTTTTACTGCTTTACCCGCTTCCTTAATGATCGAATCAATTGATATATCTTCGCCTAATCCTTCCTGCATCCAGGCATTTGGTGTCAGTGTCCCAATGCGGAATAAACGCTCCACTTCCGGTGCAAAATCAGCTTTATGTAAATACTGCTCCACCTGAAATTGAATTAAATGTCCAAAAGCATAATTGGACAAATAAATCGGGCTATTCACCATGTGTGAGTAGATGGCTAAAATAGGTTCATCCTGAATGCCAAACACCGGTGCATAAAACTCATTCCAGATTTCTTTTGCCATGGCAACAACAGCTGAATTCAATTCTGCTGAAGTGGCATTTGGGTTGGCATACATCCATTTCCACATGCGCTGATCCAACAAGGAAACGCCCATGATTTCATAAGTCGACCAGAAATTATCCAATGTTTGTAAAGCCACTTTTTG
>JAEINY010000183.1 GCA_016342595.1 Marinilabiliaceae bacterium
GTACCCAGAGCCGGGATCGAACCGGCACGGGTTGCCCCACTGGTGTTTGAGACCAGCGCGTCTACCAATTCCGCCATCTGGGCAACATTCTAAAGAGATCTTTTTCGCTTTAGCGGTTGCAAATATAGAGCAATATTCCGGTTCTGCAAACAGATTTTTTTAAAATGTCTTTAGTTTTTTCCCTTATGCTTGCTGCTCAGCCACTTTTTTAGTGTCAATTTTTCTCACTACCACTCCGTAAACGATTAATGCGATAGCTGAAACTGTTGCAATTCCAACAAAGACAAACCAAATGTAGTGAGCATGATCATAGGCGGTCAGCTTTTCTGCTTCGGTTAAGGTTAACGGATCCGGACAATACTTCTGTAACAAGAAACCGGAGATCCCAAATCCTAATAAAGAGGAGATGAAGGAGTGCAGGTGACTAAAACCCAGATAAAGTCCTTCTTCTCCTTTAGGCGCTTGCAACGAGAAATATTCCAGGAAGCGAGGAGAGATGAAAGATTCTGCCAATCCTTGAAGAGCGATACCTACAATCATCATAAATGCTACCGGGTGCATGTTGATGAATCCCATGGTGTCGCCACTCAGCATGTTGCCGGCTGCCATAGCAAAGGCTGATGCAGGCATAATAAACATCCCTAAGGTCATGGAAAAGAGAGCCGATCGTTTACGCATCAATGACGTAATTAAACCAACGGTAGTAAATACAACCAATGGATTTACGTTGGCATACCAACTGGGGGAGGCACCTTCACCGGCCATCCGTAATACATATTTTGGCATGGTGGCATATAACTGGTGCTGTACCATCCAGAAACCAGTGATAATTAATATTAATATTATCAAACGAGCATTCGTACACACTTTTACTAAGGCGTTCAAGATATCCTTTAGTGATTTCCCTTTTCCCTGGTGCACTGATGGACGGAAGAAAAAGAAAACAGCCAGTAAGGCTAATAAAGTCATTGTTGCAGAGAAGAAATTGATAGTGATCAAGCCTTCATTACCCATGGCTTCACGTAATGGCTTCACAAATGTCTTTCCGGAAAAAGCACCTATATTGACAATGGTATAAAAAATTGAAAAACCCGTCGCACGATTTTTTTCAGTGGTTTCTTTGGCTACCGTTCCGGTAATCACTGATTTGATAAAGCTCCCTCCAATAATGATCAATGCCATAATAGGGATAATGATGAACTTATCACTGGATTCTTTCAGGCCTGTGAATTCGGTGGTGAAACCATATTCGGCCAAACCGGCATTCTCCAGAATAGTTGGGAATATAGCCAGCCCAAAGTAGCCAAGCGTCAGGAATGAAAAGGCGACGATGAGCGATTTTTTGAACCCAATTTTATCAGCATAGGCACCGGTAAAAGTTGGTAAGAAATATAGCAAAGCGCTGAAAGTACCTGAAATCATGGCAGCCTCTATGTCTGTAAAAGCCAGGATACGTGACAAATAAAGAGTGATCACAATAAACACTCCATAATAGGCGGCTCTTTCAAGAAGCTCTACAAAGTTAGCGACCCAAAAGGCCTTCGAAAAATTTAAAAAGGATGATTTACTCATTTGATTGTTTTATTATTGATTATTTGTTCTTTATTATCAGGTATTAATCATTATTTATCGCTGCGCTTACATGCAAAAATTATACCGTTCGAGGGGAGCAAATATAACTGCTTCCAGTAATAGAAAGACAGTGTTTTGTCACTCTACCCTACATGATTGGGAGAACTATGTTTAAATATTCGGACACTGGTGTTTAAGTGAGCAAGTTAGTCATGCCTTTTCCCAAGTAGTGGCGGAAAGCAGAAAAACCATTAGTTTTGCGGTATAGAATCGTATCAATGATATACCCTACACGAGGCATTGTCCTCAATCACATTAAATATGGTGAGACCGGCATTGTTGCAAATGTGTATACAGAGCAATTTGGACGGCAATCCTACATGCTAAATCGGGGACGATCCAAGCGTAGCAAGGGACTCACCGTTTTATTACAACCGCTGGCATTACTGGAGATGGAGGTGTATCATCGGGAGAAGTCAGAGATTCAGCGAATCAAAGATTACAGAGTGTCATTGCCCTTAACTTCCATTCCTTTTAATCAGAATAAAAGGGCCATAGCTTTTTTTCTGACAGAGTTGATGAATAAAGTACTCCGTGAAGAAGAGGAGAACCGCCCTTTGTTTGAATTTATCTACCACAGTATCGAAGTGTTTGACAGTGGTTTATCCGGCGACCACAATTTTCACCTCTTCTTTATATTTCATTTGAGTCGTTTTCTGGGGTTCGGTCCTAAGGAGAAAAAAAATGAGGAACGATTTTTTGATTTGCTCAATGGACAGTTCTCCACTGTTGAGCCGGCCCATGGGACCTACCTCGATGAAAAGGCTTGTCAAGTTTGGGAAAAACTTTTTCAGTTAAAAGTGGATGCTTTAGAGGCGTTGAGACTTTCCACTGATCAGCGCCATCAGTTGCTCACTGATTTATTAACCTACTATGCACTACATCTTGATGGCATGGGGGAGTTGAAGTCGCTAGAGGTATTACGTCAGTTGTTTCACGAATGATATTCTTATTTTTAATAGAAATCTTTTGTGCCGATGCATCATTCAACTTAAAATGATACGCCATCGCGTCGCATTTTTATATTTTAATGCTTAAATTTAGTTCCGTAACAAATTGTTGCTACAAATAGAAAACTCAATAATGAAGGTAAGTCCTAAGTTTACTAATCTGAAGTCTAGTTATTTCAATGAGGTTAATCCGTTGATTAAAAAATATAATGCCATTAACCTGGCGGAAGGTTTCACAGGTTTTCATTGTTCGCAGAAGCTCATCGAATTGGTGAATAAACATTTATTGGAAGGACTTAACCAATATGCTCCAAGTGAAGGGGAGTTTCAGTTGCGCTCCCGGGTGGCTGAGAAAGTGAATGACTTGTATGGACGTCAGTATAACCCGGAAACCGAAGTAACCATAACAGCTGGTGTTTCACAGGCTATATACACCGCTATTTCAGCATTGGTGAATGAAGGCGATGAGGTGATTGTGTTTGAGCCAGCCGCTGAATATTACGTGCCGGCAATCGAGATGAATGGAGCACAGGCTGTATTTGTTCCCATGAAAGATCCGGATTATCACATTGACTGGGAAGAGGTACAGAAAATTGTTTCTACCCAAACCCGGATGATCATTATCAATACACCGCATAATCCAACAGGGTGGGTGATGAGTGAGATTGATATGATTCGCCTGCAACGTATTATTAATGGGACAAAGATTGTGATTTTGTGTGACGAAACATTTGAGCACATCGTGTTTGAAGGCGAATCGCATCAAAGTGTGGCCTTATATCCTAAGCTGGCCGAGCGCAGTGTCATTGTCTCCTCTTTTGGCGAGAGTTATCATGTGACCGGCTGGCAGATTGGATGTTGTCTGGCACCTGAGGCCATTACTCGTGAATTCAGGCGCGTGCACCAGGTGATGATGTACAGTGTGAATTCACCTTATCAGTTGGCATTGGCGGAGTTTCTGGAAGAAAAAGAGGAGTACAGAAAACTGAGTGCGTTTTATGAGCAGCGCCGTGATTATTTTCTGGAACTCATGGAGCCCAGTCGTTTTAAACCCATTCCATCTAAAGGCACCTTTTTTCAGTTATTCAGCTTTGAGGATATATCCGATGAAAAAGATCGTGATTTCGCCTTACGTTTGATCAAAGAACATGGGGTGGCAACGGTACCCATCAGTGTCTTTTGTCACGAGAAAGTAAAGAAGCAGGTGTTGCGTTTCAACTTTGCCAAACCGGATGAACTATTGAAAGAAGCCACCAGTCGCCTCATAAAAATATAATGTTTTTGTTTTTACGCGGAAATAATTACTTTTGCCATCCGTAAATCAGTGGTCCTTTAGTTCTCCCGATAGTTATCGGGGGGATATAATAGAAGTTTTGAAAGAAATTTGTATTCAAGGATGTTATAAGAATTTTAGTCCCTTAGTTCAACGGATAGAATAGCAGTTTCCTAAACTGTAGATATGGGTTCGATTCCCGTAGGGACTACTTTTTATCTTACCAAAGATTATCAAAACCCTGTAAATCGACTGATTTACAGGGTTTTTGTTTTTAGGTAAATCAAAGCATCCTGGGTGATGCACCCATACCGGTTGGGCAGTGCACCCAATCAACTTGGGCAGGCTGCCTAAACCCTTTGGATGTGCTGCCCAATGAGACTGGGCGCCCTACCCAATAATATTAACCAGACTCGCGTTGGATCGGGGAAAATAGAACCGTGCTTCAATTACAAGTCGTTAAAACCATTCCCTCAACAACCACTTCCGGGGCTACACCGCCGAAAGGGTTTACCACCCAAACCGCTCAGATAACTATCGGGGGTCGACCTTTTGCTCGGTAAAACACCCCCACATGCTAATCTAAAAAAACACGTACAAAAAAGCCTGACACACATGGCATCAGGCTTATGATTTATTGATGTTAGTTGAAAACTAACTACTACTTAGATCGAAGTCATAGACTTCGCTCAGCGACGAGTCAGAGTGATGATATGAAATTGATCTCAGCTTCCGAAAGAGCTTGCAAAGTAACTTCATCCAGAACTTCAGACTCATAGCAAATCATCAATTTTTCACTCCTTTACATGTGCCCCGGCACTGGAAATGATTTTCCAGTGTTTGTTTATCCTTTGGAATACACATTGATATGAGCCCTCTGAGGGAATTGTGTCCCCATCATAATAATAGGCTAATTCGTTGGAGCGGAAAGAAACAATGGCCACATCTTTGGTCACAACACGTATGTGCATTTCGTGTAATTTTGTATCCACGGTGCGAACGCCATCAATCAATTCCTCCAGGTACTGTCGCATGACCGTCCGTCCTTTGATGATGTAGCCATCCATGGCAATGGCGGCATCGCGGTCAATCTGGTAATAGCTTAGGTAGTCCATCAAATGAAGGGTATCGCCGGGATGCAGCAGTTCATGCATCACTTGGGTGATTTCACTTTTAATTTGTTGTTTTTGCACATCGGTTAGATGGCCTTCCTGCGGTGACTGACAGCCAATGACCATCAAGATGATAGCTGAAAAAGAGAAAATGATGTTTTGTTTCATATGTTATTGATCGCTATAGTTTTTGTCTGTTTTGCTGGTGTTGTAAAGGTAACAAGTGATCCACAGAAAAACAATGGTTAAATTTTTCGGCGACGCGGATGAAGTAGAATGTAAAGGCCTTCGAACCATGATCTATTTTAAGTATCTCTATAGTATCCTTAAAGTAGGGATGAAATATAGATACAGTATCATGACAGTCAAATTGAACCGAATCTGTATTTATCCCAAAGATGTGCAACGCACTAAAGGCGCATTTTGATTAGTAAACAGTATAAGATGGCGGGCTTAGAAAAACAAAAAACCTCATGAAGCTGAGATAAAAGTCAGCAACATGAGGTTATAGATATCAGACTATTTATTATTCTTCAACTTCTTCAGCAGTCAATTCTGCATTCTGGGTAGTTGCATTACCTGCAACGATTTCAACAGACTCAACAGTGACGGTTTGATAACCTTCTTTGGCAAATTCAACGCCGTAGTTACCGGCTTCAATACCTAAAACGGCATAACCGCCATCTTCTCCTGTAAAGGTTGTGGTATATACGGTATCGGCAGCAATGATTGAAATCTGGGCACCGTCAATGGCTACGGATTCTGCATCGTTTACGGCTCCGATTAATCGACCTGCAGTTGATAAGTTGGAGGCTTTAATGACTGGCTTAAAATGAAAGCCTTTAATTCCTTCAGGCGAATCATTACCTCCTTGGGGTACAAAGGATTTGCTTACATCGAAATCCAATAACAAGTCAGTAGTTAATCCTCCTGCTACTTGTATTGAAGGATCTATGAATACTTTAATTCCTGTTTGTGCACCACTAGGTATAGTAAGATCAAATTCGGTTCCGTCATTTAATTTTACACTGGCTTCAGCCACATATAAGCGAATCAGATCGTAGGAACCCACCTCAATTTCCAGATCCACCAAACTGGCGGTTACTCCGTTTGTTAAATCCAGGAGATTAAATTCCTGTACTTCCTCTGATAAGGTGATAAACGGTCTACCTTCATTGTCTTCATTTTTTTCTCTAATTTCAATTTTGTCGATGATGACATTGGCCTCGGCAACCAGGTCAGTAGGAAACGGAGCATCTGTCAATTGAATTTTCAGCTTTCCTGTTGTTGAAACGGCATCGTTGTCATCACTTGAACAACTTGTAAATATAAATGCAAATACCACTAATGAGGCTAATGCCGTCAAAAATACTTTTTTCATAATCCAAATTTTTAAAGTTTGTTTTCCTAATTGATTTAATTGCTGTTATTTGATGCTTGAAGGATCAGTTTCTTTTCTGACTCTTCACTATCACTTTCTGCTTCCATTTTAATAATCACCGGATTAGTATTAGTGATTTCCCATTCCTGGTTTAACCAGTTTATAGGTGTTTTATCTGTATTGAATTTTATTTTGAGTTGTTTCAGATTTTCGTTGATGGTCAATTCCCATGTACCATATACCATCTCTTTCCCACTTTTTGCCTGAACAGTTTTATCAGCTTTAAAGTCCAGGCCATAAGACCTGAACCGGGAGGTTTCATTGGTTGTATCCTTAAATAGTAAAATCTTCCATTCTTCACGCAGCAATAGGGCTTCATAGGGATAATCTTCATCGCTGAACTCCTCATCATCTTCCTCGTTGCAACTGTTCTCAACTTTTGAGATCTCCCTTTCAAGCTCGACATTATCATTTATGGTAAACGTGTTACCATCTGATGTTTCTAGGTGAATGGGATATTGGATGGCAATGATTTGGTCATTTATATCATGAAATACCTCATGCAGGTCCTTATCGCTTTTGATAGTTCTGAAATCCGATTTCTGATAGCTTGTATTGTACAAGGTTATTTCAATCGGATAGATGAAATCAATACATTCAATATCAGCATCTGCGTCTTTTGAGTGATATTGATTTTGTATTTTATGTAAATCTCCTGTGTTAGTCAGAATTGATTCTGAATAGTCACTGTAGATCACAGTAACCGGATAGATGATGTGAATACTGTTCCGGAATTGAAAATATTCCAGTTTCAGGGTTTCAATGTCTTCCACCGAGGTGATTTCAATAATTTCATTCCTTACATGAATCGAATACGGAAATTGAATACTTATCTCACTGCATCGGTCTATAATGTTATCGTATGAACCATCCTTAAGTGCGACTTTCAATATTAATCCGGCAACAATATCATTGGCAGTGATGGCCGTACTTTTATCCGGTTCACTGATTTCAACATGCTCTTTCTGGCAGCTGATACACAACAGGAAAAGGCCAAGGGCCATCAGGGTTTGTCCGGTTGTTATCAGCTTTTGTATCGACATCATTTTTTCAATTTTGATTTCAGAAATAAAACAGATGGCTTTTGAAAACTCCTACCATGGATTGTGAATTAATTTGGTATACTAAGATACAGGGATTTGAAAATAAAACACCGTCCCTTTGTTTAAGTTACTTCGGAGTTTATAATCACCATTTAAAAGTGTAATAAATGATGCAGCCAGCGTCAACCCTAATCCAATACCTTGATACGTTCGCGTTAACGATTCTTCGACTTGCCTGAATTCCTTAAAGATTAAGGAAATTTTTTCTTTTGGGATTCCTATCCCGGTATCTGTCACCCAAAACTGAAGCGATGTTTTTTTACACTTACATACCACTTTCACACACCCATGTTCGGTGAACTTTATGGCGTTATCAACTGCGTATGAAACAATCTTTTTTAACAGGTCATAATCCGTTTTTATACTTGTATCTTCATATTCATGACAGATTTCCGTCTTGATTTTCAACTTCTTTTCTTCTGCCTTAAACTTGTATGTATCACATATGTCTTCGATCATTGCAGCCACTTCAAAATCTGTTTCTGCAGGTGTTATTTTATTGTGTTTCATTAAGGAATAGTCGGCCAGCTGATCAACTGTATTTAATAATCGAAGACAGTTATCATTGATAATATCAACCATACCTTTCCTCTCATCAGCATTTAAATCAGCTTCATTAAGCATACCACTAAACCCCATGATAGCATTCATGGGCGTACGAATCTCATGACTTATATTGGCAATAAAGAAAGGATCTGCTTTGGAATTTGATTCATTAATCCTTTTAAGTTTTCGTCCTATATTTATCTTATATGAAGTACTCTGAAGGTTTTTTTCCGGGCCTGACGGATAAACCATGGCTTCATTTATTTCACCATTTTCATGGAAAAGCTTAACTTTTAACTGATATTTACTTGCGGGCTTCAATCTTTTTATAAAAGAGAGAATACCTTTTTTTTGTATGTAATTAATCAATTGAACGATATTCATTTTCATTTTTTCCTGTGCATTATATCCTCTATTTCCTGCATCAAAGGAGTATGAGCTGAATAAATGATTCCTTCATAATCATTCATTGAAGACTAAACAGCACCATTAATATGCTTGTCTTTTTTGTTACTTTGATTGCAGGATTGTACTCTATAAAAACAGATGGTTCACGAAATCTCCTACCTGAGTTTGTGATTTTTTTCTTAACCTTGCAAGAGGAGCGAAGAGGGATACTGCTGTAACTAATTGACAATGAGCCAAGGTGTAAAAGAGAAAAACGTTTGTAAAGAACGGGTTTTTAATGACTTGTTCAGAACCTGTTCAAAAGACTTGCACGACTTTTTGTATTATAAATACGGGGAGAATAATAATCCACAGGACATTGTTCAGATTGCTTTTGAGAAGCTTTGGAAGAACTGTAAAAATGTGTTGCCCGAAAAAGCAAAGTCGTTTCTGTACACTGTTGCCAATAACCAAATGCTCAATGCCATCTCACGAAGAAAAACAGTCCTTAACTATAGTTTGCAGAAGCCCAAAGATTACACTGCCGAATCACCTGAGTTTTTACTGGAAGAAAAAGAATATCACGACCGTTTAAAAAAAGCCATTGAAGAATTATCGGATGAACAGCGGGTGACTTTTATGTTGAACCGGGTGGAAGGTAAAAAGCATCAGGAAATAGCCGATATGCTTGGTATTTCGCGCAAGGCTGTTGAAAAACGAATTTACACGGCCCTGAAAATTTTACAACAAAAAGTGGAAATAAATAAATTTTAAGGAGAGATCCGGTAGGAGTTGATTGCACTCATCTGTTATATAGTATAGAACACCAGGAAAATGACAAACGAAGATAAAATAAAAAGATGGCTGGCGGGGGAACTTTCAGATACGGAACGGTCCGAATTTGAGGGGACGGAGGAGTATGCCAAGTTAGATAAACTAATGAAAGCCGTCAGTAATTTTATGGCCCCGCCATATGATGTGGGTAAGGAATCTACCCGCTTATCTGAGAATGTAATTTGCAATAAACCAACGATCTCTTTATATAAAAGAATAAGCCCTGTATTCAGGATTGCTGCTATTTTTATTGTTACCCTGACCATTGGTTATTTCTTATTTGACCAGTTTAATCGTATTCCTGATAATCAGAGGTGGATAGCTGAACAAAGTGGTGTTTATCTGCCTGACTCCTCCTTTGTTTTAATCAATTCTGATTCCAAAATCAGGTTTGCAGAGAAAAAATGGAGCAAAGAAAGAAATGTGGAATTACAGGGCGAAGCCTTCTTCAGGGTTAAGAAAGGCTCACAGTTCAATGTGAAAACACAGCAGGGGATAGTCACCGTTTTAGGAACAGAGTTTGGTGTGAAAGATCGGGATCGTTACTATGAGGTGACTTGTTACTCCGGTTCAGTAAAAGTTGTTACAGAAAAGCATTCAGGTGTGTTGAAACCGGGTCAGGCTTTCAGGGTAGTGAATGGACTAGAAGAAAATTATATCTTTTCTGATCAGTCAGAACCAGACTGGTTGAAGGGGGAGAGCAGTTTTAAAAGCGTACCTTTTCGTTTCGTGATCAACGAACTGGAAAGACAATACAATATATCTATTGAGGCCGAAAATGTAGATTTAAATCAGTTGTTTACAGGAGGTTTTGCCCATAATAACCTGGAAATTGCTTTGCAGTCTATTACCGTTCCTGTAAATTTGAATTACGAGATGACCGAAAATAAAATCGTAATAACTGTTGAAGGCCAGTAAAAAACTAATTCTTCTATCTGTTCTTTTTGTTGTTGGTATTAAGTCTGTTGCTCAGGATACGGAACCAGCATCCCTGGATCGTATTCTCCATATTCTGGAGAAGCGGTTTGATGTGGTTTTTTCTTTTGTCGATGAAAACATAAAAGGAAAACATGTAACCTTACCTCACGAGGAGTTAGACCTTGATGAGTGTATTGAGGAGTTGGAGAAACAGACCAATTTACATTTTAAAAAACTAGACGCCCGTTTTATTACCATTCAAATCAACAATCGTGAGAGGATGGTTTCCGGTACCATTCTTGATCATACTACCGGGGAGTATTTGGCTCGTGCTGTCATTTATTCAGCTGATGATTATGCGTTCAGTGATGTGTCCGGGCGGTTCTCAATAAAAGTAAATCCCGGGGAAGATAGTTTATTGGTTATTCGTCATATAGGCTACCGGTCATTACATATAAAACAGGAAAATTGGGGTGATGAAGCATTAATCTGTGAACTGATTCCCGATAACCAGGTTCTTGAGGAGGTTGTGGTTAATTACATAGCTTCGGGGTTTGACAAATTGAAAGATGGCTCCATCCAGCTGCATGTGAAAAACCTCGAGGTATTACCGGGATTGTCGGAACCGGATGTTTTGCAGGCCATCCAGGTGTTGCCTGGGATCCAGAGTATGAATGAAACCGTTTCAGATTTAAATACCAGGGGGGGCACCAATGATCAGAACCTGGTTTTATGGGATGGGGTGAAGATGTACCAGACCGGTCACTTTTTTGGTTTGATATCAGCCTTTAACTCACACCTGATTCATCAAACCAAAGTGGTTAAAAATGGGACCAGTGCCGCATTCGACGAGGGTATATCCGGTACTATTGATATGAAGCAGCAGAATTATCTTGTCAATGATTTTGAAATGTGCGCCGGAATAAATACGATTAGTGCGGATGCCATTATAAAAATACCGCTTCAACAAAAACTATCCTTGATAATAGGAGCCAGGGCATCCATCAATAATCTGTTTGAAACACCTACTTACCAAAGTTACTACGAAAGGGCTTTTAAGCATACAGAAGTATTGAAACAGAATGGGACGGATACAATAATCAATCATAACCAGGAGTTTTCATTTTTTGATGTCAGTTGCAAACTATTATATGATATTTCGCAAAAGGATAAAGTACGGTTTAGTTTTTTGACTGTTAATGACCGGATTGAATCTGAAGAAAGTACCATCATGAGGGATACCTTGTTTAAAAGGAGGAGCCACCTGGAACAATCTAGTCTTTTGTCTAACCTGCATTATACGCGCTTTTGTAGTGAAAATCATTCATTGCAATTATCAACATTTCTTTCCAATTATTACCTGGACGGTACCAATGTTGAGTTTGTAAACGAACAACAACACCTGCAAAAAAATGAAGTGCTCGATTGGGGCATCAAACTGGAATCTAAAAACAAAATCAATCAGGAAATTGAGATATCAGCAGGTTATCAGTTTGATGAAATTGGTGTACGGAATCAGGATAATATTCAAAAACCGGATTACAACAGGGATGTAAAAGATGTGTTACGCATTCATTCGCTTTACACGGAGGCTGACATCAATAACCTGTTTGAAAAGTTTTACTTACGTTTCGGACTCCGGGGCAACTATTTCCCAAAATTTGGTGAGTTTTTGTGGGAGCCCCGGGTTGCTTTAAACTATGCAATGAACAACAACCTTTCACTGGAATTGTTAGCCGAAAAGAAAAGCCAGCATACCACCCAGCTGATTGATTTCCAAACCGATTTTCTGGGTATTGAAAAAAGAAGATGGGTGTTGTCAAACAATGAAAGCGTGCCTCTTCTGAAAAGTCAGCAGTTTTCACTGGGGATGCAATATAATCGGAATAACTTCCTCTTCTCAGTTGAAGGATACATGAAGAAGGTAACCGGCATTATTACTCCCAGCCAAGGTTTTCAAAACCAGTTTCAATATGTTTATGCCATTGGTGAGTATAAGGCACAGGGGCTGGAAGTGTTGGTTAACAAACGTTTCAGTCAATCTAATATCTGGGCCAATTATACCCTGGCTAAAAACGATTACTATTTTGAGGAACTTATTCCTTCGGCTTTCCCCAATAACTTTGATGTCCGGCATACTTTATCAATCGGGGGTAGTTATACGCTGAAACAAATAGAAGTATCCGGCGGGATGAATTACCGGACAGGGCAACCCTATACTCAACCAGCCCCGGATAATGCCACCATTGGAAACGAAATGACATACCAGGCACCTAACAGTTCACGCCTGGAGGATTACCTTCGGTTTGATTTGTCGGCTAAATATCATTTTAAGATAAAGAACGTCAAAGGCGAATGGGGCTTTTCGGTTTGGAACCTGCTCAACCGAACCAATACAATCAATGTGTTTTACAAGCGGAACGATAACGGTGAAATTGAGCAAATCACTCAACAGGCTTTAGGGATCACACCCAATGTGAATTTCAGGATATCGTTTTAGGAGGATCACCAACTCATAACTACTTAATAGTTTTCCATCTACACTGGAATAGTGGCGGAAATGATCAATCAATACCTCACGAATTAGGGTATAGCAAAGGCATTTTTCTCACCTCAGTTTCAAAGGTTCTTATCTCATTCAATT
>JAEINY010000184.1 GCA_016342595.1 Marinilabiliaceae bacterium
CCATATGTGAGCATAGACTTTCTCACTCCTATTTTCTGCAACTCCTTTCATATTACAACTAATGTTTTCTCGTTCTCATTTAGCAGTTCCTCCCTTCACTGATCGTGAGACCATCCTCATTTTTTTTTTCTTTTTCATGAGGCTCGTTTCCACAGCTACTATGGATTCTGACTTCGGCGTGAGCTCAGTCGAACGCTGACTCCTCCTTGTTCTCGTTTCAGAGAATAGCATCGTGAATGCGCTCCTTCCGTCTGAAACGAGCAACTCAATTACTGGTGCAAAATAAATTGCGCATCTCAGAGGTAGCTTCTATGGTCGGTTTTAGTGAAAAAAAGTATTTTATAAAGTGTTTCAAGGAAGAATTTTGAGTACGAAAAAGTACTTTAAAATACCTCTTACAATCTATCCTGAAAAACGTAAGCATGTTTTTTACACCCATCACACCTCCCAGATTTACAAGAGTTAATGAAAGCAAATAATCCATTCACTACTACACTCTAAAACCCTTGATTTTACTATCCCTCGGAAGTTTTGACCAGCTCTCCAGGGTTTTTATTGATCCCTCCGGCAATAGTTACTCGTTCTCCGGTAACTTTTAGGAGCTCTCCGGTAGTTTGATCTCGATTGTAGAAAAATTATAGTTCATACCTTTAGGGCCATCGCTCCATTACAGAACGACAGCCTCTTATCAGCTATTTGCAATCATTGTTAACTGATAAGCGTTATCCCACAAGGACATTTACTCTTTAAGTTCAGTTTTGAAATCTTCATTTATTTTGGCTTTATCACAATTAGCGGTTGTAAAAGAATAATCCTGAAAGGATTGAATGTTAATAGCCGCGGGTGAAACCCGTGGTGAAATCAACAAAAACACCACAACCCAGAATGGGTTGAATCAACCAACCATTAATTATGATAAAGCCTTTATTTTTAATAGTTTCTTAACGATATCAGGGTGTTTAGCAGCCAAATTGGTAGTTCAGCATTCCTCAAGCATCAATCGGCAACAGCTGTACCAGGCCTTTACAGCATTTATTTCAGGTCTGTTTTTAAGGCTAAATAAACGCTACAAAGCCAAAGGTGGCCTCCCTCCTAACCAATTGAATTCCCTAATGGCAAGATACATCTACTTCTCTTCGTTAATGTCGTATAATACAAATATCTCATAACTCACACACTAATTCTAAAATCTAATAATCTATATTAACTGCAAAACGCAACATTAGTTTTTTTGCCTTTATAGATACACTGATTGCTATCACAAGAACTACAAGTATAGGGTTTATAGGTCACGTTTTTACCAATACCCATCACGCCACTCACGGACTTTATCGGCATCATCAGGCACGAATCAGTTAGCGTAACACCACAAAAGGCTTCGGGGAAAAATGAGAATAGCTGACTTTGTTCGGCCACATCCCAGCCACAATATCCCGGACTGTAACGGTTGGTGCAATTATTTCCGGTGAGCTCCAGTGAAGTTTTCAACCGCTCACTGATCTTATCCATAGCGGCCTCCACAGCTGTAGATCCAATAATATCTACCACATACCCTTCCATCAGGTCACCCGAACTCATCAGTGCTTTCGAGCGTTTTGAAATCATTTCACCGGCTGTACAGATAAACAGGGCCACCTGCTCAGCTTCTCGAAGGTGGTGATACACTGATTTACCCACCTGAAATTCATATTTACCAATGGCTAAAACATGCTTTTCCCTCACTAACTGAGCATCCAGTATCGTATAGCCTCCTTCAATACCGTCCACCTTTTCAACCTGAACCAACTCCCTGTCAATCATTTCAAGAATGGCTTCCGGGGCATCTTTTTCGTACCCCATCATCCTGGCCATAGAGCTTGTATCCAGGTTTAACTCTTCCAGAGTAAAAGTGTGTCTTACTAATGTATTCATTTATTATGATTTAATATCTACACCATCATCAATTATTACAATACTCTTTCAATCGCTTTCGCAAATTACTAATGGAAACGCTTTCTCCAAAGGCAATCAATTCAGTCGGTCCCTGGTAGTTATCCAATATTTTAAGCGCCAGATAATCATATACACTGTGCACCGACACGACTTTTCCGCCTGATAAATTGAGAAATCCTTTTATCCGTGGGCACGACGCCTGAAGCGCTTCAATAAACGGACGCACCTTTGCTTCGTCCAGTTGATCATGGGTACGTAAAACGCAACACCTCATATCCGGTCGTCCCTCTGATGATTTACCCAAATATTGCAAAGCCGCCTGTCCGACAGATGTGTCTATAGCAAGACATTGCTCCCAGGGAATACGGGCAAAAACAGCAGGTATTATTTCAGCAAATGGATTCAACTGCTTCACTTCTTTTTTAATGGCTGACAAGGTCGCTTCATCAGCCAGGTCCGTTTTATTCAGGATCACTTTATCAGCCACCATCACCTGGTGTTTAAAGCGCACCAAACCGTTTAACCCTTTAAAGAAGTTGGCGGCATCTACCAAACTGATTATCTGTCCCAATGATACCAATTCTTTCAGCCCGTCCACCTGCAATAATTCCACCACACTGATGGGATCGGCCAGGCCCGATGCTTCCAAGAAAATCTGTTCCGGGGCATAATCCGTGATCAGCTTTAGCAGGGTTTGCTTGAAGTTACTCAGCTGACAGACACAAAACACCGAACCATTATTGATCTCCACCAATTTAAAGCCATGAGTTTGGCGCTGCAGCTCTTTGCCATCCACACCTGAGGGCGCAAATTCATTCTGAATAACCGCCACCTTATATAAAGGCGCCAACTCTTTTAGTATGTTAGATAAAAAGGTTGTTTTTCCACTTCCTAAAAAGCCGGTGATGAGATGAAATTGGGCCATACGCTAGCGTTTAAATGTCTCTTTCATTAAGACCTAAAGGTTCTAAATCAATTATTAATGTTTAATTATTAATTGAAGCCACAAATGGGATGTTAATTTGAATTTGAACAACATTTTGGTTAAAATTAATCCCCTAAGCACCTAAAAACCTTAAGGTCTGCTCAATGAGTATTAGTTCTTCGCTGCCAAATGACCTGTTATCTTATCCTTAATAGCTTGAATCGGCGGTATCTGAGAGATGAACTCGATGTGACCATCCATCACAATGGTGGGTATGTTTTGAACACCCAGGGTAGCCATCATCTGCACACCCTCTTTTTCTTTGATGCGGTGTTCTTTATACACGACTTTATCACCAAACTCTTTGGCAGCCCGGGTCACAGCATCCACCATGTATTGGCAAGGTGCACAGGATGACGAGTCCAGGGTGATGATATCAATTACTACTTTCTCCTTATCCCAATGATTGGTCAGGTCCAGCAGTTCCACATCAAATCCTTTGGCCTCCGAAGCTCTCAATTCTCCCTGAAGAATTTCATCATGCACCAGTTCGGCTACCGCCACCAGATTCTCTTGCGGAGTGGCCATGGCCAAATCACACCCCGGTGCCAGAATAAATCCTTTCTTACCACCAATATCCATGCATTCCAGAGCTTCTCTTCGGGATGCTTCTTCATCCCCCATCAACAATACAACAGTCAGCTTCATATTGCCTCCAAAACTCACTTTATGCTTCAATGCTATGTCGCGCACAAAATCCAACGGGATATTCTCATCAATGGAGATATTATCCGGTTTGGTCTGACACATCACTTCGATGTTCTGCCGGGCATTACCACACACAAAAAAGGAGCTTAATGCATCTGCTTCACGGATAAATTCATTGATTTCCGTCACGTAAGGAGACACAAAAGTCTCAAAACTCATGGGGTCGATCTGGCTGGTCATGGGATCCACAATGGCGATCACATCCGCCCCGGACTCAATGTAGCTGCCGGCCATCATCTTCGCCACGTCGGTTGCAAAACGCATGACCTTATGTACCTGGTCGGGGTCCATCATCATCTGCATGAAAATATCGGTTCCCATCAAGTGAAGAGCCAGGGTAAACGGGCCGGTAATCAAACCATATAAAGCCAAATCCGGATGTTGATCACGCAATCGGCGAGTGGCGTCCATCACCATGGGGATACGCCCTTTGCACGAACATGGCACTTTCATCTCCTCAATGGTCAATCCTTCTGCTAATGGATGAGAGACCACCGCCGGGGGATTATCATCGGCCCAGGCTAATTTACAGCCTAATGCCTCCGCTTCAATCTGCAGGTCGAACGCTACAGGTATCCCATCGGGATTATATAATTGTATGGCTTTATTAACACCTTCGACCATTTTATCGGCAGAGGTTAAAAATTCAGTAGCTGTCATGCCTAACAGTTCACCTGCATGTGCGCCCACAAACGGCACCCATGGAATGCGTTCTACCTCTTCGAGGTGCATCGCTTTTTTTATTAATTCCAGTCCTTTCATATCATTAAGCTTCTAGTGCTTCAAATTCTAAATTCAAGTAATTATTTTACTTTGCTTCCAATCAAATAAATTTTTTCTTTAAACCGCGAATTACGCTAATTAAACGAATTATTAAAATTTCTGGTAATTAACGTTTTCCGGCGGAAAACGAATTCGTGTAATTCGTTAAATTCGCGGTTCCTTTAAAGAAAACTGCGAAGCAGTTGATATATTGTAATTAGGTGTTTCATATATCAGTAGGTTGCTCCATTAATAAATTATAGTATTTATTTTCACATGTTCTTTTTCACAATTTGAACTTCGACAACACCTAATCAACTCTTTTTATATAAGTGCTCTCCCGGTGAACCGGAATCTCCCCAAATGGGGAGACTATGGAATGGAGTTTTTTATAAACTCTTCCGTTCAAGAACTTCATGGATTTTGGTTTCCAAAAACCTATGAGTTCTAAGACGGAATCAAACAGATTTTCTTTCTAATCGCCTTCATTTCAACGTTCTTAACGCTATTGCAATTAGGCGGTTCGCTCATTGGTTGGCTGGTTACGCTATCGAGCATAATACGCAAAAATGAATAAATTAAGTTGTTAATTATATAGCAGTGTATTCCGGTTGAAGCGAAGCGAAACCATCTCAGTGATCTCAATACGAAATTGTTTTTGGTATTTGCATTTTCCTCTGTGCGGCTCTGTGTTACATTTTTTTTGTGTAAAATATACCCCTGGAATAATAAATACTATAATATGCAAATTATTCCACTAGCCTCTGGCTACTAGCCATTAGCTTTCTATTTATATTAGGTTCCATGTTATCTAAAAATTCAACCACCCCTTGTGGGTCTGGATTATAACTATCGGCACCGATCTTTTCGCAAAAGTCCTGATTTACCGGAGCGCCACCGACGCAAATCTTCTGTTCAGGGTATCTGGTTTTCACCTCTTTCACAATCTTCTCCATATTGACCATGGTAGTGGTTAGCAGGGCACTCAGTCCCAATACACAATGCGGTGTCTTTTCAACCTGTTCCATAAAAGCATCCGCATTCACATCGGTTCCCAAATCAATCACCTCATATCCGTTTCCTTCCACCATCATGGCCACCAGGTTCTTGCCGATATCATGCAGGTCGCCTTCAACGGTACCGATGACAAACAGCCCCTTGCGGGAATTATTACCTTCGGCAAACAGAGGTTTCAACTGCTCCATGGAAGTACTCATGGCTTTGGCCGCCATCAGAACCTGTGGTACAAACACTTTGTTTTCACGGAATTTCACACCTATTTTGCTCATTCCAACAATGAGTGATTTCTCAAGCACTTCACTCGCTTCAACACCGGCTTCTAACAGTTGTTTTGTAATTTCTTCAGCGCCGTCCTGCCCTTTCATGTTTGGAGGAAATGGGGACACTTTATTGATTTTTCCATATTCAACACATTCAGCGAGTTTTTTTAAAACGTCATCCATCTTCAATAGTTTTAATAGTATAATATTGTGAATCACCAAACTTCTAATTTCACTGATCCAATACCAGCCTTCTCAAAAGGTCCGGCTACGGGATTCTCCTCGTTTCTTTTGTTTCCTAAATAATCGGTATCAATTTGCAGTGGTGAACCATCCGGATTTTCAAACGACTGCCCGGGCATTTTGGCTTTGCCAAGCACTTGTGTTGTTACAAACTGATTGGCCAACGCCAATAGATCTTCATCAAAGTCCAGATAAAGGAATACATGCTCCCCTTCATCCACAATTTTAAGGCCCGGATTAAAGTCAGCCTTTTCAAGATAATTAACTTCCTGCTCATAATGAGTTGATCCTGTATAATAAACATTGCCGTCAATCCACACAGGTAGTTTGGCTTTTTGATAGCCCTTGGTTCCAAAATGGAACACCTCCTTGTTCATATCCATACTCTTATCACTCGCCAAAAGAATATTATTGTAATAGCGGTCATCACCTGAAAAAATAGTTGAAAGTCCGGCCACCTCGGTGGAATGCGGTAAGTGGTAGGGCGTGAAACGGTTGGGTTCGGCCCACATACAAATCTGGCCGGCTATCAGGTTATGGACAAAGGCCGTTCCCTGCGACTGGTGTCTCAAGCTTTTTTCAGACAATAACAGGTTATTGTCCACCAAGGTAGGACCATGATTAACTTCCAGAAAGAGGTCTTCCTGATCATTATTATACAGCAGGTTTTTGGAAACCCGTGTTCCCTGGGTCATCCAATCCAGCCATATACCCCGGCCACAATCGTGAATACGGTTTTGCTTTATAACAGCATCAATGGCTGCATGGAATTTTATGCCACCAATTTCGGCTCCGGTAAATTGTCGTTTTGTCCATATGTCATGGATATGATTGTTTTCAATCACAGAAAAAGCAGCTCCCTGACTACCGCACATACCGGTTTGCCCGCAGTTGTAAATCTCATTGTTTCTTACAATATGAGATCCAATATTTTCCTTCGCCCATCCGTTTCGCAAGGTCCTGAATGTAACTTCAATGTAATGCAATGAACCATCTTTGCTTTTGTCATTCGTCCACACATTATGACCGGTGCCCCGCTCTTTTCCCAAGGTGATACCCGAACACTTAGAATCGTGTATGACATTGTTTTCAATAATCCATCCTTTATTCCAATGGGTGGCCACCATTCCCACCTGCTCGGCTGTAGGTGCTCCCCATTGAGTGGCTGCCTGACTGATATGAAATCCCTGAAGGGTAATGTAGTTAACACCTGGTTTTTCGGGGTAAAAACAGGTTCTTCGTGTACTTATCTCAACCAATTCATTATTGGGATTGTATTTATGAAAATTGGCCCAGATGGTAGTAGTGCTTTCATCATTCTCACAATACCAGGTATAGATCGATCCTTCCTGATCTTTAATCGTTTTATCGGGTTTTGGGTTAAACACCTCTTCCAGTGTTACCTCTTCAAACAGTGACTTCCCATTCAAAAACACCTCTCCGGTATGATGAATCCTGCCCTTATCCCAGAACCAGTCTCCATGTATTAAATCCTGATAGGGATTATAATTTCCAAAAAAAGAGTTGGGAATGGTCACTTTCCATACGCCCTTCTTTTCTCTTTTCCAGCGAGTAATCTCTTCCGAGCCTTTGATCTCTACTTCTTCGCCGTCAGCTGCACGATAAACGATCCGTTTTGAGTCGGACACTCCCCCCCTGGACGGATTGATCCATTCGCGATAGATACCTTCATGAACAGTTATGATATCACCAGCTTGTGCCAGATCAGCTGCTGCCTGTATGGTTTTTAAAGGTTTATCAGATGAACCGGGATTTTGATCAATTCCCGATTTTGCAACATGGTATTCTTTGGCTGAGATACCACACGCAAAAACAACTACGATTAAAAGAATCAGATATTTTTTCATAGAAAGCTATAATTTATTAGAGATGATTTCCTGGCGTCGACTATTTATTAAATTCCTGAACTGCATTCAACATAGTAATCACATTCTCAATCGGCACGTTGGCCTGAATATTATGCACGGTATTAAATACAAAGCCTCCATCCTTTGCAAATATTTCACACATCCTTAATACCTGTTCTCTGACTTCTTCCGGAGTCCCAAAAGGCAGCATTTTCTGGGTATCCACTCCTCCACCCCAAAATACCAGGTGATCGCCAAACTCTTTCTTTAAATGTTCAGGAACCATACCGGCAGCACTAATCTGTACCGGATTAATAATGTCAAATCCTGAGTCAATAAAATGCTTCATAAACGGTTCCACGGCTCCACAGCAGTGTTTAAAAGTTTTCCATCCGGTATTTTGATGAATCCAGTCATTCATTTTCCGATAGTATGGGGCATATAACTCAGTATAAGTTTCAGCTGAACAAAATGTCGAATCCTGTGTCCCAAAATCTGTCCCACAAATAAAAACCGCATCAATCGACTCACCGACCACTTCATAAACACGCTTAAAGTTCTCCACGGCAATATCACTCTGCTTATCAAACACCTGGTGCAGATAATCAGGTCTCATGAGGGTGGACATATACCATTCCGTGATATCCCGGATACCCTTGGGGTGTTTCAGATTCATGGCAGGTACCAGGGCAATATCACCCAATCCGGTTCCTCCGAAATTGGCAATGACTCCTTTACCGGTTTGTGCGGCCTGCGAGGCTTGCTCTTTCCAATAACGTAAATCCTCATCTGAGAAACACACAAATTCTTCAAGGTTATCTTCCGGATTCAGCTTTGAATCGTCAATAGGACCCTGGCGAACAATGGCATCAAAGAAAAAGCTGGCCTTAGGCATCTTTCCACTGGCAGGAACCTTCAGGTCTCCTTCAGGATAAATAAGCAAATTACCATCCGAATCCAAGGAGGTATTAAACTCTCCCGGCACTAGTATTTCCTGTCCCCAGAAGGTTTTAAAAGGCTTCCAGTTATCCTGTGGAATCCCAAACATGTTATTCCTTCCCCATAAACCAATCACATCCACGCCCATTGCGGTCAGCAGATCATCCTCAATTTGGCCAAGCATCTGGTAGGGTTCTATCACCTTTACCGGTCGTTTCTCCAGGGCAAAATACTCTCTTAGCTGTTCTACAATACGCACATGAATACCCGTAACGGCATTAGATCCGAAATCTATCGGAATACGATCGGGTTCCTGGTGATTGAATGTGTGCTGTAAACGTTCTTTTGATTCCATAGATTCGTTTTCTTTTCAAATGTCATATGCCCGTCTATCCGCCGGATAGAGAACTTATCATGTTTAAATAATCTCTCGGGTTATCGGGATTCCTATGTGCGTTAATAATTCGCTTCTTAATAATCCTGTTTTCTTATAAGGAGCCACGGTCGGTGATCTGACAGTTACATCTTACCTGATTATCTTTTCTGGTAATAATCATCTTTATCAATGTCTCTCCCATCCAGTCAAAATCGGTGGAAAGGGTGGTTATTCCACCGGCAGCAATGCGTTTCATTGGCGTATCATTGTATGAAATCACTCCCAGGTCTTTACCTATTTGCCAATGTTTGTGCTGCACCTCTTCCACTACCGTTACCAGGTCGTTATCTTCCATGATAAACCATGCCTGCCCCTCTTTTATATGACTGGAATCCACAGTTTCAACAACCTCTCCAGGCAGGTTGATATCTTTACAAACCCGTTTAAATCCCTTAACAATGGAAGCAGGGTGATTCAAATGAGATGGAAAAACAAGAAATAGCTTTTCATACTTGGTCAACTTCTCCTTTATTTCCCAAAACCCCTCATACACATCCCGCTCATAATCCTGGAATACAGCAGGTACGCCTGGCAGAAGCACCTCATTTCTATCCAGGATATAAAGTTTGTCCCGGGGGATTTTTTGCAGACTATCCACCACCTGTTTGTTTGGAAATGGCATAATAACGTAATGTGTGAAATTCCCCAGGTTATCTGCAATTAGCTTATTAAATAACTTTGGATTGTAATGATGAAAAAAGATCTGAACCTCTCCTTTCTCTTTTAAACCCTGTAGCATGGAGTGGTAAAGATTTTTCTTATAGGCAGAAAATTCATCAAACAAAACAAATAAGCGATACGCTCTACTCACACTTGTTTTCTGCACAAAAAATCCTTTACCATGAACTGCAGTGATCACTCCCTCCTCCTTCAACACCTCAATAGCCTTAAGTATGGTTTCCTTTCCCAGACCAAGGTTTTGCCGGAATTCGGTTATTGACGGCAACCGGTCAGACTTCTTTAACACGCCCTTTTCAATGGACTTTTTGATGGCGTTGACCAGTTGAATATACTTGGACTCACCGCCAAACTCATTCTCTTTATATATTTGATATAATGACATAACGCACCTTTACTGTTCCGTACTGTTCCGGTTCGCTAATATAGAAAAAAATCAAAATATAAAGCGTAATTGATGAGTTTTTTTTAATTATTGAAATGCCAGACTAAGGTTTTAAACTTTAGCAGATGAGATCATAAAAAGCCCAATAAACTGATTAGCTTATTGGGCTGTTATTTAACAAAGGGTTTGTGAATTTGTTAGGAATAACAAAAACCATCACTCACAAATTCAAAAAGACTTCTTATTTCAAAATTTGGGGCCTGGAAAGTGGCAAGGATTGTGTTTTTGACACCGCTATAAATGAATGTATTGATTCAACAAAAATTACTTGTAAAAACGGCATTACTAAATGGCACATAAAAACAAAAAGGGATATCGCTATTTCACCAAAAAAGAAATCGACACTTACTCCAACTAATGTAACAACTTCACAAAGTCTGTTACAAGCTGAAATTCGCCATCTACAAACTTGGTGTCATACACCTGAACTTCAACTTTTGTACTGCGTATTTTACTTTCAATTTCACTTCCCGATTGATCCATAAATTCACTCTTTACCCATTGCAAATAGATATTATCAGGCTCTGCTTCCACAGATTTATGTATCAACTCGTTTACGCTTTTACGCTGGTTAAACTTTTCTAAAGCTAAAGCCTGCAAATAAAGTTTTGAACTTTCATTCAAATAGGAGGGCGTAACATGGTTCATAACCTTTTGATAATAGCGATCCGCCTGCTGCTTATTATTTAATTTGTCGTAAGCCATAGCAATCACAAAATCATCAAGCCTTTCATCCACATCGTAGTGCTTACCTACTCCCAAATTGGCGGGCCAAAGTTTTGCTTTTTGAGCATACAAAATGACTTTTGAGTAATTTCCATGACGCCATTCATTGAAGGCGGATCTCAAGCAAGTTTCATGATAAATATTTCGCCCATCGGTAGCTCCTTCATATGGTAGTACCTCAAAACCATCCAAAAAAGACAGACACTTTTGGTATTTCTCCTGTTTGAGCAATGCTTCAGCATATTTCATTCCAAACAAAGACTTTTCAGGGAACTTGACGTAGTACTTCCCGGCTAGTTTTTCGGCCTGCTGGTAGTCTCCCTTTTTTAGGTATAAATCAATAAGCGCCATATTTAATCGCCAATCTGAAGCATCAATAGTTTCTGCTTTATTCAGTGAGGCCTCTTCTTCTTTTTCATTCCCTTTGAAAAGTATCCTCTTCGACAAATAGAAAGCCACAAAGTCAGGTTTCTCACCACATCGGGCGAATAATGTTTGGGCCTGAACAATATTATTAATCCTCCAATTAATCACACCCGCATAATACTTTAACTTCCAGTGATCCTCCTTTTGCATTAATCCTTCCAGCACTGTGAGTGTTGCATTCCGATGAGGAAAGACCATACTGGCAGATAGATCAAGTGCCTTGCTCAGATACTTCATTGTATTCTCATCATCCAAATGAGCCTGCCAGATTAACACAATGGGATTCACAGGAGAAGCGTTCAATACCTGGAGCGCCTCATCCTTACACCCCAGTTGGTAATATCGAATGGCCAGATCAAGATAAGTTTCATAAGGCAACTCATTGGAAATCCCCTTAAACCATTCGCCTGTAGCACTGGTAGTATGCTTCTCTTTTTCAAAGGATACAAATGCATTACAAGCATCTAAAGTATAAAGACGTTCCAACACCTGCAAAGCTTTATCATGCTCCGCCTGTTGACGGTAACAAATGGCTAGTATTTCCAGGACAGAGACATTTGTTGTGTTAAAACGAAGTGCTTTTTGGGCATACATAACAGCTTGCGTTAAGTTCTTCTCCTGAAGAAATAATTTAGCTAATTGGGCATATGATGCAGAACGGTAGCTCACCGATTGAGCCGCAATTGAAAAACCACTCTTAGCCTCAGCCCTATTATTCAAGGCGCTATTAACAAGTGCATACACATAATTCGACAATGGATCGTATGTATCAATCGATAAACCCCTTAAGCAATATTTAAGGGCCACTTGATAATCACGTTTGCGATAATAAGCCATAGCCAACCGTCCCAAAGACGGCAGAAAAGTCGCTTCCTGCTGGTAAGATTTTTTATAGGCTTCAAGAGCTTCGGGATATCTGCGCTGTTTTTCCAACTCCAAAGCGGCAATATAGTGACCATGTGCAGACTCCCAGTTAAAATCAACAGCCTTCCGTAAGGGCCGATTCACCATATCACTCTCTTCATCAGAGGTGTAATACAACTTCTTATCGCCTATTTCAACCGTAAAGTAACCTTCAGCATTAAGCTCTATCTCTTTAGTGTATAGCTGCAATGGTGCTAAATTCAACTGATCTGAAAATACCTCTTTCCCTTGTACCTTTATAATTATCTGACTCTGCAAGTATTGTAATGGACTTAGTTTTAGTACAATCATTCCTTGCTTGTGTTCCACATTAAGAACACCATACTCGGAGGCTGCCACCATGCCACCTGTGTTTTTTAAAGGGAACCATAACTCCCTCATGATGTCAGAATCGTAAGGTAGAAACTCACGGTGTTTGAATGGCGTAAACGTACTACTGTTTGCGGCCTGATTGAAAAGCTTTCCTGCCTGGTATTCTATATA
>JAEINY010000185.1 GCA_016342595.1 Marinilabiliaceae bacterium
TTTTTAGAACAGCTTGCCAGAGGTTAAATATCCTCGCATATAACTCAAAGAAAATTCAGTTCTGAACATGATTCTCCCAAAAGCAACTTTTACTACCATTCATTCTTTAGTAGGCTTCCTATTTTTGGAGCAGAAAAAATTGTAACACATATACTTTATCTATTATGAAGAAAATACTTAGCTTCCTGCTGGCTGTATTGATAGCCTGGCCCCTGATGGCCCAAAACCCTGAAACGAAAAAATACACCCGGGTCTACAGCACCAAAAAGTTTTATTTTTCTGGTTGGGGAGCTCCTAAAAAGGGAGCAGAAAGCGCACAACAGGCCACATTAAAAAAATGGGCCGATGCGGGCATCACCGATTTACTACCCGGTGCCGGCAATGAACGACTGAAGGAGCTCATAGGTCTGGGTTCTGATTACGGCATTCGCATTCATGCCTGGCACTGGATGATGAATGTGGGACGCAACAAGGAATGTCAAAAACATCCTGACTGGTACTCTATCAACAGTCTGGGACAGAATTGCCAGGATTTTCATCCCTATGTAGATTACTATAGTTTCCTGAGTCCCTTTTCGGAAGGCGCCAGGGAATACATCAAAAACGGCGTTCGGGAAAAAGCAAAGATCGAAGGTCTGGCCTCTGTCCATTTCGATTACATTCGTTATGTGGATGTTGTTTTGGGCAATAACCTGCAAAAGAAATATCCTTATAAGGGTGGTAAATTAGTCCAGGATCGCCTGTTGCCGGAATACGATTTTGGTTATCACCCCAATGGTCGAAAACAATTCAAGGAGATCTTCGGTATTGATCCGATGGAGATGGAGGACCGTGTGGAAAATGCGGCCTGGCAACAATTCAGAATGAATGCCATCAGCTCATTGGTAGACGAATGTGTGGCGATTTGTCATGAAGAAGGAACGGCTGCATCGGCTGCTGTATTTCCGTTCCCTCAGTTGGCCCGGGAGTATGTGCGCCAGGATTGGGGCAACTGGAATCTCGATTATTTCTTCCCAATGATTTACAAAAAAGATCATGATGGCAACGTGGGATGGGTTGGTTTTGCCACACAAGAAGGCGTGCGTGTGATTGAAGATGACCAGCACCTGTTTACCGGCATTTTAGTAGGCGATTATAAGAACAACCTGGTTGATTTTGAAGAAGCCATTGTTCAGGCCCATAAAAATGGAGCCCGTGGCGTTACGTTTTACACTATCAACTCACTAAGTGATGAACACCTGGCCATCATTAAGAAATACCACGATAAGTATAACAAGTAATTACCGGACTGTTTAGCTGCTTAGGGGACATCATTTACCACCATGTTATGCAAATTGAAAATCGCATTAACATCCCACTTGTGGCTTCAATTAATAATTAAACATTAATAATTGAATTAGAGTCTTTATAATGGGCCTTGGAACAATATTAGCTTGCTCCAAGGCCCATTATCTATTATACTAGTTGCGTTTATTTTTTAATTATTTTATGGGACTTAACGATTCCTTCTCGGTCAATTAATTTAATAATATAAATTCCTGCATTCAAGTGTGAAATATCAATACTTTGCCTTTTAAAGTTTGAAGAAACCAATTGACCTATTTGATTGTATATTTTAATACTCGAAATTTCAATATCTGAATCTATTCTAATGTGTCCAGTAGTAGGATTAGGGTAAACACTAACACTTTTATCATCCATGTCCAAACCAGGGACGCTTGTGGGATTGTCTGAGCTTATTTCTAATAAGGTACCTGCATTGTTGTTAAGCGCATCGTATTCCATTACTATAGCATAGGTATCGCTGGTAATATCGTATTCGTAGAGTATTGATTTATTTTCACTGCCTCCATAATGTGTTCTTCCGTATAATTTACCATTACTTGCCTGCAATAAACCACCAAAAGGGTATTTTCCATCTGGCAAGCTGAAATCAATTTTTTTTGTAAAAACGTCGTTTGCCGGGTCATATTCAAATAAAGTTCCCAGATCAGAAGTGCCTCCTCTACTTGCAGTTCCATATAACTTATTATTATCTGCTAATACTAATGCCATTGGATACTGTCCTGTCTCTATTTTTGTTGACCGATAGAAATTTACTTTCATCACTACTTCTGATGTTGACATGTTGTATTCAAACAGATAACCAGAAATACCATTAGAAACCAAACCATAAAGCTTACCGTTGAGCTCCATTAAATTTCCATATATGCTATTGATATTGTTGGGAAGTGTTGAAAAATAGTATATAATCTGATGGTTGCCTGTTGCCATATCGTATTCGAATAGAGCTGGATTTCCAGCTAATGTTCCATATATTTTCCCATTTGATGCTTGAATGGGAATATTAGTGCTGCTAGTTGAATTGCTTACGAAATCAATAACCTGGGAGTAGCTTCTGTTGGTAAGATCGTACTCAAACATTTTGGTATTAGTGTAGCCATATAGTCTGTTGTTATCGGCTAACAGAAGTCCGCCTTCGGGATTACGACCATCTTCATCACTATAAAAAACATGAATGTTTTGATAATAATCAGTACTTGGATCATATTCAAACAAGGCGCCTGTAGCAAAGAAACTTGGTATTCCTCCCCCTGATGATAAGCCATATAGGTGGCCGTTTGGGCCTTTGGTTAAAGTCGCTCTAGTTGATGGTGTAGCTCTCGCATTTGTATGCCCAAATGAAAATATATTTTCTAAGGAGTCATCGCTATCATCAAATTTAATGATGGCTCCTTTAGGAGATGGACCGTTATCATTCTCGTCATACTTCACTAATGCGTATAAATTATTATTTGCCTCTGTTAAAATAACATTACTTGCTTTGTTTGTTTCAAGCTCTATGTTTATAGCGTTGGTATTGGGATAAAAACTGTATATAATTCCACTTGCAGTCATCCCCATTATTTTACCATTACTTGCCAGCATTAATGTTTGTGAAGCATTATTCTCCGAAATATCTAAAGGGGCATCTCCTACAGATGACAGTTCATGTGTAGATGGATTATATTTGAAAATTTTGTTCCCACTAACTATACCATATAAATTACCACTTGTACCTTTTACAAGTGAACCTCTCGGGCTCGAGCCAACATTATCTTGTCCACTAAAGCTCACCAGCCTGGTATAGGAGTCATTGCCAGCGCTGTACGAAAATAAAGTACCTCCTTTATTATTACTTTGATCTGCTTCACCACCATGAAATGTCATCCCATATAAAACATTATTTCCGCCATCAACTAAAAATGGACCAGGCGCTGTTCCATCCTCTATATCATCTCCCCAAATATATTCATACTTGATGCTCATTGTGGATGCATCGATGTCAAACTGATAAATAATATCAGAAATATCAGATAATCCTCTTGCTGTTCCATAAAGAAAGCCATTTGCAAGTTGAGTTAGTTTCCCATTGGGTTTGAAGTCCTTGTGAAAAATATATTTTTCCGTAAAAGCATAGGTGTTTGTGTCAAATTCGTAGATAATACTTTTGGTATCTCCTGCGCTTAAATTTAAGCCTTCAATGGTACCATAAAGTTTTCCATTGCTTGCCTTTATCAGTGAGTATTTTGTTGCCCTACCTTCGTACCCAACAGTGGTATCAAAATAATAAACCGGAATACATCTATTAGTATTAGGATCGAATTCTACAATTCCTCCATTATCATGCGCTCCTCCAGAATTTACTGTAAAATAAAGCATACCGTTGTCTGCAAGACAAAACTCTGTGCTTGATGGTTGAGATAGACCATAAGAATAATAGTTGCCATAAAAATCTAGTTTCTTAACCACATCTCCATCGGTGCGGTACAAAAAACCTTCTGATCCATGGCTAGATATTCCCCAAAAATTGGTTTGAGCATTAATGGTATTAAATGACAATTGAGTAACTATTGCAATTATTAATTTTAGTTTCATGTTTATTACAATTACTGTTGAGTTATTTTATTGGTGTTAAATGGTTTTATTTAATCCGATGATCTTTCAATATCTCCTCCCCTAATAATTTTCATCTTTAATAAGATGAAGAATAACAATAAAGTTAAGCTATCGAATGAAAACTTATGGCAGCCATTTGAGAACGTAGCTATATTTTTTGAAAGCGTAGTCAGTACCCATGAAAGCGTAAACGGGGATTTCATATACATTGTGAAAATGACATGACAACCGGCTATCAGATAAAAAGATCAGGAAGAATTGTAGTACCTCACTTTTCAGGTTGCAGGTTGCAGGTTGCAGGTTGCAGGTTGGAGTTGATGTTAAAGTTTCCCCTCTCTCATCGTTGGCAAACTAATTCTTAGCAAGCCAATGAGGAGTCGTTAAATATTATAATGTTTCATTTTATTGAACAATGTTTTCCGGCTAATTTTTAAATAATCGGCCGTTTTCGACCGGTTGTACAGGCAAAGACGGAGTGCCTCCAGGATCAATTCCTTTTCAACTCTTGTATTGACCTGCTTTATTTTTTCATCAAGACCACCATCTCCTATCTCACCACTACAATCTACATTGCTATATCCTCTCAGCCTCAATGGGAGATGTTCTTCGGTTATAGCCCCCGATTGGGCCATTATCATTGCAGATCTAACCTGAATTGGCCTTGCCTGACACACTCATCAAGGTGACGATTCGAGGCAGAAATAATCCGGACATCAACAGGAATAGCCTTTTTGCCACCTATCCGGGTTACTTTTTTCTCTTCCAGCACCCGCAACAGCTTTACTTGTGCACCAAGGTCCAATTCACCGATTTCATCAAGAAAAAGTGTCCCTCCATTCGCCTGTTCAAACTTACCTATGTGCAACTCTTTGGCATCGGTAAAAGCCCCTTTTTCATGCCCGAACAGTTCACTTTCAATCAACTGGGCAGGGATTGCACCACAATTGATGATCACCAGCTTCTCATTTTTACGTTTACTATTATAATGGATGGCATGAGTGATCACTTCCTTTCCCACCCCGCTTTCTCCCTGCAGCAGCACCGTTGCATCAGTCTGGCAGACACTCTTCACGCCGTTCAGCACTTGTTTAATGGCCATACTTTGACCAATCACATTATCAAAAGCGAACTTGTCGTGAATGGTTTTGCGAAGATCTTGCACTTCCCGGTTCGCTTTATTATGAGCAATAGCCCTTCTGATAAGAATCAGGAGTTTATCATTATCAAACGGTTTCTCCAGGTAGTCATAAGCCCCTTTTTTGATTGCATATACAGCACGCGATACATCGCCATGAGCGGTCAGTATCACAATAATCTGATCAGGGTGACACGCCTTTATTTTAACAGTTGCTTCAATGCCATTCATAATCGGCATATTCTGGTCCATTAAAATCAGGTCAGGTTGAAACTCACGACACAGCTGAATGGCTTTGTATCCGTTTTCTGCGGTCCGCACCGAGTAACCTTCTTCCTTGAGCAGGCATTTTAAAATAGTTCGAATAGGGGCTTCGTCATCTGCAATAAGAATTTTTCCTGTCATGGCTCACTAATTAGTAATGGGAAGTTTTATCATTACACTTGTTCCGTTTCCGGGTGTACTTTCAATGTTTATATCACCACCATGGCAATTGATAATACTATAAGAAATAGAAAGACCTAATCCTGTTCCATCTTGTTTTGTCGTAAAGAAAGGGTCGAATATTTTTTCAAGGCTCTCCTTGGGAATACCTTTACCATTATCCCTAAATGTAATGGTTTGCTCCGCATTGCCCACTGAAAGCAGGTTGGATGAAGCACGACTATCAACGTCTATATTTATTTCTCCGCCGTTATCAATGGCATGAATGGCATTCATCAGGATGTTTAGAAAAACCTGCTTTAACTGTCCCGGATCAGCATATATTTTGACCTCTTCAGCTGCAAATTTACAATTGACCTTCACCTGCTTTTTACTTGCGGTATTAGTAATAAAACGAACTGATTGATCAAGCAGCGTGTTTAAATCCACATTTTCTAATTGTAAGGAAGAGGGTTTGGCAAATGATAATAAACCTTGTATAATATCGTTGATACGGTCTACCTCTTCAATTAAACCATTTGCCAATTCTTTCTTGTCAGAATCTTCGGCCAGTTTTCCCGATGGGAAATGGAGTTCAAGAGGGAATGAGCCGTTTTATGCTCGACACGAAATCAGGGCTAACATGCGGATGGCCATGATGGAGAGTGATAAAAAATTCAATGATGCATGGTATATCAGCCAATTCGCACAGTTCGACAAAACCCGGAAACTCACCTGGTTTTCTCCCTTTTCAATTTTTGAATATGGCACTGAGGTGATGCTTGATGGGGGCTATACCCGCTTTCTGAAAAACTGATTTGAGGTAAAACGCATAAAGTGTACATGTTCAAAATTTGTTTTTATAAATAAACCTTACACTGAAAATATTAGGCCCCCCAACTATAATTTGTTGATTACACATTATATGTTGGGGGTGCCCTTATTATACACCGAAAAACAAATGCCATTACAGCCAATGACAAGCTAGATTATTGAATTCTCAGATCTCCATCTTCCTCCTTTTTTAGTATCATTGCACCCGAAAACACACATACTTATAGATCATGAACTCACTGATAGCTGCTGATCAACACTTTTTAGTTTTAATGATGGTATTTGCCGCTGCCGCTTTTGGCATCTGGTCGGAACACAAAAAATGGTTTGGCAAAGTATCCGGTATCCTGGTCACCATGATCTCCATGTCAGTGCTGGCTATGGCCGGTGTGGTGCCAGTAGGTTCGGGAACCGATGTATCGGTGCCTGTTTATGACATGGTGTTTGATTATTTTATCCCCATCTCCATCCCCATGTTACTGCTTAGCTCTAACATCATTAAAATAATTCGGGAGAGTGGAAAATTACTCATCGCCTTTATCATCGGTGCCATTGGCGTTGTCATTGGCTGTTTTGTGGCCTTTTACTTCATCGATTTGGGTGAAGACGCTGGTAATACCGCCGGTGTAATTGCTTCCACACTGGTGGGCGGCAGCATTAATTTTATCGCCACAGGAGAAACACTCAACTTCAGCACCAATCCCTATTTCTCGGCAACCATTGCGGTCGATAATTTCGTGGCCAACCTGTATGTGTTATTTCTCTTTTTAGTGCCTGCCTTAGGTTTTCTGGCCCGCTTCTTTGCTAAACCGAAAGCCGAAAATGGTCAGGAGCAAGTAGAATCGTCGACAAAAACCGACATTTCTATGGAAAAGATAGCCATTTCTATCTTCATTGCCATTACCATTGCAGCAATTGGAAAATGGGTCTCGCCTTATATCCAAAACCTATTAAATACGGATCTAAACCTCAGTATCCTACTCATTACTATACTATCATTGGCAGCTGCCAACCTCTTCCCCAAACGCTTAAAACCATTGGAAGATACTGCCTTTTCCATCGGATTATGGATGATGTATGCCTTTCTGGCTGTCATTGGTGCTGCCACTAACCTGCAGGAGGTTTTGAAAGTAGGCCCTAACTTACTGTTGTTCTACCTGATCATCATGATCTTCCATTTTGTGTTTCTGCTCTTCACTGCGAAACTATTCAAGCTGGATGTGTATGAAGTCATCATCTCCTCAGCTGCCAACATCATGGGTCCATCTGTTGCCGCTCCCATGGCGGCCTCATTGGGACAAAAGAAACTGGTAACACCGGGCATTCTGGTGGGTATACTGGGCTACGTCATTGGTACTTTTGTGGGAGTTAGCATTGCCCTTATTCTAACATAAGGAAAAAAAACACAAGGTAAAAGGTTAGAGAGATGAAGGAAAAATACTAGTCCGTGGCACAGTAGCACGCAGCACCATGCACGCACTCCAGACCGCCTATCCATGTTAACTTTTTACTTTTCACTTTTTACTTAATATTACTTTTTACATAATCCAACTTTCACATCATTTAGAACGAAAACAAATTACTTCTATTTGATTACAGCTTGTGGTAAAAAACAAGGTTTTGTATACATTCGCTCATCTTACCATAATCACATAATGTATATTAGAAAATGAGTGGATTTTTTGGCAGTATCTCCAAAGCAGATTGCGTCACTGACGTTTTCTATGGGACGGATTATCACTCCCATTTAGGAACAAAGCGAGCCGGAATGGCTTTTTTCTCTCCAGAGAAAGGATTTCAACGAGCCATTCACAGCCTGGAAGATGGCTACTTCCGGAATAAATTCGAAGCCGATATTGAGGCGTTTGATGGTAATAGTGGTATTGGAGTCATCTCCGACATGGAAGCCCAACCCATTATCGTGACCTCTCACCTGGGACGATTCGCCGTAGCAACGGTTTCCAAAATCATCAATATCGATGAGCTGGAAGAGCGTTTTATCAAACAGCATCGTACCTTCGCTGAAACCAGCCAAGGTAGTATCAACCCCACCGAATTAGTATCAATGCTAATTGCCGAAGGGAAAACATTCCTTGAAGGCATTGAGAATGTCTACGACAGCATTAAGGGCTCCTGCTCCATGCTGATCCTGACTGAAGATGGTCTGTTAGCTGCCCGTGATAAACTGGGCCGTACCCCTGTTATCCTGGGTAAAAAAAAGGATGGGTACGCCGCTTCCTTTGAAACATGCGCCTTCTCAAATCTGGATTATGAGATTGAGAAGTATCTGGGTCCGGGTGAAGTAGTGAAAATCACTGCCCAGGGGTATGAACAACTGCGTCAGCCCAATGAAAAGATGCAGATCTGTTCATTCCTGTGGGTCTATTATGGCTATCCTCCATCTTTCTACGAAGGCATCAATGTGGATGAGAGCCGCTACCGCTGTGGAGCAGCCTTGTCGAAGAATAATGGTAAAGAAGCTGATTTTGTGGCAGGTATTCCGGATTCAGGTGTCGGTCATGCCATGGGTTATAGCCATGCTACCGGTGTTCCATTGAAACGTCCTTATTCCAAATACACGCCTACCTGGCCACGTAGCTTTATGCCACAAAGTCAGAAAACACGTGACTTGGTGGCTAAAATGAAGCTGTTGCCTAACAAAGCATTGATTGAAGGCGGACGTGGTATCTTTTTAGATGATTCCATTGTACGGGGAACTCAGCTGAAGGACAACGTGAAAGATTTGCACAAAGCCGGCATCAAAGAGGTGCACGTGCGCATTGCCTGCCCTCCCCTGACCTACCCCTGTGAATTCCTGAACTTTAGCAGTTCCCGCTCTAATATGGATTTGGCAACGATAAAAGCGGCCTGCAAATTAGAAGGAACTGAAGATGTTGATATGAAAGAATATTCAGACTGCAACTCTGATAAGTATAACGCCATGGTGGAAGAGATTCGGGAAACACTGGACTTAACCTCATTGAAATTCCAAAAACTGGATGATTTGGTGGAGGCCATTGGTTTACCGAAAGAGAAATTGTGTACGCACTGTTGGGATGGCTCCAGTCATTTCTAATAAAAAAATCAATACTCGCTCATAATATTAAGGCCGCATAAAGCGGCCTTATTTTATATGAGTAAAATAGTTTCCTATCAATCGCAGTAAACTATCCTTTTTAATCAGCTTTTATTGGTAAGGTAAAATAAAACTGAGAACCTTTATTCTCCTGTGATTGAACCCACATTTTGCCTCCAAGCATTCCTACAAATGCTTTTGATATTGTCAAACCTAAGCCTGCCCCTTCATATACTTTCTCATCACTTATATCAGCCTGGACAAATCGGTCAAATATACTATTTATCCGATCCTCAGGAATACCCACCCCCTCATCTTTAACCCAGAATTCGAAAAAACCATCCGTCACGCGACAACCGCACCAAATACAACCTTTATTGGTAAACTTAATCGCATTTTTAATTAAATTAGAGAGAATTGCAACTATTTTGCTTCGATCAGTTTTAACAATGATAATATTTTCAGGCAGCCTATTTTCTATATATAACTGCAATCCTTTTTCATCCACCAAAGGTTTAAAAATGGTATATAACTCCCTGAATAATTCATTCAAATTAACGCTGGAAAGGGATAGTACCGTTTGTCCAGACTCTATTTTTGATATATCAACCAAGTCATTAATAATATTCAACATACGCTCCCCGCTCTTTTCAATAACACTTAGATATGAATGGCGCATATCGCTGGTCAGATCAGAATCTTGCAAAAGTCTTGAAAAGCCTAATACACCATTCATCGGGGTACGGATTTCGTGACTTAAATTGGCTAAAAAGGCTGATTTTAATTTATTGCTTTCTTCAGCACGTTCTTTTGCTCTTAACAATTCTTCTCTGGATTGACTAACTGAATGAATCATTTTATTTATTGTATTACTCAATACAATAATTTCTTTCGTATGCGTCATTGGTATAGGATCAACAGGCAGTCCTTCTTCATTGGTTTGACTAATTGATTGCACAAGCATGTTGAGCGGGTTGGTGATACTGCGAGATACAAGCAGCGCAATCACCAACGCAATAATTATCAGGGAGAACGAAAATATCAAAATGGTAGAAATCATTTTTTGAATGATTATTTCGAAATCATCTTTATAAACTGAAGAGCCAATGTACCACCCCAAAGGTTCATAATACGTCATAAAAACTTTCTTTGGGAAACGGAATTCTCCTTCAAAACCCGGCTTATCCCAATCATATGTATAAGACTGTGCTTTATGAGCTGCTTCACTCAATTCGTCAAAAAGATAATTGCCGGTAGTCGGATTAACTAAATGGCTAACGCTTTGCCCTGCCAGATTAGGATGTGCCAACATATCTTTTTCCGCGTTGAACACAAAGAAATAGCCGCTCTCCCCAATCTTTTGTTTGTGAACCATTTTATTTAAGTCAGCTATTACGGCCTTAATTCTGTTTTGCACATCAGCCTGTATATCGTCCACATAAACTCCACTCCCCACGATCCAGCCCCACGGTTTAAACAGTTTCACATACGACATTTTCTGTCTTAATTCGGTTCGACCTTCAGGAATTGGTTTGGGCCATAAATAATCAACAAATCCCTCACCTTCTTTCAAACACACATTAACAAATGCTTGTCCAACATTCTTTTCTTCTCCTAAGCCATGAAAATAAATAGTATCATCCATAGCACTACCTATAAGTTCCGGCATAAATGGATGAACAACCATTAATGGATATGGCTTTGTTGTATCGTTCACCCAAAAATAGCCAATCCCCTCGCTATACCTGGCATGGGCAATATCAGCGGTCGCTCTTCGCTGAGCTTCCAATTCCGTCAACTCTCCACTTTGATATCTTTTGTAGGCATTTGTAATCATGGAATTGACTAACATTACATTATTCTGCAACTCAATTTCTCGACGAGCAAACATAATTTTTTCATGATACAAGATACTACTATGGAGGGATTCCACATGATTTCTGGTAGCATCCAGTAAATTCATTGCATTATCATTTATTGCCGAAGCCATTTCATGTTTTACCTCATTTATTATAAAGAAAGTAATAGAGGAAAGGGAAATAATCAACACCCCAATAATGGCAACAGTTATTCTGGTCTTTAAAGAAAAGAAAGCTTTGTGTTTCATAGCCTTTTTATGAATTAATCCGTCTCAGAATAATAAAATGTCTATCCTGGTTCATTATTATCAGGTTGGCTATTTACTTTTGGTAAACATTTACCAAGAATATTAAGAATAACACTTTGAAATGTACCAAAAATAACAAACCAAAGCAACTAAACATTTGTCTTTCATCTGGCTAATATTTTCCATATGGTAATGGTGGAGGGGATCCGCAAGTCGTTAGATTTAACATCCTGAAATTTCAGAAACCTGATAACTTGATTGAAACCATAGGATAACCTACGAAAAACCATGTATATACTGCCGGGATAGCTCCAGTCATTTACAGAATGATCTGAAACAGTAGATAAAACAGAAAAGGCAGCCTGAAAATGATTCAGACTGCCTTTTGCATTAATAATTTATCCCTAATAATTAACCCTTATTATTACTTACTCCACCACTGCTGCATCAATTGGGTTATTGCTTTTTACCAAAATAAAACTGGAGATGGCATAATAGGCATGTTTATTCTCCATTTCGGTTTTGAAATCATTGGTCCAGGCCTCCAACTCATAGGTATAACAAAAGGATTCGGCAGCCATGGACAAGTCAAACACATCGGTTCGCACAGGTACTTCCATTCCCGGACACCACCCCGCCCGATCAGGTTTCCAGTTACCACTTTGCGGACTCACCGCATTGCGATCACAACCAATCCCTTTCATTTCATGTGTAAATAAGGGTGCATCATCGATGAGCACATGATGTGTACGGAAACACCATTCCGCACAGGGACGACCATCATTGGCCATAGGTGTTGCATGGCCCCATCCGCTTATGATGGTGCGAAAGGAAGTCTCTTCTGCATTGGCAGGGATCGAAATACATTTAGCCACCACAAAATCATTTGCCTCACCATATGGGATACCGGCTAATGAGTTTTGGGCATAATCCAATACGGGTGTAATGGCATAATATTTATAATCGGGAGTGCCTTCCATCACCTCAAAATCGATGGAACACAACCAGCCATCTTGCCCCCATACTTCAATAAAGGATTGCAAATTGACCTCGCCGGTCAACAAGCCTTTGAAGTCGGTGACATCAATGGAAAAACCTTTTGCCAATTGCGAATTATCTACCCCATACGGGGTGATATATCGGCCAATCTCAAGCCATTGGCCACTTTCAGGATGCTTCAGGCGCACATTGGCAAACATGTCCCAGGCATTACAGCCACCCCCGGGACAACGCAATTTCACAAACATGGTGATGTTTTCAACTT
>JAEINY010000186.1 GCA_016342595.1 Marinilabiliaceae bacterium
ATGGTTCCGTAGCTCAGCTGGATAGAGCAATAGCCTTCTAAGCTATGGGTCGTGGGTTCGAATCCCGCCGGAATCACGAAAGGCCCTTCAAAAGGCCACCAAAAACCTGTAAATCGTCTGATTTACAGGTTTTTTCGTTTTTGAGCCAAATCGAATAAAAGCAGTTTAAAGCATATTTCTTGTGACCTATTCGGTGACCTCTTCATTTATTTAACATGAGGTCACTGGAAAATTCGTATATTAGTGCCCAACAACGTTTTAACTGCCATAAAATCGGATTATTTTGATTGATTTTGGTACTGTTTGATACCATTCATTCACCTATTATGTAAATAAAATAGGCCATGTGAATGCAAAATGATTTAAACAAACCAAAAATCAACATCATGAACTACGCACAAAGTTTTGGAGTACAATTCATTGTACGACACAAAAGCAAAAAAAATCAGATGGCCGGCATTTACCTAAGACTTACCGTTAATGGCCAGCGCCAGGAAATCTCAACAAAGCTCTTCTGCCCCGTGCATCTTTGGGATAAAACTAAAGAAAAGGTAAAAGCAGATAAAGACTATCCGTACCGCGAAACCAATGCTCACATCGATCAGAGCAAGGCTAAAATCATAAGCATCTACCAGGATTTACGTTTTCAAGAGGAGCTAATTACAGCGAACACCATCAAAAATCGCTTCCTTGGCATCAAAGAGAAAGGCCATACGCTGCTGAAGTTGATGGAATACCATCTTAACACTCAGGAAAATCATTTAAATCCGGCTACACTGAATCATTACAGGTCGACCAACCACTACATTTTGAGGTTTCTGAAAGATGTAAAAAAATGCGACGACATCTTCCTGGAAAAGATAGACTTTGGATTTCTGACTGATTTCGAAGCATTCCTACGCAGCTACCAACCCACCGAACCAGGAAAGGTACCAATTGGCCACAACACCATCATGCGGCATTTGAGCCGATTAAGAACATTGATTAACCTGGCCATCAAACTGGGCTGGATACAATACTATCCTTTTAAAGCTTACAAACTATCCTTTAAGCCATCCGATCGCGGCTACCTCTCCAAAGAGGAATTGAGTTTTCTGGAGGCAAAAACCTTCAGAATACAACGCCTGCAACTCACCAAAGACCTCTTTATCTTTTCCTGTTACACCGGCCTGTCTTATGTTGACATCAGTCTCTTACAACCTCAACACATCACCATTGGTATCGACGGTAACAATTGGTTGTATACCTTACGAAAAAAGACCCAAAGTCCGGTTCGCATTCCAATTCTACCGGTAGCCATGGAGCTGATTGAGCAATACAAAGACAACCCAAGAGCGCTGCAGAGCAACACCCTCTTTCCAAGCATATCGAACCAACGTTTGAACAGCTACCTCAAGGAGATAGCCGATGTCTGCAACATTGATAAAAATCTCACCTTCCACATGGCCCGACATACTTTCGCCACCACGGTGACCCTAAGCAATGGTGTTCCCATCGAGACCGTCAGTAAGATATTAGGCCACACAAAAATCTCCACAACGCAGATTTACGCCAAAGTGGTCGAAAATAAGGTGAGTGAGGATATGCATCAACTACAAGTGAAACTAAAAAAGAATAAAAAGAAAGACGATAAAAAAGCAAACTGATCATCATCTTATTTTTCCAGTAATGATGGGCAATGAGCTCCTGTTTTAACAATAGCTAAAACAGGAGCTTTTATATTCATGTTTATCTAAATGAATCACTTAGTACATCAACGGCATTGTTTTTGATACAATTTATTGACATTTATCACGTTTTATAAAAACATAACATTATTCCATGAAATAAGCCAGGCGGTGGTTTTTCAATAATTAGGTTGAATTGGAGGCGCATTTCATGAAAACATAGAAAAAAAAAATCTGAACAGATGAAGAACCTCCTGAATCAACTAAACGAGGTGGTCGATCGGGTTCATGGCCATCACACCAACCACCAATGCAGTAAAAACGCCTCTACTGCAGGCCAACCTATTGCTTCCACTCTAAATACGCTAGCCAAGGAACACGAAACAGAACTTCAGATCCTATCGGCTAATTCCGTTTCATCCGAGTCTTTTAATCACCTCATCAAATCCTACCAAACCACACTAATCCGCTTACTGGATACTCTTTACCGCATTCACAACACTTGCCAGGAAAATCCAGTGAAAAACAATTGCCCCATAAGAAGAACAGTAAAAACCTTCACCGATCTATTATGCTTTCTGCGTCAACAATTTCCGCATACCTTTGACGAAAACATACACATTCCACTGTCTGCCTATGAAATTCAATGGGATAAAATAAATCAATCACTAATCCTGATCAGAAATAGGCTTCAGAAGAAGAAAGCAAACTCCTTACTCCTCACCATCGCACTTCATCCTTTTGCTGATTTCCTGCAGAATATGAAGGAGCGCTATTCCTTTTGCGACTTAGCCTATCTCCATTCATGGATAACTAAGCTGAATATCATTGGCAATAAACCTCAAACACAAAAAGAACTCGACAAGCTTATTTGCTTCGCCATCATCCAACACAACCTCAATTCCCAGCCATGCATGGACTACTTTTTCGAATTGTTTTCAAAAATAGGCCATTTGAAAAACTCCAGGGAGAAGCAACTCCAAATACTCAATTACTTTTTAAAATGCATCAATCAAGTGACAATAAATACAAAGTTCAGATACGATCCGAATATGGATAATATCAAATCCATTTTAACCAATTGGCTAAGAGAAGAAGTTGGATATATTGAAAACAGCTGCCACATAAATGAACAACCTGACTTCCATAAGGAAAAAACAAGCAAAAGAATCCCGACCAATATACCTGTCACAGAATTAGCTATCCATATGCGCTTGTGGGTAAAAACCAACATTCTTCCACATAAAAATAACACAGAGTTAATTACTATATTTTCAAAATTCTTCTCATCCATAGATCAACCTCAAATCTCTTATAAAAGTTTATACAATAAGTACTACGTTCCCGAACCATCTTCCATCGAAAAGGTGGAAAAAGTACTTGTAGAACAGCTGGAATTAATACGAGAAAATAAAATTTAAACTTTTTTTACACTATAACCAGCTGATTATCATGGGGTGGTTAGGGGTGGTACCACCCCTTTACCACTGGTTTCGCATTTCCCATTTTCCTTCCTTTGTACCACATCATAATCAATCAAATAGCTTGGCAGCTAAAACAAGTATTAATCTTAAATCGAAAATAATGAATACGAGTTAAACAGATTTAAAATGGAAAGATCGTATTCCCAATTCTCTCCACCTGTGGGGGAGATGCCGTAGGCAGAGGGGGTATTGTCTGGAAAGAGCTACTAATAAGTTGAATTATCAATTAATTTAAACATCAAATTATGGCAGCAGAAATTATCACAACCGACGACTTGCGTGAATTCAAACTCGAATTACTCGCCGACATTCAAAAACTACTACAAGACCAGGCAGGTACCCATCCGAAAAAATGGCTAAAATCCAAAGAAGTCAGACAGATCCTCAACATCTCACCAGGCACCTTACAAAACCTGCGTGTGAATGGTACCTTGCCCTATACCAAAATCGGCGGTGTCATCTACTACGCCTTCGCTGATATCCACCAGATGATCGAAGAAAACAAAGTCAACTAGTTATGAAACTGATCTTTTGAAATACAGACTTCGCAAGTTATTCCGACATCAGCAACGTAGTTCGGGACCCACTTCCTGAAATTGAAGAAAAGACAGAAAGTTGTTTGAGCAGAGCGAGTTCTTTCTGTCTCATCAATGAAGGATTAGTGGGTGAGAGAGTGCTGTAGTCGGCGGACTCTTTGCCTACTTTCTCGACTGTAGGAGAAAGTAGGAGCCCCCACGGCTTGAGTGGATAAAAAAAGAAACAACATGAACATCCGATCACCATGAACTTTATCCGGCATCATTTGGCGGTTTTCTCAAAGATGGACCATATAAAATCCTTTAAGTCCTACCACTATTCATTATACCTGGCTCTTTTCAGGTTATGGAATGATAACCACTTCGAGAACCCCATTACCGTCTCCTGCAAGACAATGATGAAGATGGCGCGCATCGGCTCAAAAAACACTTACTACAGAGTACTAAAAGAATTACATAATCAAAATTTCATAAGATATGACCCATCCTTTGATTCGAACATCGGTAGTGAAGTTCACCTGTACACTTTTGGGACAGGTACCTGTCCCAAAAATGAACCGCCACCTGTCCCAAAAATGGACCCTTTATATAAAGAAACAAACAATACTATATCTATAAGGGAATCCAACTTTTATGATAATCAAAATCCAACTAAAATAGTTAACCCCAAAAACGAATCCGACATGAAATCATTTAACAATAATCAAGACCCGCAACAAGATCTTTTCGACTTTGAAGAATTTCCTCTTCCGGAAGAAAAAATGCCAAAAACAGAAAAGCGGAAAAAGAATAAAAACACACATTCAACACTCTCCCCTGACAGGGGAGATGTCCGTAGGACAAAGGGGTTCACACCACCTTCACTGGAACACGTCCAAATCTATTTCCTGGAAAAAGGCCATCCCAAAACCGAAGCCGAACGCTTCTTCAATTACTATGAATGTACTGGATGGCTAGTAGGTACAAACAAAAAAATGAAAGACTGGAAAGCCGCTGCCCGCAACTGGATGCTCAACATCAACAAATATGCCAACAAATCCTCAGGTTCCTCCCATAACCGCAACGCGGATGCTGAACGCAACCAAAGTAACAAACTCAAACCACCCGGCCACAAACCATCCACCAACTACAGTAAACCATTATGAAAACTTTCATTCCGATTTTGCTCCCACCTTTTTTGAGGGGGAGCTGCCTGATCCCTCAGGCTGAGGGGGTAAAACCACTATTCCACACTTTCCCCCTTTAGAGGGAAGACTTGATCCCGTATAACGGGATGCATAAGCAAAGGGAGTAACGAATACATTTCCGCTTTTGCCCCACTAGTTTAGGGGAGCTGTCCGAAGGACTGAGGGGCACAAAAACCAAACTCCGTGGCCCTCTGTGCCTCCTCTGTGTATCTCTGCGTAACAAAAAAAAAAAAAACGAAATCATGAAAAACCTACTCTACCAAAACCTAAAATGCAAGTTCAACATCGACAACTTCGATCAGATCCTGGATAAGATAGATAACCTTTCCGAGCAATTCTTTGAGCAAAAACTATTCATCGACAAACAATCCTACCTGTGTGAAATCATTGACCTTCACGACAGAATACAATCCGTCTACTGCCATTTATCCGGTCAAGAATACAGCTACACATTCGACCCTCCCTACAATACCTACACCGATGCCGAATGCCTCCTGCACTACTATGCCAACATCATCACCTTCATCAAACACATGGCCTTCTTCTTTCAACCAATCAATTGCCCCAGTACCATCCCCACAAAATATTCACTTAACTAAAATCAAAGCCATGCTTTTCAATAAACCAATTTCAACACAATTTCCAATTGAAATTACAACGTTTCAATATGAACACCCGCCTCTGACCAATAGCGTTAAGAACAATGAAATGAAGGCAAAACAAAATCACTTCCGCTTTCGCTCCCACTTCAGGGGGAGCTGTCTGATTTATCAGACTGAGGGGGTGGAATCGGTTAGCGTAATTGGGCAGCAGCGGCGGCTCTTTTTGTTTACGTTTTCTAGCTGTAGCGAAAAAGTAAAAGCCCGTGCAGCCTGTCCCGATTTTTATCGGGAGCTGGAGCACTTGAATGAAATAGTTTGACATTGGATTATAAACTCATTGCAATACAATTCTACCTACCACCCATTAATAATTCACCATTAACAACTAACCATTAGAATAATGCATTATCACATAAAAAACAACACCATCATCTACGACTTCCCAAAGTCATTATCCTTCATCACCAAAAAAGGCCAAACCATCTACGGCCCCACCTTCAAACTATACGATGAAGACATGCCCATCATCCGGAAACTCTTCGCCTACACCATTGGCGACCATCCAACCTCTATCTCCCTAGACCTGGATCCACGAAAAGGTCTCATGCTCTGTGGTCCCATCGGCTGTGGCAAAACATCACTTATGAAACTGATGCAGCTCCTACTCCCCATTGAACATCGTTTCCAGGTCAAACCCTGCCGTGACATCAGCTTCGAATTTCAAAAAGACGGCTTCGATGTCATTCACCGCTACAGTAAACGTAGTTTCGCCATCACACCCGGCAGGAAAACACCCAAACCCATCTGTCTGGATGACCTGGGAGCTGAACAAAGCCTCAAACACTTCGGAAGTGAATGTAACGTTATAGCCGAGATCCTGCTCAGCCGCTACGATCTATTCATCTCCGACAACCTCATCACCCACATCACCACTAACCTGGATGTGGATGACATCGAAGAGCTATACGGTAAACGTGTCCGCAGCCGCCTCCGCGAAATGGTCAACCTCATTCACTGGCCGGAAGGTTCGCCGGATAAACGCAGATAGTGCAAAAATTCATCACTTTAAAAACACAAAATTTGAAGTTTATCACAGTGCATAATAGCAACAAATCCTGATAATTCAATTAACAGGATTTGTTGTATCTACAATAATTTCACGCTATTACACTATAATTTGATGCAAATAATGATTAACCTATTAGTTTTCATTATTCATGTAATTTTCAACCTTAAAAACCATTGCATTTTTATAGATTTTTTTAAGTTTATTCATCTCGTTCTCTATCGATCCGGAATTAATCCGGTACCGTTCAATGGCAAGATTGAACTCTAACAGGTCATTATCCAGATCATCATTGAGGTAATACATACCTTCAATAAAATCTTTGTAAGCTTTCCCTTCTTTATTCACATCAAAAGCATTACGATAACGCTTTATGGCCATTTCCGCCATGTAATTGGCATTGATGGTGTGGATATTATTTTTATCAATGGCAAACAATAATTTCTCAAACAGACATTTTGAATCAAAAAGTAAATCCCCATCCGTTTTACTAGTCAACTTCATTAATGCTTTATTTTCATTATCCAATAGTTTCCTTATTATTATAAACAGCTCTTTAACGTCCTTTATATTGGAACAATCTTCACTTGTTCCGCCAGCAGCTTGTTTTCTCTTTTCAACATGTCTTTTAATCTTTTTTATAATCTTAAACTTTTTTCTTAAAGGAGTTTGTTTTTCAAAAAAAGCATGCATCATGAATACAAAATCATACAATTGACTCCAGACAAACAAATCTCTGTAAACATCGGCCATATAACTTTGCGAAAACAGTGTGGTATGACTGTTGGGGGTCACAGTTGAAACCAGCGTATGTAAGCAAAAAATGGAATCAATAATAAGATGCTCAAGTACTGCCAGGTTATAATTTTCTCCTTCTTTCTGTGTTTCCAATTCAAATAGTAGCTTTCCTTCCTTTAGCAATAATTTAGTCAGTGCCTCATAAAAAAGGATAGGATGATCCGGTTCGTATGGTGTATCTGAAAAGCTATATTCCTTACCTAATAATTGCTCAAGTCCCTTCCTATTCATCAACACTTTAAAGCGTAAAGCATTCATTCGGGCATAAATACTGCTATTTAATCGATAAGTAGTCAAACTCCTGCAGGTAGATAGCGTCCTTAACATCTCATTTGTTTTGTCATCATCTTTCTCACACTCCAGTTTCAATTCATAAAAATTGTAAATGACTTCTTCCAGCTCTGGAAACAGAGAAATATTCCGCAAGTTAAGTTTTTCATACATTTCAAGTGAACCATTCCATTTCAGCTTTTGAATCTCCGGCAAGTGGATGTAATCGTAAGCCGTGAATGTATTTTGAAATATTCGCCTTACAATTTGTTGCTTAATATGTTCTAAGATACTCAGAGCATTTTGATCAATTGGAGTATTCGGATCGTTTGAAATTTTATATTTTAATAATGTTGTGCCACACGGATTTAAGCGAATATAAGCAATTAAAAGTTTCAAAATTTTCTTATACATCAGTTGTACTTCCTTAAAACTGGAAGAACGCCTATAATATTTGGCCGATGTATAATAGTACAACAAGGCTCTTTCAATCTGGGAGAGATGGTTTCCAACTTTTTTTTTAAGGTCATAAGTTTTATTTGTTCCCTGCAAATTCCAAATAAAAGCTTCTAAAAACTCCGATCTGATTTTATCCCCCTTATCGGAGCAACTCACTAAAACATCTCCCATCGAAGCCAGTGATGAGGCCACCGTTTGCATATAATTATTCCGATTTGACCTGAGCTGCACTGGATTTTCAAGAGCATCAAGAAAAACAAATACTTTCGATTGATTGTGCTCTATTTCAGTAGTCCCTAAAAAATGCTCAGCCAAAATTTTTAACGACCGGTTATAATATTTACAGGCATAACAAGGCGCAACTGCTCTTTTCTCCAACAAGGATAATCGTTTCTCATTGCAGTGAAACTCCTTTTTCAATAGATCTATGGTTAACTCCCGGGGCAATCCCCCTGCATTTGATGAAAATACCTTATCAATAAAATCATTAACATCCTCTGTTTCAAGTGGCAAATTTCCAGATTCATTAATTTCCTTCTTTACATGGTAGCAATTAAAAATTAATTGAATTATCCCTTTTAACTTATTTTTAATAATTTGTTCGGTAGGCTTTTCATTATTCTCATCAGAACTCTTTGTAATCTCCTTGGAAAAACCGTTAGATAGACAATAATATTCATTAAGTCGCTTTATAGGGCCTGATTTCTCCTTTATATTTTCTAGATGTTCACAACTAGCACAACCTGCCAAATCTCTTCTGCTCATCTCTTTCCATAATTCAACATCTTTTAATAGCATAAACTGCCTCTTCAAATGCATCTTATGATGCTCCTTACAATAAGCATCGATGTATTCACCAATATCAAACCCCCACAAAGCCAGGCCATTAAAAAAGGAACATTGATTCTGATCAATTAATCCGTTTTTATAATAAAGAATATCGCCCAGCTTTCGATAAAAATCTGCCGATATTAAAAACTTTTCTTTCAAATTAGTAGCCAGGTGCAAATACAGAAATTCATTTTCCACAACCTTCAGATTGGCCGGTGTAATACCGCCCAGCTCTGTTTTTTCCAATACAAAAAGCTTCGCCAGCAAAGCCTGGTACATCAGGCGTACATCTTCAAATAACGATAAGCGATTAATAATTTTATTCTTCAAAGGAGTCATAACACTTGACAAACTGGGTATTAACTCATCTCCATTCACACAATAATCAATTTTCTTGTATTCATCAGGCCATAGTATTCGTGGATTAGTTTCACGCACATAAAAATCGTCTTCTTTTTGTTTAGAATGCGCTTTATGGTACAAAACCGCCCTTTGTTTCTGCCAGTTAATAAGTGGCTCCGTTTTATAACCCAGACCCAGCTGGTCTTCATCCACATCCCTGAAATCAATGAGTAGCGATATCAGCTCATTGTAGGTAACATAGGCCGAATCATAAGTCTTGCGTTTTTCAAAGGCCAGCCCCAGTTTAAGCAAAGTACGTATAATGAAAAGCAAATGAGCTTCCTGATGGGGCTCGTATTTATCAAATTTACGCGAAATAGACTGTAAACTGTCCTGATACTCAAATATAGCTTCAGTGTATTCCTCATCCAGTAATTTCAGATCTCCCAATATATGATGTAGCCCGGCAACAGAATGAATAAACGGATTTTTTCCCTCATCCACTTTTAACTCCTTCTGATTGCGCCTGGTATAATAGTCCAGTAACTTGACATAATGTTGCTTAACGGATAGGGATTCATCCAAAGTAAAATTAAAAATGGCCGAAGCTTCTTCATTAACCCTGGATATAAATGAAATCTCTTCTGAGATCTTTTTGGGGAATTTAAACATATGCAAGCCAGAAACAATCGGGCTGAGGTGAGTTTGTTTCATGAATTGCAAGATCGAATTGATAAAGGAGCGCAATTCCGGCGTGCGATTAATGTCAAGTATCTCCGGTACATGTTCCAGGTTACGCCAAGAAAAACCATTCCTGTGAAACTTATAAATATGATCCAGCAAAAACGAAGCCGACACCAGTAACTTATCTCCATAATGACTCACATTATTTACAATAGCCAAAATAAGTGGATTAGCCATGTAATGCATAAAACCAATATGAGTCTGATCACTGAAACCAAAACTCAGATAATACTGAGGTTTTCCTCTTTTTAGCTTGTTAAATACTTTTTTATCATGTATAAATATAGTTTCATCTTTCTCCCTTTTATATTGAATCATATCAACCTGAGTCACATATTTTTCGAAGAAGTTTGTCAGCTTTTTAGGTGCACCATTACTTACATGAGTGAGGTAATGTACAAATTGATACAGAAATAATTCGCCTTTTTCCATTTCATTCTTCCAGTTACCATCATACTTATCATCGTTTCCTTTACTTTCAATTTTATCACTGCCTTTCAGTTTTATTATTTTCTCATAATACGTTGGTATGATACATTGTAATAGTGCACCTAGCCACTTTTTTTTAACACAGACATGAGCTAATCTATGCTCAAAGCCTGATATGTACTGATTCAGGATTTCTTTATATTTATCATTGCAACTTTTCTTTTTTATAGTATCAAAATAGTTTTTGAACTCTTTTATAGTGTAGATATTCAATCGATTTGAATATTTACTCTCAACGTTTTTTACATGCTTTTTAGGAATCACAAACCGACAAACGTAATGCTCCACCATACTGGTAATATCATCTCTGTCTTTATCGGAATTATCGGATAAAAAGCTTTCCACATACATAACCTCATGAAAAATACTACTAATGGCAAATTCACGGTCCGATACATCAGCCAGATAGGCGTCATATAATTCACGTCCAGTGATGAAAATAAATTTGGATTTGGCAGTGGTAATGAAAAACTTCAGATTGGCCAGAAGTTTTAAAATATTTTGCTTCCGGTGGCGCGATATAGCACCACCCTTAAAGCCACTGGAATCATTCTCAAATCCAGGCATTTCACCTTCTTTATCACGATGATGTCCGTTTGTACTGGGATCTATCTTATCCAATTCATCAAATACAATAATAAATTCCAAAAATGTTTCCGTAATTTTTTCAAAAATATCTATTAAATCTTGTTCCATTTGACGGATGGTATAAGGATGAAAGTCCCGTTTAACTTTATACCCTCCCGATATGCCTTGAATATTGCTACCAACAGAACGCTCATGTATTAGTGTTGACTCTATATTTGCATTTAAAACGCGTATTTTTTTTAAAATACCTTGTCGCTTCCTAAAAAAAATCAGTAATACTAAGCCAATAATTGCACCAAAAAAAATCCATGTCCATACATTTTTATCCCCCATCAAGAAGTTCTCTCCAATTACATTCCTAATAATTTTGTATATGAAACCTTCTTGAGTTGTAATAATATCGAATAATGAAAAAATCAAACTAGCAACACAAACCAAACCCAATAGAAGCAATATTATAATCCATAAAATGCGTCGAAATCTCGTTTTATTCTCAAACTTATTCTCCAAATTCTTAGCTATCAAGCTTAGTATATCAAATTCATTCAGTACTTCATGGCCCAGATTGAGTTTCAATTCAACCAGTCGCTTTATCTGCTTCTTTTTCTCATTCTCAACATCCTTAAGCACTTTACTCACAAAACTGGATTTTCCCATCCCACGATAACCGGTAACCAGGTAGGCTCCTTTTTTTATTTTACTATTCAGTAAAATATCTTTAAAACGTTTAATGAGTTTCGTTCGTCCAATAAACCTTTCATCGATTTTATCTTCCGATGAAGGACTGTGAAAAAATTCATACCCATTGGGCAGAGCTATATTAATGCGTTTAACTTTTGAAGAACTGAGATTAATCTGTTTATCGCTTTGAGTAGATTGGTTCATTGGGTTGAGGGTTGATAAAGGGTTATTACAAGTAGGCTCAGATTATAGCTATGCCTTATATAGGTTAAATAAAAAAGGTATTTTGGTTTATATTTTCACATATACATAGCTTTTTGTTTTATATTACAGCAATAAATATAAACAAAAAATTCATTCACACAACATCACCACCATAGCCTACCCCACTCATTAATAGACCAATCCCACAACACAAAACCAATTATCGCATCAATGATAAACTGGATTGAATGGCCGGACTATACGCCGGATAAAAGAAATTAGACAAAATTAATCTTCAACCATTTCTCCCTTGAAATCAGGGGAGAGCCTGTCCCGCGAGGCGGGATGCCTGAAAGGCGGAGGGGTACAAAAACGGCCAATAACCTTAGCTCCTAATCAAATGTCAGACACTTCTCACATATTAAATTGCAAACATATTTAAAGTATTCTATAATTCTCTAAGCAATGCCTATTCAATTACATCTCTCAATTTCCTAATCTTCAAATCACCAAAAACACATGCGTCCTTAGCTTATTTATATCATTCTAAATCAAAATAATCTGCGTCCCTATTCTTAAAATTTCCAAATCATCAATAAACCGCAAACCCATACAATCAGTGATCAATTATCTCAACCTAAATCATACACATCATAAAAATCTGCGTCCAAAATCTCCCCCTCAAATAAACATATTTACTATATTAGCACCTCCAAACGCCCAATCCAACACAAGCCATATAAAACAGGCTCTCTCTAGAAAAGAGTGGGTACTTTATTGTTATGATAATTTACTGTAGTGAGGGTTTACTGTATTAAGATCA
>JAEINY010000187.1 GCA_016342595.1 Marinilabiliaceae bacterium
CTGTAATACAACCCCAGAAACGAATCCAGTCTGTCACCATCTACATCAATTTCGACTTTCAGATCACAGCTCATGGCCTTCCTGATATTCCTCCGAACTTTAGGCTTAAACTCCTCCCATAATTTAACATCGCCTTTGGTCAGATCACAGGCTATATTATTAGTATTAAATATCACATCGCCTTTGTAGTCATCAATACTTCTACTAAACAGGTCAAAGCGGATAAATCCACTGACCACCTTAGATGTCATGGCCCATTGATGAAAATGATCGTTAAATTCCTTTTCAAGCGAAATAAAATCGCTCTTTCCTATCAGATAAATATCTCCATAGCCATAAGGTGTTATAATATCATAATACGTTTCATTGGAAAAATCCTGGGCAATCTCCCTCATACAAAAGGGAAACAATAGGTGCCTATCTCCACTGGAATAAACAGCACAAACTGCCTCAGACCACTGGCTGTATAAGGATAAATAATCCGGATGGGCAAAAATCTCCTTTCCCTCCCATCGGTACCAAATGCTTAGCCATTCCCGATAGTCATTTTTATTATTAGCCCATAAAATACGGAACATACATCACTATTAATTAATAAATTCATAACTAAACTCTTTTTTAAGGTTAAGTACCTCACTCAGCACACTGATCACACGTTTCATATCATTATCCGTCATATTACTTCCGGATGGCAGACACAGCCCATGTTCAAAAAGCCACTCCGATACACCTGTTCCGTAAAAAGGGTACTTTTCAAAAACAGGCTGAAGATGCATGGGCTTCCATAAAGGACGGGATTCAATATTTTCTGCTTCCAGAGCCAATCGAATATGCTCACGCGTAATACCACCGTTTTTTTTAGGATCAATCAAAACAGCCGTTAACCAGAAATTTGAGTAGTAGTCTTGAGTGGGTTCTGACTGGAATGCAATACCAGGGTGCTCGTTTAGAAGATCTCGATACCGACCATTGATTTCACGTCGTTTTTCAATAAATTCACCCAACACCTCCATTTGTCCGCGTCCTATGCCGGCTACAATATTACTCATCCGGTAATTGTATCCAACTTGACTGTGCTGGTAATGAGGGGCTTCATCCCGGGCCTGGGTGGCCAAGAACCGTGATTGTTCAATCAAGTCCTGCTCGTTGGAGATCAATGCACCACCACCGGATGTGGTAATAATTTTATTACCATTAAAAGAAAGCACCCCCAGCTTCCCCCAGGTACCCATTTTTTTATTCATCAATGAAGCCCCCAAGGCTTCAGCAGCATCTTCAATAACAGGTATTTCATAAAAATGGGCAATCTCCATGATCTCTTCCATTTTTGCCGGCATGCCATATAAATGAACCGGTATGATCGCTTTGGGTTTTTTGCCCTGAGCCAAGCGATCTTCTATCGCTTTTTTCAGTGCTTTGGGACACATGTTCCAGGTTTCTTCTTCTGAATCAACCAACACCGGAGTAGCTCCTAAATAACAGATCGGGTTGACACTGGCCGAAAAGGTAAAACTCTGCACAATCACCTCATCCCCGGCTTTGACCCCCAATAAGACCAAGGCCAAATGTATAGCGGCTGTACCGGAACTCAAGGCAGAAGCATAACGCGAATTCGTAAACCGGGCCAAATCGTTCTCAAACTCATTGACATTCTTCCCCAGGGGAGCCACCCAATTGGTATCGTATGCTTCCTGCACATAACTCATTTCATTTCCTCCCATATGTGGGGATGAAAGCCAGATTTTTTTTGACATATATTTTAGTGTTTACTTCTTTGAAGAATATAATACTACTTTATTTATTTCTTATACCGATTACCAATCAAAATGAGCGATAAAATATCGCTCTTTGATTGCGTATCGGCATTTACCACTTGTAATAAGCAGAATGCTTTATCAATCATTTTGTTATACTATTGGGATAATATACTATGCAACTATTAGTTATATATTTCAGACAACTGATGCTAATACATGGCACTGATAATATATAGATCTAATTATGAACGCTTTGCGCATTTTACGTTTCTTCTCTTCGCGTTCTTTCATATAACAAGCTTTTCCTATCCACGAATTAACACGATTTTTTTGTCCACAGATTACATGGATTTAACAGATTTTCTTTCGTTATCATGCCAATGGTTGATCAAGTATTGAAGCGCGATAATAATCGGGCTCTGTGAACTCCGTTTAGCGAAGCGAAACAGCCTTTGTGGCCCTCTGCGTTGCCTCCGCGTATCTTTCATGTAACAAGATTGTCAATAATCTCATATCCTGAGACTAACACTTTTTGATGCCAACGGCAATATGTTATCCTGGCTTAAACTCCAACTTCTTTAAATCATACTGAACCCAAATACACCCCCAATCAAATTGAACGATATCTTGTTCAATATTCACATAGACTTTTTGCCACATATTTTCACCATTTTTCCCTAACGATAGATCTTTGTCTAATGTAACGAGATGCTCTCCTGATGTATTGACCGGACAAGAACTCACATATTTTGAAAAATCCTGTATACTAAACACAAACCGATGAGATTTCGAATGTGTTCCGATTATTTGTGCGCCTTTTTGGGTATGGAGTCGCAGCCAATAATCATAGTAATTACCATCATCTCTTTTTAGTTGAGCTATTTCATTCACAGGCATATCTATATAAGGCTTTTGAAATTGAGTAGGAGGCAGCGTTGGTATGATACAATAATCATATCCAATCTCCTTACCATAAATACACATTTTACTGATTACTTTTCCTGAAAAGCCATTTTTCCGATATCTCGATAGCGTAAATGCTAATAATGCAACAATTGTGTTTGGTTTTTTTTCATCTGTTTTTGATTCTAAATAAGCTCTTCTAACGCTTCCTTGCCATCCTTCAGGTAAGTTTTCAGGAGTAGAATCCCAGTCAATTTCAGTGCAAATACCGCCAGCTGCAATAGTTTCAATATATCTGGATTGATCAAGGTAATAGAAACGATTTTGTTTGCAATTACTAAAAGGAACATAACCAATTCTACACACTGAATTTAAATTACCAGGACTCATAAGGGATTCGTTCATAAAATAATTAACCCATGGTCTTCTTTCCTTATGTAAATTTAGAATATCAATTATTTCTAAATGTGTCTTATTTTCAATTATCCACCAATCAAATTGACTCATTATGATTATAGTTTTTCAATTTTAGAAATAGGTATCTTTATGTGCATTTGATTAAAAAACAAATACCTTATAATTCACACTAACAATGGTTCTCACATAAAGATTTAACCACGTTTTTAAATTTCACAATCCATTTAATGATGGTTGCCTCGGTAAAAAGATCAGATGAATACTCCAGGTACCCATGAATTTTTTTATCGTCTTCCCAAAAGGTATAAAACAGATCGAGCTGAGCTCCTTTACGTTCAATAATCAATGGTTCTGTGCTAACACCGCTAAACGAAAGTGCTATTCGAGGTTCATTCGCAAAACCAACCTGGAAAACCGGATTATAGGCAAAACTCTTTTTAATATCCAGATGATTGACCAGATGTAAAAACGGCATTTCCTGATTCCGATGTGCTTTAAGTAATGCCATACGAACATCTCGAATCAGTACTCGTGATTTTTTTGAACTGGAAAAATCAATTACAATAGGTAAGATATTAATAAGTGGTCCAATAATACTTTTATTATTTGCAAGCCGGCGATTTGATAAAGGAACACCTATAACAATAAGTTCCTGGCCACTTAGCTGATGACAAAGCAATGCATAGCCTGCCAACAGAACAGAAAAAGACGCAACACCATTAGATTTGGCCAGATGTTTTACGTCAGAAGTTCTCTTTTCATCTAAAGCAAAATAAATTCTTTTACCTTGCTTGCTTTGCTTGGATGGCCTTTTAAAATCAGTAGGCAGCTTTAGTAAACAATTCCGGGCATCTAACTGATGTCTCCAGAAATCAAACATTTTTGCAGCATCATTGCTATTAATCCATTTACTTTCCCAGTCAACAAAATTGGTATAATTGCCGTTACTTTTCCCACTGTTAACTGGTGTATGCTTAATGTAATCATTATAATGCTGAGATAATTCTCCCGCAAAAATATGATAGGAATGAAGATCAATAATTATATGGTGAAAAGTAAACGTTAGTACTGACACCTCGTTTTTATAAACAAATAATTTTACTCGTAAAAGTGGCCATTCTTCCAAATTAAAGGGTTTGTGAATAGCTTCCTCAATTTCAGTGGTGTTGGTATCAATAAAATCAGTAGATAATAAAACTTGTTCTACTTTAATTTCGCTCGTTTCCGCATCATGAGTTAATCGATTGAGTTGTTTACCATTTCTTTTAAAAGATGATCTTAAAATATCGTATTTACCAATTATCGTATTAACAGCATTTTCTAAAATAAGCGGATTGAGCGTACCATTAACTTTATAAACTAATGGTATATTATATGATGTATCCTTTGGATACATCATGTTATTGATGTAAAACTGTTTTTGAATAGTTGAGAGTGGTGAAAGCATCTTTAAAAAGTTATAGATTGACTTCGAGCTCTTTGAAAACAAAACTCTTTTTATCTGTAAAGAATTGATTACTGATACATTTACCTGAGATTAATTATATAACTAGGCTTCAACTATCGCCTCGATCTCATTCCCATTAATATATGGCCTTAATTTGGTGTGTAATGAAATCAACAATTTTATCGACAGAACCAAAATTGGCCCGATTCATCATTTCTTCCGGTACTTTCATAGCATACTCGTTTTCAATGTATGAAACGATCTCAATCAGCCCCATTGAATCAATAATTCCGGTATCCACGAGCGACTCATCCAACTCAATATCCTCTTCATCAACCATAAATTGAAGGCATAGAAATTGGATTAACCGCGCTTGTATTTCTTTTTTACTACTCATAATTTTAAAATTTATAATAGCTAATCAGGTTGTTCATGTTTTGATATCACATTAAAGGTTAAAGCATTTCATATTCCTCACAAAGATCACTATCTTTTAATAGTCAATAATTTCAACTTTTAAATCATCTTGCGAAAGGGCATACTGCCTTGGATGTTTGATCCAGTAATTGGCTATCTGCGTTGATAAGATAAAAGTGATAATCATATTGTCTCTGTAACCAATATTCGATGGAATACCATTTTTAAACTTATTGAGAAAACGTTGCACAAATTTGAAATTAAACAAACCATACTCCTTGATTAGATCTTCACTAAGGAAATAGGCCGTATTTTCAGTTGGCTTTCCATCAACAATAAACGATCTTAAATCAGGCGACATATACGGACGTTTGGGACGATTCACAATGGAAGGTGGTATCTGTTTTTTAAAGGATTGGCTTAACAGGTACTTTTGGGAAAACCCGTTCATTTTAAATTTTTCATTGACCGAAAAAAGACAATCAACTAAGCGATGATCTAAGAAAGGATATCTCCCTTCAACACCATGTGCCAACGACATCCGATCGCCTTGAGAAGACAACAGGTAGCCTGACAATAAAGTTTTCATTTCCATATACTGATTTTGTTGTAGCTGATTCCATGAGTCGTAATTCTTTGGTAAATCAGGTAATATGGACTGAATGAAAGAAGATTCATTATACGAAAGGTGGTGGTCTTTATTAAAATAGTTCTTGATTATTTTATTGTTATGAATACGTATATTAAGCGATGCCAGCCTATTGTCAACCCCACCTAAAAAGCCTTCATAAAACATCTTCATCATGCCATATTGACGTTCATCGCTGTAATGATTTAAATGCGGATATAACTTTTTGATTAATTGGGGGCGGATATTGGATTCCGGAAACTTAGACCAAAATTCCAACATTTTTACCTCTTTAAAGGAATCATAACCCCATAGAATTTCATCAGCACCTTCGCCGGTTAAAACTACTTTGATATCATGCTCCCTGACTTTTTCGGATAATAAAAATAAGGGGACTGAAGCTGTTCGAAAGACAGGGCGTTCTGTATGGTAGATTGCCTCCGGAAAATACTCATCAATATGTTTATGATTAATATTCAACGAAAAATGGTCGGAATTGATTTGCCGTACCATATCGTTCTGAAATGAGGATTCATCAAATTCTTTATCATCAAAAGCGATGGAAAAAGTTTTAAATCGCTTCCGGGTTTTAGAGTGAACCAAATGGGTAATCACCGAACTGTCAATCCCGCCACTCAGATAGGCACCAACCGGCACGTCGCTTCTAAGACGCAATTGAACGGCATCTTGTAACAAATAGTTGAATTCCTCTTCCACATCCGTATATGAACGTTGATGGCAAAGGTAATTCCCGCCAAGCTCGTAATACTTTTGTTCTAAAACTTTTATCCCATCTTTAAATTTAGCAAAACGACCACCGGGCAACGACTTTATCCCCCTGTATACGGTATGATCCGAATAGGTATTCCAAAGCAGGCAATGTTCAAATAATCGTTCCGGATCAAATTCACGTGAATATCCTTTTATATGATCAAATGCCTTTAACTCCGAAGAAAAGTAAATCTTATCCTTATGCTCTAAAATATAGAGAGGCCTTATTCCATAGCGATCTCTGGCAATAACCAACTCTTTCTTTTTCTTATCCCAAATAAGTACAGCAAATTGACCATTCAAGCGTTCAAAGCATTTTTCACCATAAAACTCATAAGCCTTCAATAAAACTTCAGTATCGCTTGTTGTTGAAAAGTGGACACCCCGGTGTTGTAATTCTTTTCGTAATTCGATATAATTATAAATTTCGCCATTAAAGGAAATGACACAATTATCGGTCATTAAAGGCTGATCACCTGTTGAGAGGTCAACAATTGATAAACGAGAGTGTCCAAGGGAAATTTCCGGAGAAATATAATAGCCATAACCATCAGGCCCCCGGTGACGAAGGGAAGCAATCATATTTTGAATTTCATTCCGTCTTGAATCTTTACTATGATCCTTTCCATAAACACCCGCAATTCCGCACATAATAATTCGTCTAATTAAAATAAATAAATAGCTCTCGTAGGCCCCATAGTGGCATCATCCTTCCGGAAAGAGACAGTTAAGATAATTGCTTGATTTCCACTTAAACTAATCACGGAATTTATACTTAAGAAGTAAGAATTTGGACTCGAAATATTTAAATGAAATATGCGAAACCAAAATGGTTCCCATTATACAACTTAAATTAATAAGTATGATAACCGTTGTTGACGATAAATGGAATAATGAATGCACCTTCAAAAAAAGAAATAAAACGAGGTTTACAACGATCATATGGTACATATAAATACCATATGATATTTTCCCCAGATACTGCATTAACCTGAATTTTTCGAATCGCTTATCATCAACCACTAAATTGACAATTAATACACAAAAAAGGATGAGTTCAAAGGCTCCTTTAGCAGTTTCGTTATGGAATTGAAACCAATCGGTACTAAAATAGAACAGAAAAACAAGATAAACACCCAAACGAGCAAAGGAAGATTTGAAAGATAACATATAACCATTCCTATTAAGAACAGCAAAAGCACCTCCTGCCGACATAAAATAATAATAAAGCGAATATTCTTTTAGAAAAGTAAAATAATTGGTGTGGGAAAAAATAAAATAAACCAATGTAAATACAACTAAGCCTCCGATATACCGGTTAAGTGCCAGTACTGCTAATAATGGTGCAATAACCAAGTAAAATTGTTCTTCTATGCCAATAGACCATAAAACTAATAATATTGATCCCGGTTCATAAAGTGTTTTAAATACATTGGGCAAAAAAGCTACATTTAATACAATAGCTTCAATGAGGTTATAATTCGTCTCGTAAGGAATACCAAACAGAGGGAGTAAAAAATGATAAAAAACAAAGCCAAATGTTAACACTAAATAATAAACCGGATATAATCGTAGAATCCTTCTTATATAAAAATTCTTAATATTAATTGATCCAAAATATTCTTTCTCATCATAAAGTAAACCAATAATGAGGTAACCACTTAAGGTAAAAAATACAAACACCGCTTCCGTTCCCCTGTTAAACATTGGCCATTCGGAAAAATGTGGCAGACCTACAGCTCTGGATATCTGCGGTATATGGTAGATTACTACACACATAGCCATAAATCCACGGAGCAGATCCAAACTTTTAACTCGACCACCTTTTAAAATCAGGCTTTTAACCATTAGATCTTTTGATGGCTGGGTTATCATATTTTTTTGGCCGGGTTACCAAAAACGGTACAACTGTTTTTCACATTTCTTATGACAACACTTCCCGCACCAATGGTAACCAGGTCAGCAACGGATCGACGAGGAATAATAGTAGCCTTGGTGCCGGCAAAAACATTATTGCCAAAATAACAACCTCCACCTATATCAACATTTGGCATTAAAGAACAAAAATCGCCCAGCTCCGAATCGTGTCCAACAATGGATTTCTCTAAAATTGTAGTAAACTTACCAATTTTTGCATTATTGTTGATAATGCATCCAGTCAGGATGATACACCCTTCCCCTATCCGGATATATTTACCAACAATGACAGCGGGATCGATAAAGGTAAAAAAGTTGACTCTCCCTTTTAATCGCTTATAAATATTTTCTCTTGTATTCGGATCACCGATGGCAATAATCGCCAAATCGTCTTTCTTAAACTGAAAGGAATCAATATCTCCTAAAATTTGATAATCGGATGGTACCCCTTCCAATGCCGTAGCTGATTCATCAAGAAATCCTACCAATTCCCAATCTTTCAGATTTTCCGGCACTTTCTCAAGACAAGACTCTAAGCCTCTGCCCAGACCACCGGCACCAACAATAAATAATCTCTTTTTCATCAATTTAACTTTACAATCTAATTCACTCAAAAACAATATCTTTCATTTTTTTGAACCTAAAAAGATAACACCCATCTGGCATTAACTGTTAGAAATTAAGATCTTATACCAATTACATAATAAAATTACCACTTGGTATAATGCCGGTCTATTAATAAAAAGTGTTAAGAAGCAGCCTGCCCCGATTTATTTCGGGGAAGTGAACTTAACGCTAAAGTCATTAGAGAATCGGTATTAGTCGACAAAACGATCGACTCCAATCTTATTAATTAGATCTTCCGGAGTTAAAAGAACCTCAAAATCTTTGGCATTCATTTGGATTCTAAATTGTTCATCAACAAGCGAAATCAGTACCAATCGAGCTACAGAATCCCAAATCTCTAAACTATCAAACCTGGTTTTACGACTGAACGGTTCTTCTATCTCAAGTTCTTCCTTGATATTTATAATAAAGTCATTTTCTTTCATAAACAAGCTTATTAGGTTACATATCTATCGTTTAATACTCAATCATTTTACAAAAATCCAGTTCCCCGAACTTCATCAATAGTGAACACCAGGTTAAACCAACGCCAAATCCGGCCATACAGATCAAATATTCATCAGTCTCCGCTTTTTCTCCTAAATTATATGTTATCACCGTTGGTACTGTTATGCTATTAGCATTACCAAATCGTTCAACAATATTATTCGGCAGTTTGTCATAAGATACCCCTAATCGATCTGCCAGCTTTTGCAACATAAACCGGTTGGGTTGATGGAACATGTAATAATCGACCTCGTCTTTTTCAATTTTGGCAACTTCAAGCAGACTATCAATCATTAAGGGAACTTCTTTTTGTACAAAATTGAAAACAGCATCTCCTTTCATGTGTAAATGATCTAAGGCCCTGAAGTTACCGTTATCATCCTCTTTTAATACAGCAGTTTCAGGAGAAGAGGGTGTTTTAAATCCTCCTGCCGGAATAATCAAGGCTTCATGCCTTTTGCCGTCCATTTTAAGATTTGCATAGATTGTGTTTTGCTCTTCACATTTTTCAACAATTGTTACGGAAGCACCGTCACCGGCTAAAGGTCGGCTGTTGCGATCTCTTTCAGAAGCTTTCTGACTTAATACATCCGCATTAAGTAATACAACTTTATTTATTGAGGCCTGCTCTAACAATGCAAAAGCTTGCATGACTCCAATCAGATGTCCGGCACATCCCTGATTGATATCCATACAGAAAATATCTTCTTTCAGGTTAAGACGCCCTTGTATCACATTACTCGTTGGTGGCACAATATAGTCAGGCGACTCAGTAACCAGGATAAGTGCATCAATTTCATCTTTATGCAAAAAACCTTCGTTAAATAAATAATTCAATCCATGCACACATAAATCCGATACGGTGACCCCTGGAAGCACGATCCGCTGACGATTATACCCCATTATTTTTCCCAACTGCTTCGACTGTCTTAAGGAAAAACTATAGTTCTCCAGAGTATCTTCAAACTTCACTTCATTTTCCGGAATCACAGTAAGTATTCCTGTTATCTTCTTGTTATGATATTTCAGATTCATGCTTAAGAAGTGTATTTGCTTAATAGTGTATTGATGGCTTCAATATTCATAAAATTCTCAGGAATAATGTCAGTTCCCTGAATGGAAATGCTAAAATGCTCATCCAGTTCCGAAACTAATACTAATAAATCGAAGGAATCCAGTAATCCATCTTCGACAAAATTATTAGATTCCAAGTAGTTACTATCCGGCCTTATCGATTCTAAAATCTTAACGACTACTTCTGTCATCTTTATTGTTTTTCATAGTATAATATCTAAGTTTTACCGTGAGAGACTGGTTGATATCTCGTCTATTGCACCAATAACTTTTTCAGTGACTTCCGATCTATTTTACCATTGGCATTCAAGGGTAATTCAGTTAATTGTGTATATGCGGTAGGGATCATATACTTAGGTAATTTTCGTACTAATTGAACCCGTAGTTCATTCTTTTTAACTTCCTGGTTGGCCACAAAAAACAGGGCAATCTCTTTTTTTGAGTCGTTATACATAACGCAGGCATTTTCTACCAGACCTACAGACATAACAGCTACTTCAATATCACCCAACTCAATCCGGTAGCCCAAATGCTGAATCTGGAAATCCTTCCGGCACACAAAAATGATTTCTCCACGTTCATTCTGATACACAATATCACCGGTACGGTAAATCTTCTCAGGAAAATGCTTGTTGAGTGGATTTTGAACAAATACTTCATTGGTTTTCTCCGGGTTATTATAATACCCCAAAGCCAAGGAACTGCCCCTAACACATAATTCCCCCTGTTCTCCTACTTCAGTCAACTGATCTTTATCATTTAATATCAGCACCCCGGAGTTTCTGCAGGCATAACCGATAGGCACCGATTCATCATCCGCTATTTCACGTTCCACAATATAATAGGTACAATCCACGGTAATCTCTGTAGGACCATACATGTTAACGAAAGTTGTTTCTGGTAGTCTTTTCCTCCAATAATTAAGAGGCTTGCTTGGCAGAACTTCACCACCGAATAAGGCCATTTTAAGATAGGAAAGCTCAATCTGATCCAATAATTGAAAACTAGCAATCGTTACCAGAAGAGAAGGCACCCAAAAAATCAGGCTAATTTTTTCTTCATTCAAATAAGTCAACAGTTTGGCAGGAAAAATGAACAGTTCTTCCGGAATTAATACCATTGTTGAACCGGTTGCCATCATTAAATAGATATCAAAAACAGACTGATCAAACTGAAATGGAGCCTGATTACCAATCACATAAGAAGCATCTATTTGAAACCGGTCTATCGCCCAATCAATGTAGTCAATCACAGCCCGGTGAGGCACAACCACCCCCTTCGATTTTCCAGTCGAACCTGATGTATATAGCGCATAGGCAGGATCGGCATCAATATGATGTGGGGGAAGTATACACGCTTCTTCTACAGATGCTTCCTTGTTAATGATGGATTCAATGTCAATAATCAATTCTGCGGGATAACCAATGGCTAGCAGATTCTTTTTCAATAACTGATTGGTAATGATCAAATCAGGATTTAAAGATCCCAATACTACCTCTATTCGTTCCAAAGGGGATTTGGTATCAATAGGCACATAGAATCGACCACTATAAAGAATTGCTGAATAACAAAGTACACATTCAACTGATTTTGGAAGGTAAACAGCTACTGGGGTATTAACAGGCACCTCTAAGTTTATAATGTATTTTGCCATTGAAATAGACCTGCCTCTTAACTCCTCAAAAGTCATGCTTCGATCCCGGTCTACAATGGCAACTTTATCTGCATATTTAGAGCACGTTGCCTCTAAATATTCCATAATGTGTATTTGCATAGCTACTCCTTAATTTAAACTCCTTGCTCTCTTCTTTTAATTACATATGTATTACTCCTAACATATGGTTACCTATCTTCTTAAAATAATGACAAATCATCATTTACTTTATGCAAAAAACAAGAAAACAGAAGCATTTCTGATTTTCATCCAAAACTGAGTATAAAATTTTGCCCAATGGTAAAATCCAACAATCTCCTTTTCATATCCAGAAACTAACTCAATAATTCGATCAGTTCGTCGCATTTTCCAAAAGACTTTCCTATGGATGGCCTTAATACTTTTTGGATATCTACACTTTCACCTTGTACCCATTTCAATATGGCTTTGGGTAAATTAACACCAACTTCATGACTGAAGGGGTATCCTCCTCCAAAACGAGGGTTCAATTCCAGAACATATAGTTGACCATTGACATCAAAAACATCACAATCTAGATTACCAATATGCTTTAATTCTTTGGCAATCTTTTCTCCAAGTTCCGATATATCAACTCTTTCAACGACCTTAGCTTTATCAGTTTCACCTGC
>JAEINY010000188.1 GCA_016342595.1 Marinilabiliaceae bacterium
GTGCTAATGGGCAGGCAAATCCCCCGGGAAGTAACAGGCAAGTTAAATTCTTTGCTAAAACGTATGGATTTGGTTCTGTTAAAATTAAGATAACATATCCGAAGTTCAAATTAACGGTATAGAATGCAAGCTGTGTTAAAAATAAAACACAACAAGAGTTTTAAATGCGATTGCCTTGTTGCCCTGGCCATTAGTGTTGTAAAAATGGGATATAATTAAACCATTTTTAAAGTCGCTTCCACCACGTTTGCCGCACCCGTAGCTATTTGATCAATGGTAGCATCCAACATGTAACAGGGGGTGGTGGCAATTTTGTTAGCCCTGTCGATAACCACTTCACCATGGGTTGTTTTGGTATGTGTGCCACCCATTTTTTCAATGGCTTGGGCTGTCCCGGCATCTTGTCCGATGGTTACCTCCACCTGGCCAAAAACTTTCGCCACAACAGCTGGCGTAATGCACAGCGCACCAATAGGCTTTTGAGCAGAGTGGGTTTCTTTTAGTGCTTGTTCAACTTCCGAATTCACGGTGCAATCCGGCCCATCAAAAGCCAGTGAGCTGAGGTTTTTGGCAGCTCCAAAACCACCCGGCAAGAGCAAGGCATCAAAATTGGCCGCCTTGTAATCACTTAAGGGTTGAATTTTACCACGTGCTATACGTGCTGATTCGACCAATACATTGCGGGTTTCACCGGATTCTTCACCGGTCAGGTGATTGATCACATGATGTTGATTTACATCAGGGGCAAAAATGGTGTAGCTGGCACCTGATTTTGCAATGGCCCAAAGGGTGAATACGGATTCATGTATTTCGGCACCGTCAAAAACACCGCATCCGGATAAGATGACGGCTACTTTCTTTTGTGTTGACATATCTGTAAATTTACTGTTTGAAGATCTAAAATACAATATTTTCATGAAGAGTGAAAAAGGGAATGAACAGGGAACAGGGAACAGGGATCAGGGAATAGGGAACAGGGAACAGGGAAGTCTTAACGGATTGATCACTTTTGAAATAAGTCGAAGAGTACTATTCAACGGGTGACTAAGTAATACTTTCATAGTCACCCGCTGAATATTTTGAAATAGCGCGAAAAGTAATCCCAAGCTTTAGCATGGGGTACCAAATCACTAAACCATGAAGCGAACTTTTATCGGTATAAAGATTAAGGCACAGGAGCGTTTCCTAAATCAACTGGTTGATATTCGGCAACGCTTGGTGCGGGAAAAAATCAATTGGGTGAATCCTGAACGGTTTCATATCACCCTTCATTTTATTGGTAAATCTTCGGATCAGCTGATTGAGTCCATTGATCATGAATTATGCGCATTGATCCCTGATTTTCCGAGACCCGAAATTCGAATTGCACGCTTGGGTGTTTTTCCGAATGTGCGCAAGGCAAAAGTACTTTGGGCCGATTTGGAATATGGGGAACAATTGATCGAACTTCAACAAGCGATTGTGAAAATCATGAAACAACACGGGCAGGAAGTCGAGAAACGTGAATACAAACCGCATTTGACATTAGGACGCCTCAATTACCCGCCTCATCGCGATCGGTTAAATAAGGTATTGGAACACTATAATCATACTGTGTTTGATGAGCAAATTATAGATGGGGTTACCTTTTTTGAAAGTCAGTTAGATCGAACCGGGCCAAGCTATTTTCCACTTCATACCTATCTTTTTAATGAAGCTATTGTAGATCGAATATCAAGATAGATTTGGGCAATACCAGTAAATCATCCAAATCATCAAATCTGTTACCGGTTAATATGTCTGTAGCCGAAGTGAAATTTTTCAGCATATCCTGGTATTTGGAGAGGTCTAATCGCCACTTGTTGGTGTCAGAGTTATTAATAATTACCAGGATGCCATCATCATCCGTTGACTTGCCGTATACATAGATACCTTCAGCAGGTTTGTAGTGTTGAAATTCACCAGTATGTAAAGTTTTCGCTGTTTTTCGCCAGGTGACCAGACGCTTAATGAACGCAGAAAGCTCTCTTTGTTTGGATGTCAAGCCTTGCTGTGTAAATCCGTTTTTAGTGTCATTGGCCCATCCTCCGGGAAAATCTTTTCGCACAAATCCTTCTCCTTTGCTGATGTTTCCATCCAATAATAATTCAGTTCCATATAACATACAAGGAATGCCCCGGGTGGTCATGACAAAACCCATCATCATCTTAAGCTGGTTTAATTCCTTATCTGCATTTGTATAAGCACGCGTTAATTGATGATTATCAATAAAAACGATGTTATTTTCCGGTTTCTGATAGATGTAGTCAGCAGCCAGCGTGCTGTATAAATCCATCATGCCTTCATTGGCGTCTCTGAAAGTCGAGAAAGCATCAGAGGCCTTATAGGCTAATGAATAATCGCTGGTATGTATTTGTTCTATAGCTTTTGTATTTTCCTTAGTGATAAGGCTCTGCCAGTAAGCAGCATTGGCTCCCGATTCGGTCGGCACATCGGTCAGGATGGCCAGGTTTGGATAATTATCATGCAGCGTAGCCAGCCAACTTTGGATGAATGAAGGGTGATTGCGAGGTGTTTTTTCCAGTATGATACCATCTAAAGAGAACGTTTCAACCCACCAGATGGTCTGCTGAATGAGGTATTTTTGGAGCCATTCGTTGGTTTGATTCAATACCGGAAGATCCATTTCCTCCCATTGTTGGATAGCCGAGTTGAAATCAGAAGGGGTTGCATATTTATCGGTTAATGTAGCGTAATCCAATCCTTCAATATAATTCGTGTTGCCGGGATAAAACCAATTGTTAAACGGAGCTTCCCTGAAGAGAGGATGTTGTTTGCCCACCTGATGTAAAATCATCGATTGAATCACTTTCATGTTCTTTTGATGGCACTGGTCAATTAATGATTGATAGTCATTGTTAGTACCTAAGCGGTCATCAATGCGAAAGAAATTGGTGGCTCCCATTCGATGATAGGAAGATATCATTTGATTGCTTTCAGCCACCGGTAATAAATTAATGCTTGTAAAACCCAGTTGTTGGATATAATCCAGGTGTGTTTTGATTCCTGTTAAATCGCCTCCGTGAACACCAGCCGGATTTAAGCGGTCCATCCGTTCATAATAACTGCGTATATTATTGTTTTTGGGATTACCATCGCAGAAACGATCCGGCACAATCTGATAAATGGCATCCGCTTGATTTAAACCTTTGGGCGAATAGGATTCATTTCTCTTTTTAAGCTGAAAATTTATCACCCCTGCAGAACGGGAGCCTGCCTTAAATTGAACAGGCACATTTCCGGGCCGGGCTGATGGCGAAATTTCAAGTTCAATAAACAGGTAATTGGGGCTTTCACCAGGAATGGTACGCAATAAAGTAACGCCTGGGTATTTAATACTTACCGTTTTTACACCCAATTGTTGGCCATGGGCCATCACCACAATCTTGTTATAAGCATGCCCTGTCCACCAGTTTTCAGGGCTTAGCTTTATTTGAGCTGATAGGGTATAAAGGTTCGCAACAAAAGCCAATAATCCTATTGCTATAAATCTGGTGAGCTTACTCATACGGTGTTGATCAGTGACAAATCTGTTTTCTATTGGTGTAAATGTACGAAATAATAGATATATCGTGGAATTGCAAACAAAAAAAAGGAGCAATAATGCTCCTTCCCATACTCTCCTCTTTTGGGGAGATACGGGTTAACCGGGAGAGGGGCTTTCCGCCGTAATGGAATCGTTTAGCGTTCATTGCAATTGAGCGGTGGCTTTTTGTCTTTTTAGCTCGTGAAAAAGTAGAAGCCTGTGAAGCTTGTTGCGAATGTTTATCGGGAGCCTGAGCACTTATTAGTCATCTTGATTTTTGTTTAATTCGATGATAGTCGCCGATTTGGCCGACGATTTAATAAAAGATAGATCCGTTATTTTTTCGCCTGTAATGATATTGGTGCCTTGTGTGAAATATCGCATGATTTCATTAAACCGTTTGGTGTTGACTTTTTTGTTTTCTGCTTTTGAGTTGTTTAAGATCACCATCACAGCTTCTTCATCGGTATATCGGAAATAAACATACAGTTCATCTTCAGGAATAAAATGAATGAGTTTGCCTGTATGGATCACTTCACTGTTTTTTCGATAATTCAGCAGTCTGGTCATGAATTCAACCACTTCATTTTGTTGTTTGGTGCGTCCTTCTTTAGTAAAGGCATTGGTCTTGTCGCCTGGCCATCCTCCCGGAAAATCTTTTCGAATATCAGCATGACTTTTTAATCCATCACCATCCATCAGCAATTCGCTGCCATAATAAAGTTGTAAAATACCACGTGTTGTGGCAGCAAATGCCAAGACCATTTTTAATTTCTTCAGGTTTTTACCCACAAAATGGAAGAGTCTTCCGGCATCGTGATTTTCCGGAAAGACTACCATGTTCATGGGATCCGGGTAGAGATGGTCATCTGCCAATACATCGTAGAGACGTAATAGTCCCTTATCCCAGGTTGTCTTTTCATTAAAGGCTGCTTTCATCGCTTCGTACATGGGAAAATCCATCAATGAGGGGAGATGGGAATTGTAACCATCCCGGTTTGGAAAATCCTTTTGCCAGTACGCCAGTTTTGATGTTTGTGAGATCCAGGCCTCGCCCACCATGTTAAATTGGGGATATTCCTGCATGATACGTTGGGCCCAAATGGCCATCCCGTCTTTATCAGGATAAGGGTAGGTATCCATGCGTATACCACTCAAGCCGGCATACTCAATCCACCAAATACTGTTTTGAATGAGGTAATTCAGTAATAGTGGTTGACACAGATTGAGGTCAGGCATACTGGTATCGAACCAGCCTTGTGTAGTTTTAGCAAGATCATCTTGTGAAGCATATGGGTCAGAAACTGTTGATAAGCGGTAATTGGATCGCGTAAATTCCGGGAACTGATTGAGCCAGTCCTCTGTTGGCAGATCGTCCATCCACCAATGAAAATGACCACAATGGTTAAACACCATGTCCATGATCATTTTAATGCCTTTCTGATTGCATTTATCAACCAGTTGTTTGAAATCTTCATTACTGCCCAGGCGGGCATCTACTTTGTAGTAGTCGGTGATGGCATAGCCATGGTAGGAGGAGCGGGGCTGGTTATTTTCCTGAACCGGATTCAGCCAAATGGCCGTAAAGCCCATTTTCTGAATGTAGTCTAAATGCTCACTGATACCTTGCAAATCGCCACCGTGACGACCATAAGGTGCCTTTCGGTTGGCTTTTTCTAACATGCCTGGCTGATCATCGTTGGCTGGGTTACCATTGGCAAACCGGTCGGGCATGATGAGGTAAATGGCATCACTGGCGTTAAATCCCGGCCTGTTCGATGAGTTGTTTGGTCGTTCGAGTAGCGGAAAGTCTACTTGTTTTATCAATTTCTTACCTTGGTGAAAGGAGATGGAAACATTTCCAGGGTGAGTTTCTGGTTTTATGAAAAGGTCAATAAACAAGTAATTAGGATTATTGACTTTCGTTAATTGACGGATTTCTACGCCCGGATAATCCAAAGTGACTTGTGTTTCGGAGATAAGGTTATCGTAAGCCATTAACTGGAGGGTAGGTACTTTCATATCTACCCACCAATTTGCCGGCTCCAGCTTTTTGAGTTCTGTTTTATTTTTACCAAATAAAGTAGATGTAAAAAATCCCTGTGTCATTACCAATAAGATTACCAGTAGTTCGACAAATATCCAGCAGATGACTAAGGCATGACTTTCTTAGTCACCCGCTGATTTATACTATTAATGCGAATCAAGAGTTGAAATTACTTTAGAAGTTATTGTAAATAAGATTATTGAACCCCTTTGGGGTTCCTAAAACCTCTATATCCACTCCCCCGCATTTCATACGGGGTTATTCAAGTTCAATCCCTCCGGGATTATAATTCATCTTTCTAATTATTATTTGATTGTTAGATTCTGAATAAATTAAGGTTAATGCATGCTTCTAACCACAAAGTGGTTAAACGTGAATAACCACGGGTGTAAACCCGTGGTAAATTGTCAGCTTTTTCTCTGAACCCTAAAAGGGTTCAACCCTTGATTCTGATTATTAGTTTAAAGATACCACTTCAGACTTATTTGGCGCAACAGATATTAACTTATCAAACACATTTAACTCAATAGTATTTTGAGCATGTGAGATCACTTCAATTTTTGAATCGGACACACATACTTCCAAATCATTACCCATGAAAGTAATACGGAAGGCGTACTCCTGCCATTGCTCCGGAATTGTTGGATTTAGGTACAACTGACCATTGTGTACGCGTTTGCCGCCAAATCCTTCAACTACTGACATCCAGGTACCTGCCATACTGGTGATGTGCAGTCCTTCATGTGCTTCGTGGTTATAGTCATCAATGTCCAGACGCGAGGTACGTAAGTACATTTCATAGGCTTTTTCTACTTTTCCTAGTTTAGCCGCCAGGATGGAGTGCACACATGGGGAAAGCGATGACTCATGAACGGTACGAGGCTCATAGAAATCGAAGTTGCGCTTGATGGTCTCCATGTCAAACTCTTCTTCAAACACGTAGATGCCTTGCAATGTATCTGCTTGTTTGATGAAACAACTGCGCAGGATGCGGTCCCATGACCAATATTGATTGATTGGTCGTTGGGCTGGATCCAAATCATCTGCCATAATTTGCTCTTTGTCCATAAACCCATCTTGCTGCATGAATACATCCAACTCCTTGTTATACGGGAAGTACATTTTTTCAACAATATCTGCCCAGCGTGGTAGCTCTTTTTCAGTATCAAACTTAGTTTTAACAAGGATGGCATTGTATTTTGCCTCATCCATTGCTTTCACTTTATCCAGTGCTTCCATGGTGTATTTTAAGCACCACTTGGCCATCTTGTTGGTATACCAGTTGTTGTTAATGTTATTCTCGTATTCATTAGGTCCGGTGACACCCAGCATTACATATTGCTGGCGTTCAGTCGAAAATGTAATACGCTGACTCCAGAATCGCGAAATACCCATCAAAACTTCCAGGCCATATTCAGCTAAGTAAGCTTCGTCATTGGTGTGGCGGATGTAATTATGGATGGCAAAAGCAATAGCACCATTTCGGTGAATCTCTTCAAAAGTAATTTCCCATTCGTTGTGACATTCCTCACCATTCATGGTGACCATTGGATAGAGGGCTGCCCCATCTGTAAAACCTAGTTTCGCAGCATTCTCAATGGCTTTACCCAGTTGTTTGTAACGATAAATTAATAGGTTACGTGTTACATCCGAAGGAGCTGTTGAGATGAAGAAGGGGATGCAATAAGCTTCCGTATCCCAGTAGGTACTACCACCGTATTTTTCGCCGGTAAATCCTTTGGGTCCCACGTTTAAGCGCTCATCTTCACCGGTGTAGGTTTGATGCATGTGGAAAATGTTGAAGCGGATACCTTGCTGAGCTGCGATATCGCCTTTGATGCGAATATCACTGTGCACCCATTTTTCTGTCCATTTTTGAACATGAGCTTTCAGCAGGCTGTCAAAGCCTTTTTTGAATCCGGCAGCTGTTACTGCTTTGGTCGCTTTAAGGATGTCAGCTTTATCATAGTTCAAAGAACTGGTCACTCCGGCAATTTTATCGATGGTGAAACATTCACCTTCTTTGATTTCCCGTTCTACCCGGTTGCCAATCCATTTCTCTTTCTTCATGACTTCAGGCATCACATTGACTGGATTGCCATCGATGGAAAGTGAAAATTGCATACCGAAACCAGTTCTGAATCCAATTTTATTGGTTTCAGATACTAAATAAGCTTCACCGGCATGCGCTTCCATTTCCAGTATATCCCAGAATGTTTCATCGTAGTTGGAATCCTCGTTTTTCACATCACCATCTAAATAAGGTGTGAAAGCGATTTTACCGGAGAAGTTTAATGGTGTCACTGAATACCGGATGGCCCCGTTCTCTGTATCCGCCATGCTGACGAACCGTTTGGCAGTTACGGATAGTTTTTTACCATCATCCAATAAGGCGGTGAACTCCCTTAAGATGTATCCTTCGCGCATATTTAACGTGCGCTTAAAATTTTTCGTTTTGCATGTGTTCAAATCCAGGTAACGACCATCGATTTGCACATCAATCCCAATCCAGTTGGTACTGTTAATAACTTTGGCAAAATACTCAGGGTAGCCATTCTTCCACCAGCCTACGCGGGTTTTATCCGGATAATAGATACCGGCTACATAGCTGCCTTGTAGAGTGGCTCCAGTATATGTTTCTTCGAACATAGCCCGATGACCCATTTTTCCGTTACCGATACTGAAAATACTTTCAGATGATTTATGTAATTCAGGGTTGAAGCCCTCTTCTATGATGCACCATTCATCGTGCTTTAAATACTCCTTCATTGTCTTTTGATTTTAGAGATGTAGTGGCTCAATTAAAATGAGCGACTGGCTTTCTTTAAATCGGCTAATGTCTACTCGTTTAAAGCAAGTAGTTTCTCGTAAGTCATTTGGTGTAATCCATCTACTACCAAATGAGCTTTTCCTAAATGCTCCGGGGAGCCAATACCCACACATTTCATTCCGCCCGCTAAGGCTGCTTCCACACCGGCTTCTGCATCTTCAAATACCACACAATCCGAAGGACTAGTGCCTAATTCTTGAGCGCCCTTAAGGAACACCTCCGGATCGGGTTTGGCTTCTGACACCTTGGTGCCATCGATTATTGCATCAAACAGATGTGTTAGCTCCAAACGGTTGAGAATGGTCATGGCGTTTTTACTGGCTGACCCCAGAGCTATTTTGAATCCTCTGTTTTTTAAATCTTCCAGGAAAGATTTGGCGCCGGGCATTATTTCGTCCGGTTGCATTTTGAGGATGTACGTTCTGTAGTTTTCGTTTTTCTTCTCCGCTAGCTTTTCTTTCTCTTCGTCACTGAGCGTAACGCCGCCAATCTCCAAAAGGATATTCAGCGAAGTCATACGCGATACACCTTTCAGGCGTTCGTTATCATGTTCAGTAAAGTCAAATCCCAATTCGTTAGCTAATGCTTTCCAGGCTATGTAATGGTATTTGGCCGTATCCACAATGACACCGTCCAAGTCAAAAATGCAAGTGTTAATCTGTCCCATCAAATCATTGTTTTATTCGTTGTTTTTCTCTTCTGCTGTTACAAAGGATACCATGAAGGCCCCCAGTATCATGATTACTCCGGCTAATATCAGGATGTAGATGCCCTCGCCTCCGAAGAAGGACCTCAAAATGGGGCCACCAATGATGCCACTTAATATTTGTGGTACCACAACTGTCAGGTTGAATAGACCCATGTAAATACCCATGCGTTTGGGGGGTATTGAACCGGAGAGAATAGTATAAGGCATGGCCAGAATACCCGCCCAGGCAATACCGATACCGACCATTGATATCAGTAGCATGTATTGGTCGTTAAAGAAATAGGTGGATATATAGCCAATTCCACCCAATAAAAGGGAGCCTGCATAAACTGTTTTCCTGCTGGTGAGTTTGATTAATTTAGGCATGGCAATAGAGAATAAAGCAGCCACTAAACTATAGACAGCGAAACAAATACCTACCCAGTTGCCGGCTTCGTTGAATGCACTTCGGATCGCTGAATCTGTTTCCGTTTCGGCATTAAAATCGATGGGTACACCAAAATAATGTTGTGAGATGGCTGTCGTAGAATAGACCCACAGCAGGAATAAGGGGAACCATGAAAACAATTGCACAATAGCCAGTTGCTTCATTGTTTTAGGCATATTGGTCAATAACTTCCAGAAACTTTCTTTCTGTGCTTTATCTGCTTTGGTGATGTTTTTGTATTCTTCGAATTCTTCTGGAGGATATTCTTTGGTTTTGAAGACAGTTACCAGCACACTGATAAGTAATAATGATCCACCTATATAAAAGGACCAGATTACCGATGGAGCGACCTTTCCTGCCTCAGCATCGTTGGCAACACCTGCTGCTGTTAGAATAAATGGAAGTGCTGATCCGATAACAGCTCCAACATTGATAAGGAAACTTTGAACCGAATAACCCAAGTTTCTTTGTTCTTCCGGAGTCATGTCAGCTACCAATGCACGAAAAGGCTGAAAAGTCACGTTAAATGAACCATCCATAAGAGCCAGCATAACCACTCCAAAAGCCAGCGCACCTGCTCCTCCCACTTTAATCACAAGTGGGGCATTGGGCATAAAAAACATAGCAATCATGGAAACTAAAGCGCCAAAGAGAATGTATGGAGACCGTCGGCCCAATCTATTCCATGTTTTATCGCTGGCAGCTCCCACAACCGGTTGAACCATTAAGCCCATAATGGGGGCCACTAACCAAAAGAAGGAGAGTGAATGCGGATCTGCACCCAGGCTCGTCAATATTCTACTGGCATTGGCATTTTGTAAGGCAAATCCGAATTGTACACCCAGGAATCCAAAGCTTAAATTCCAGATTTGCCAGAAAGAGAGTGATGGTAATTTTTTCATTTGCAATTATTTTAATAATAACCTGTTTACATTGATGGAAACAGGTAAAGCTAATGCATGTACATTTGCATACCTTCAACAAGACATACAAATGCCTAAAAAATCTTCAAGGAAGTTTTCAGGAGTATAAAAAAACACCACTGCTCACACTTTTTTCAAGAGGAGCTGTTAAAAAGGTATTAACAGGAAAGACACATTCTAATTAAATCCAAGACAAATATAGAGAGAAAAATAGGCAATAGTAATTGGATGTGATTGTTGGTTGTATTTCTAATTAATAGAAAATTAGGATTATATCTTATTTCAAACGTTTGCGAAAAGCATCAAAAAAAGAGCTTATCACAGTAAAAAAGATTTATTTGTTGTTCTGCAAACGTTTTCGGAGTGTCCTTTTGGGGATTAAGGAAATACCTTTAGAGGGAATGAGTATATATACTATTGGTAAGTATTTGTTACGTATCGTTTAGGTATTACCATCGGGTCAATTCCGCTGTCAGCGGAATTGATTCGAAGGTATATCGGTTAGGATATGAAGAAAGTAGAAAGGGAACCTGGTGTAAAAAGGAAGAGTGGAGTGAGAACTATTTAAACGATTGTCCCAATTGTGATGATTCACGTTCCACTAGTTCAGGTGTGAAGATTTTCGTTTCAAATTCTTCCTGATCCACCTCTTCTTCAATGTGACCGATTAATAAACGCATCGCTGCCTGGCCAATGTCATAGCCTTTTTGTTCCACAGTCGTTAATTGTGGATAGGCGATTGAAGCATTGGGCCCGTCACCAAATCCGGCAACAGCGATGTCTTTCGGAACCTCATAGCCATTCCGACGCAATACCTGCATGGCAGCAATAGCCGTACTGTCATTAACCGCAAAAATGCCATCAATCTCAGGGGCCAATCGTAGAATGTCATCTGCTTTCGCAAAAACACCTTCACGGGTATCACATTTCACAATGAGTTGATCTTCACACACCATCTGATGTTCTTTCAGTGCACTGCAATAACCTTCTTTTCGGTATTTGCCTATTAATAAGTGCTGAGGAGCTGCCAGGTGCATGATGCGTTTACAGCCTTTTTTAATAAGATGGTGAGTGGCTATACGTGCACCTTCAAAATCATCGGCAATCACGCGGTCTGAACTAATGGCTTCACAGATGCGATCGAAAAATACCATGGGGACACCGTTCTCAATCACATTATCAAAATGGGCGAATTCATGTGTGTTTTTGCTCATAGATACTAATATCCCATCTACCCGGTTATCAATGAGCGCTTGTAAATCGATCACTTCACGTTGATAGTTTTCATTGGTTTGGCAAATAATCGCATTGTAACCACGCCCATAGGCTACATCTTCAATGCCACTGATGACACTGGAAAAGAAGTGATGGACAATTTCGGGAATGACAATACCTATGGTGTTGGTTTTACTGCTTCGCAAGCTTAATGCTAAGGCGTTAGGCCGATAATTGACTTTTTCAGCAAAAGTTTGCACCAACTGTTTGGTTTTAGGACTGATATCAGGGTGATCCTTTAACGCTCTGGAAACGGTGGATGGGGATATGCCCAGGATTCTCGCAATATCTTTTATGGTAATTGGATGTGATTTCATTCAAGCAGCAAAAGTGGAATTTAAACTATTGTAACTTCAAGGTTAAAGATAATAAAAAGTCTTTAATCTCCGTGATGTATACAATTGTTTACTAGTAATAATGTTGTATGTGTTGTTAATTAAAGGTTATCATTTTGAGAAAAAACATGTTTTACAACATGTGATTTTAGTGCAAACGGTACCGCAATCGACACCGCAAACGGTTGCATAAATATTTCTGCAAACAAGTGTATTGTGCTGTTAAAAAGTGTTTACAAAGTGAGATGAAGTTCCTATGTTTGTAATGCCCTTAAGGAAAATTTTCAGTGTCGTTTTAAAGGTATTAACAGAGACACACTTTCCGATTAAATCCACAATTAGAAATCCTTTAAGACGGGTAATGAATGTTTAATTAATAGTAAATCTAAGTTTTATGAAAAGACAGTCAAATCTTTTTAGACTCCTGTTTCTTCTCCTGGCGATGTTTTGTATTACATCAATACAAGCACAAGAGGCAGCGGTGACAGGTACTGTGACAGACGCAGCAGATGGAATGCCTTTACCGGGTGTTACCGTAGCAGTTAAGGGAACTACCACTGGTACGATTACAAGACCTGATGGAGTTTACTCCTTAAGTGTAGATAAAGGACAAACATTAGTGTTTTCTTTTAT